>JANQQW010000321.1 GCA_028284885.1 Planctomycetaceae bacterium
CGAACGACAACTCGCACGCCCCCTTCTCCGCGCGGCGACGGCCCACGGTGATCAGCCGCGACAGGCGGCCGTAGGCGGCACGGTCGGTCGCGAACAGGAGGACCGGCGGGGCGTCGTGCGGGGTGATCTCGGCTCCGACCAAGAGCTTCAGCCCGACCTCCTTCGCGGCGACGTGGGCGCGGACGACGCCGGCGAGGCTGTTGCGGTCGGTGATCGCGAGGGCCGTGTGGCCCAGCTCGGCGGCCCGCTGCACGAGCTCGTCCGGGTGCGAGGCCCCTTCCAGGAACGAGAAGTTCGTGCGGCAGTGTAGTTCGGCGTACGCCGCGCCGGTGGGACGACGGGCGACCGAGGCCGGCGCGGGCCGCTTGAACTTCGGCGGTGGCGGATCGGGCATCAGTCGAAGTTCCCGTGCAGGAACCAGGCCCCGCTAGGCGTGCGGTACAGCCAGAAACGGTGGCCCGTGGTCGTCTCCACGCGGAAGTAGTCGCGGCGGACGGAGGGCTCGCGCCACCATCCCGTGCCGATCCGTTCGGGCCCCCAGACTCGACCGACGACGTGCGTGCGTCCCTGCGCCTCGAACCGCTCGGGCCTCCCGTCGTCGTCCTCGACCACGGCGAGACGTCGTGGTCGCGCCAGCAACGCGAACGGCCGGCCGGGGACGAGACCGACGGCCGGTTCGGCGGACCGGTCCACGTCCTCGAGCGCGGAACGCCAGCGGAAGGCTCGCTCCGGTTGGGCGTCGGCAACGAGCTCGGGACGCAGCACGGATCGTTCCCCCAGCCGCAGCGAGAGGCGTTCGACGAGGTCGTCGAACTCGGACGCGTGCTCGTCTTCGGCGAACAGGGTCTGCCGTCGCCAGCCGAGCAGGGCGCGTTCGGCGACCTCCATGGAGACTCGGCTCACCTCCGAAGGCAGGTCGGTCCGCTCCAACCGCAGACCGACGAGCCGCCGCAACCGGTCGGGGGAGTCGATGCTGCGAGCGCAGCCGACTTCGAGAGTGGTCGTGTCACTCTCGGCCTGGAGCAGGATCGTCAGTCGGACGACTCCCTCGCGGCGGGCGCGGAGCCGTTCGAGGAGCTGGCCGAGGAACCGCCCGACGACGTGTTCGACCTGCTCGCGGCCGACGACCGGAGGCTCGAACGAGCGACCGACGCGGAGCCGTTCGAGCGGTCGGACGGGCGTGACGGTCTCGGGACGTCGGCCGGCGACCTCGTCGAGGCGGTGGGCGATCTCGGAACCGAACCGGGCCGGCAACGTCGAGCGTGGCAGCCGGTCGAGCTGGCCGACCGTCGTCACGCCGAGTTCGCGGAGTGCGACCACGGTCGCGGGAGCGAGCCGCAGCGACTCGACGGGGAGCCGCCGGGCGGCGGCGAGCCCGGTTCCGGACGGAACGACCGTCTTCGTGCCGCGTCCGAAGCCGGCGACCGCGCGGGCGAGGGCGGGGGTGTCGGCGAGAGCGAGTCGCCCGTCGAGGCGGCGGGCGGCGAGGGCTTCTCGCATCGTGCGGAGCATCGGCCGTTCGCCGCCGTGCAGGTGGGGGCACCCGGTGACGTCGAGCAGCAACCGGTCGTCGCCGTCCCGGGCGACGACGGGGGAGAAGCGGTGACACCAACGGGCCAGCGACTCGAGGGCGGTCGCGTCGGCGGCGGGGTCGTGTTCGACGGTGCGGGGGCCGTCACCGCAGAGTCCGCGGGCGTCGGCGACGGACATGCCGGGACGGACGCCGGCACGCTCCAGGTCCGGCGAGCAGGCGACGACGCGTTGCCGTTCCCGTTCGACCGTGACGAGCAGCAGGCCTTCAGCTGGCACGTCGCGAAGACGTTGCAGCGGCCAGTTCGGGAACCACGCAGACACGACCCGTTTCATGGTTCAACGTCGCCTCGAACGTCTCGCCGGGGACGCTCCCGCGGCGGTACGCGACCTCGATTCGCCAACGTCGGTTCCCTGACGCGGCCACACTGGGGAGTGGCGAGACCAGGAACCGCTGGTCCGCCCAACACGCCTCCTTCCGGGCCCGCCACGGCCGGACGAGCAGTCCGACCCCGCCGCCCCGTTCGACCGCCAGCTTGGCCCGGCGTCCCTGGTGCGAACGGAGCCGGTCGACCGGCCAGAGCACGAGCCCGACCGCCGGGTTCCGCAGCGACTGCTCGGCGGCCCACATCGCCTCGCGCGGGTCTCTCGGTCGCAGGACGAGCCCCTCGTGGAGATCGAGGCCGATCTCCAGGAGAGCCGGCGGGTGCAGCACCCGCGACTCGTCGACCAGCACGGTCTGTCCCTCGCTCGCGGTCCGCCCGAGGGCGAGGGCCAGCGTGGTCACGCCACTGCCGTCACCGTCTCCGAGCCACTCGACGAGCGAGTGGGGTTCGACGTGGAAACGGTGAGAACTGGAGGCCGCACGGGGCCGACCGCCGTGCTCGCGACGTCGAATGGCGGCCTCGAGACGGGCGATCGTCTCGGCTCTCTTCGACGTGGATTGCTGCACGACCTTGCCTGCTTCGGAACCCAAAGCAGGAATGTATACTTAAAATCAGTAGTGGTCAAGAGGTTCGTTTGTCGGTGCCGGTCGGGCCCGCTGCGGTCAGAACGTTTTGATCACCGAACCGACGATCTCGCCGTCGAAGACGCGGTCGAAGCCGTCGTTCGCGGGGAGAACGACGCCGAACCGGACGGCGGTGTCGCCCGCGAGGTCGAAGTGCAGGCCGGTCGTGAAATGGGCGAGATCGACTCGGTTCGCGTCGTTTCCGATCGCCAGTCCCGACCCTTGGCTGTCCACGACCGCGTCGGCGTCGGACAGCGTGGTCGTGTAGTGGAACTCGACCACGCCTGCGAGGCCGCGCAGAAGACCGACGTCGTTGCGAACCAGCCAGACGCCTCCTGCGAGATCGACGAACATCAGCGACTGCGGATTCAGCCGGCCGAGGCTCACGGTCGTGCCGCGGATCGACCGGTCGACCGGGTTGCCCGTCGAGGCGAAGTCGAACTGGAGGAATCCTTGAAGGAAGAAGTCGTCGGTCGGCGTCGCCAGGAAACCGACGAACGGTTGAAAGTGGACGGCCTCGGGGCGCACACGAAGGTCGGACCGCGTGGTCGGCTCGAAGATCTCGGTGTCGTGTTGGACCGGGACGCCGAGGCCGAGTCCCGTCGAGACGACGAGTGTCTCGCTCCGTTCCAACTCCTGCTTGAAGAGGAGCGTGACGGACTGGATTCCGCCGAAGTCGAACAGCACACCCTGATTGGGGTCGACGACCGTCGGATCGACGTCTCCGCCGGCGACGACGGGCATCCGCACACCGATCGAGCGTGAGTCGTCGATCGCCTTCTCGAACCCGAAGGTGTAGCGTTGGAAGCCGCGGTCGGTCGCCGCCCCGCCGTCGAGGAACTCGGTTCCGGCGTCGAAGTGTCGAACGTCGAAGATCAACCGGTTCTTCACTCCGGCGTTGCCGTTCTCCGCAATCTTGACCGCACCGGACCCCGCGATCGGGAACGACGCGAAGGAGGTGCCCAGCCCGCCGAGCCCGACCGTTCCACGTCGCAGGCTGTCGCCGAACATGTCCGGTGCGGACGCCAGCCGGCTTCGCGATCGCTCGCGCACGCTACGCGGTCCCCGCAGCCAGTCTTGGAACGGGTTCGTCGAGAGCGGCGGAAGATCGACGGCCGGCGGGCGCGGCGGCGGATCGACCGAATCGACGTCGTCCACCGGGTCTGTGGGCGGCTGGCCCGAGTCCGGCTGTTCGACGACCGGTGGTTGCCCCTCCTGCCCGAGCACAGGTCCGACAGACACGACGCCCGCACAGAAGACGAACACGACGAGTGCACGGTGAACGTTCACGGGAAGCCGCCTGAGGAGAGTGCGAGCCGGGGCGAAGCGCATCGCTTCCTCGTGAACATCGGCCACGAAGGACGTCCGACGCGACACTCGCACTCAGAGTCCACCCGAACGTTACGACCGGCAGGGCTTCACGGGCCGGCCGGCCCGTCGGACGAGGCCTTCTCCTCCTCGACGGCGTCGAGTCCCTCCAGCAGTTGGCGAACCTCGTCGAGCGCCCCGTCGACCGACGGGACCGCGTGCCCCTCGGCGACGAGCGACACGAGAACGTCTCGCGCGCGGAGCAGTCGCTCTCGCGCCTCGTCGCGTCGGTTCAGGAAGAAGTCCGCCAGAGCCGCGGTCCGCAGGGCGGCGGCGAGATCCCGACGCGTCTCCCAGGAGACCGCGGTCGGTTCGTCCGCCTCGACGACGCGCTGGAGAACCGCGACCGCCGAGCCGAGGTGCTCCGACGCCCGCTCGAACGACTGCTGCCTCACGAGCAGTTCGCCGTAGACGAGTTGCACGCGAGCGAACTCGACTTGGAACTTGACCACGTCCGGGTTCTCGCGGGCGAGTCGGTCGATCTCCGTCAGGACACGCTCGAGCGAGGAACGGGCGACGTCGGCGTTCTCCTCGAACGTCTCGGCGAGCCGCACGGCCTGAACGAGTTGCAGTCGGCTGTCGAGGTCGCGGGCGTCCTGCGACACCACTCTTCGAAACGACTCCTCCGCGGACAGGAACGCCTGCTTGGCGGCCGAGGGCTCCCCCTCCGTCAGCTCCAGCTTGCCGAGGTTGAAGTACCCCTTGGCGAGATCCCGCCGCAGCCGCCGGTCGTCCGGGTGACGTTGGAGAATCTCGAGTCGCATCTCGATGGCTCGCCCCATCGCGGTCCGCGTCTCGTCCACGTCGGCTGTGTCGTGCCGCTGTCGCGCCATGGCGAGGTTCATCAACGTGTTGGCGCAGCCGCGTAGCAGTTCGGGGTCGTCCGGACTCTGCTCGACGAGGTCGCTCCGGGTCGCGAGAGCCGCCTCGTACGCCTCGATCGCGGCCAACCAGTTGGAGGAGTTCGCCTCGGCGTTCCCGATCGCGTTCTGCGTGTTGCCGAGCTTCCGGTTCGCCTCCGTCCGTTGCTCCCCCGTCGCCGACTGGGCGATCGCGACCCGTGTCGGCAACGCCATCCGATAGTGCTCGAGCGCCGCCAGCGGGCCGTCGATCTCCTCCAGAACCAAGCCGACGCGGTAGTGCACGTCGGCGATCTCCTCGCGCAGTTCCGGGTCGTTTCCCCGTTCGTCGAGGAACCGCTCGTAGTGTTCGAGGGCCCGTTGCAACAGACGCTTTCGAAGCGGTTGCAGGCCGGGTTGGTGGAGCAGGTCCTCTTCGGCGACTTCCGTGAAGAAGGCGTTCACCGCCGACCGGGCCTCGCGGTACCCGGCCTCGGCCCGCTCGCGCGCAGCGGAGGTCGTGACGTACCCGATCGTCGTCGCGACGAGGGCGGTGAGGACGGCTCCGATCGCGACCGCTCCGGCCGTCGCCAGTCGAGCATTCCTCCGGCACCACCGCGAGAACCGAGCCAACGGGCCGATCGGGCGAGCCTGAATCGGTTCGCCGGCGAGGAAGCGGTCCAGCTCCGCCCGGACCTCCGCGGCCGAGCCGTACCGTGCTCGCGGCTCCTTCTCCAGGCAACGCAGGCAAATCGTCTCGAGGTCGCGGTCGACGGACGGGTTGAGCCGCCGCGGCGGGACCGGATCGGCGTTCTCCACCAGGTGCAGCGTCATCAACGCGGTGGCGGCCGAGAACGGGGCACGGCCGGTGAGAACGTAGTAGAGCGTGGCGCCGACGGCGTACACGTCGGTCGCGGAGGTCACGCTCCCCGAGTCGCGAGCCTGCTCCGGGGCCATGTAGGACGGTGTCCCCATCACCTCGCCGGTCCGCGTCAACGAGTCGTCCGCCTCGACCAGCTTGGCGAGCCCGAAGTCGGCGACGAGTGCCCGGCCGGTCGCCTGCTCCACCAGCACGTTGTGCGGTTTGAGGTCGCGGTGCAGCACGCCCCCTTCGTGAGCGGCCTGAACGGCGGCGGCGACGTCCGACAGCAGCCCCGCCGCACGGCGCGGCTCCATCGGACCGTCGCGAAGCAGGTCGGCGAGACTCTTCCCGTCGACGAACCGCATCGCGAGGAAGTGGCGGCCACGGTCCGTCCCCACGTCGAAGACCGTCACGATGTGCTCGTGCTCGAGCTTCGCCGTCGCCAGCCCCTCGATCTCGAACCGCTGCAGCGCCGCCGGGTCGTTCGACAGGTGGACCGCGAGGATCTTGACGGCCACGACTCGCGCGAGCCGGCGGTCGCGGGCGCGGAACACCGTCCCCATGCCTCCCGCGCCGAGAGGATCGAGCAGTTCGTAGTTGCCCACGACGAGCGGATCGCCGTTCGACCGGCAAAGAGTGCGAAGCTGGTAGTCCGTGAGCTGGCCGCGGGCGACGAGCTCGCGACCGAACGCCAGGCCGTCGTCGTAGGCCCGCCCGTCACCGAGGATCGTCGACCAGTCGTCTCCCGACGACTCGTGGTTCAGGCCCGCCGCCGAGGCACTCTCGAGGAACTGCTCGACCGTCGGCGGCTCGACGCCTCGCACGTCCTGGTCGGGCCAGCGACTCCCCGGAACCCCGTGGGGAAACCCGCTGGCGACGGTCTCTCCCGGATCGCGTTGCTTCACGAGGTCGGTCGTGGAGGCGACCGTTGCAGCCGGATCGTCGACGGTGGCGGCCGCGTCGTCGCTGGGGGCTTGAGTCCCCGCGGAGGGCTCGACGGACTCCGTGTCGGCCGGCCGGATCCCGACCCACGTCTCCGCGGACTCGGTGATGCGGCGGCCCGAGTCGTCCTCCGTCGCGACGGGGGACTCGTCGGGCGTGTACTCGGCACCGCAGAAGGGGCAGACGGAGGGGCCCGCACCCGGATCGACGACGACCCAGCTGTTGCACTTCTGGCAGCGATACGACGGCATCGACGAAACCCGTTCGACCGGAGAACGCCCAATCTAGCGCAACTCGTGGAACGGTGTCACGCACGTCTCGTGCAGATTGGTCATCTCGGACCGGCCGGACCCATTGTTCGACGCTTCCGCTGGTCGAGCGTGACGAGGCGATCCGCGGCCACGTTCTCGGCGACGAACCTTCCTCGTCCGTGCGGCAGCAGAACCTCGACGTCGACGCGGTCGATCTCGCCCAGCCCGAAGTGGGCCGTGGCCGGCTGCGTCGAGGCGTACCCGTAGCCCTTGGCGATCTCCCGGACCCCGAGTGTTCCCGCCGGGTTGCCGACCATACCGGTACGGTAGACGACGACACGGGCGCCGACGCCCATGCGGTTCACGGCCGGTCCGGCCGCACCGTTGGCCGCACCGCGAACGCGGACCTGCAACCAGTGGCCCCCCTGCGTCTCGTTCCGGAGCAGCATCGAGTTCTGCTCGGACCACCAACTGCAGACGAAGAGGTCGAGTCGCCCGTCGCCGTCGAAGTCGGCCGTCGGGGCGGGGGCGCCGTAGGTGATCAGCTTCTGCTCCAGCATCCGCTCGAAGAACGTGCCGCTTCGCTTCACGGCCCGGTCCTCGACCGTGGGGAACGCGTTGACGCCGAGCACCGTCTCCTCGAACCGCGGCTCGCCGACACGCTTCGTGACGTTCCGGAAGATCATCGGGTGCGGTCGTCCGTCGGCGAACCGCACCTGCGAGGTGAACAGGTCGACCTGTCCGTCGTTGTCGAAGTCCTGCATCTCCACGTGGGGTGCCTTGAGCGGCAGCGGCGGCAGCCCCGCCTCCTCGGTGACCTCGACGAATCGAACGCCCTCCTCCGACGAGCGGTTGAGAAAGAGCTTGTTCGGCACCGGCTCGACCCACGGCCGCTCGAAGTGCTGCCCGAGCCACAGGTCGAGGCGACCGTCCCCGTCGACGTCGCCGAAGCAGCAGCCGCAGACCATGTTGTCCCCCTTCGCCCCGTCGTAGGCGAAGACGGACGGGCTGCCGGGGGCCTCCGTGAACCGGCCCGTGCCGTCGTTCAGGAAGAGGTGGTTGCCGGCCGTCGAGGCGATGAACAGGTCCGGCCAGCGGTCGTCGTTCACGTCGGCCGCGGCCACGCCCAGTCCCGGGACGCCAGCGGGAAGGCCCGCCTTCCGGGTGGCGTCGTCGAACCGGAGCCCGCCGAGATTCCGGAACAGCCGCGTGCTCGTCGTCTTGGACCCGTTGTAGCCGGCGACCGGATCCTCGCCGACGAGCAGGTCCAGCCGGCCGTCGCCGTCGAAGTCGAGGACGGCCGCACTCCGTCCGCCGAAAGCGGGCGGGCAGGCTCCGTTTCCGGCCGAGACGTCGGTGAACGTCCCGCCGTCGTTCCGAAACAGCGAGCAGCCCCGAATCGGCTTGCCCGCTCGCTCGGCGAGTCGACTCCCCGGCGGCCCCGGCATGCTGGAGACGTACAGGTCCAGGTCGCCGTCGTTGTCGAGATCCGCGAGCAGCGTTCCCGTCGAGCGCGTCGAGATCGCGGTCGGCGTGCCCGAGATCGGCTCGAAGCGGCCTTCGCGGTTGCGGAAGAGCATGTTCGGCTTGCTGCCCGGCCGGTCGAACGTGCCGACGTAGAGATCGACCCAGCCGTCGCCGTCGAAGTCCCCCCAGCCGGCCGCGTGGCCGTTGACGCCGCCGACGTGCGGCAGCAGCCCCACCTCGTGCGTCACGTCGCGAAACGTGAAGTTCTGCCGCGGCTCCCCGGCGACCCCAAGCGACGCGAGGAGAAGAAAGTAGGCGAACGTGGTCGCACGGAAGGCGTTCATCGTTCCGACTCCGGCACGTGGATCACGGTCAGTCCGCAACAGTCCCACGCCCTCGTTCCGCGGCTGACGTTCCAGGTGACGTAGACCTTGTCTCCGTCCTCGCTGACCGCCGTGCTGTAGGTGCCCTTCGGCGTGAAGCCGTACGCGTCCTGGTAGAACGGGTGGAGGAACGCGATCACCTTCTTCTTGCCGGTCGCGATCTCGAACTGGACGAGCGGCGAGCCGTCCTTGTAGCCGCCCCCGTGGGCACCGGGAACGTAGTACAGGAACCGACCGGTCGGGTCGGCGTCGATCGACGCGACGTAGGCCGACGGGCCGACCGAGACCTCGCCGATCTTCCTCGCCTTCTCGGTTTTCACGTCGAACTCCCAGACGGTCGCGTCCGCGGAACGCTGCCCGAGGCCGACGGTGTAGATCTTGCCGTCCTTCGTCTCGGCGGTCGCGGCCCGAATGCCAATCGTCACGCCGACCTCGACCGGCTTGCCCGGCTTCTCGGGGTCGAACCGCAGCAGCGGACCGTCGCCGGCACCCGGCACGTAGTACAGCTTGCCTGTCGAGCGGGCGAGCATCAGGTACCGGGCCGGCCCGTCGTCGTTGCGGTGGACGAGCTTTCGGGACTCCACGTCGTACGCGAAGAAGACGATCGACTGGTTGTCCGCGTCCGGTCCGGCGGCCGTCGCGCCGTAGAAGATCATCCGGTCGGGATCGAGCACGCTGGCCGGGATGCTGTGCTTCGGAATCGGCGCTGCGGCGACGACCTCGGAGGTGCCGGTCTTGGGATTCGTCCGGAAGATCCAGTCCCCCTTGTAGTGGTTGGCGTCGTTGGCCGCCTTGGGGGAACCGCGGTGGGTCGAGTAGTACAGCCAGCCGTCGCCGCCGAGGTCGACGCGGCTGTGGATCTTCCCCGGCGTGTAGTGCCCGTCCGGCAGTTCGAGCAGCTTCGTCACGTCGACGAGTTGCCGCAGCGACTTCTCGTCGGGGTCGTACTCGAACACCCCGGCGGTCCCGGTTCCGTGCTTCGCCTCGCCGCGGCCGATGGCGTAGTGGTCGCCGATTGCCGAGTAGTACTTGCCGTTCGCGACGCAGCCGTCGCCCCAGTTCGACCACGGTTTGCCCGGATAGGTCTGGCCGGGGAAGAAGGCGAAGTCGACTGTCGGGACCGCCTTCGCGACCGCCACGCCCGGCTTCAACTCCGCGGGCGGTTGGAGGAACCGCGGCGACGTGTCGGGGACAACCGACACGTCGCCCGGCAGCGTGGGAGGCCAAGGCAGGTCGGCGTCCGTGATGCGCTTCGGCTTCTGGGCGGCGGCCGGGGCGACGAAGAGCCCCAGGATCAAGAGCGGAGTGACCAGTCGGTGCGGCATGCGAGGACTCCTTGGCGGAAACGGCCTCCGGGAACCCGGAGAGTCGCATGCTAACCGGCTGATGCGTCTTTGCCGAGCATCGCCTCGGCCGTCAGCTTGTCGCCACTTCGTCGAGCAGCGTCCGCGTTGCGGTCAACTCGCGGGTCAGCCCCTCGACGAGACTCTCCGGAGCGGCCCCGGGCAGGACGTCCCAAGTGTACGTCTCGACTTCGAGGTGCGGCGCGTAGTCCAGGTCACGGACGGCGGCGAGGGCGACGCGAAGGTCGCCCCGTGTCGTCGACAGCGGTCCGAGACTCTCGGCGTTCACGGGAACGTGGTAGTGAATCCGCCACTCGTCGGCGGCGAGGAACTCGTCGGGCGGCGATCCGGTCAGGTCGGTCGAGAGATCGACCTCGCGGAGCACGCGACCGTCGGCCGTGCGTGCGGTCGTCTGGTGCAGGTACCTCGGCTCGACGTACTGGGCGAGCGTCGCCCGTGCCTCGGCGTCGGACGGGTTCTCCAGTCGGATTGCACAGGTGACGTGGACCTTGTTGATCCGAATGCCGGCCTCGTCGATCGCGCGGATCGACGCGGCCACGTCCTCGAACTCGACCGACTGGTGGCAGACGTCGTAGCAGAGGCCGACGTGCTCACGGACGACGTCGCCGGCACCGAGTTCGTCGGCCTTCGACCGGAGTCGGTCGAAGAAACCGATCGCCTCGTCGGTCGTCTCCAGCAGACAGAGCGGCTCGGGTTCGATCGCGAGGCGAATGGTGCGGCCGTGCTGCTCGCGGATCGCGGCGAGGGCCCCGGCGGCTGCGACGAGTTGCTCGACGGCCCGGGCCTCGAAGTCGTCGGGGTGGTCGAAGCCCTTGAAACCGAGCGGCACCGTGCTGATGCTCCCGTCGATTCCGTCCGGCAGGAGTCGCGCGAGGACGGCGGCACAGTCGACCGTGTAGGTCGTCCGCGAGGGCTCGGTCCAGTCGGGGACGTAGACGTTCTCCTTGACGCGCTCGGAGTGGAAGTCGCCGAACGGGAACGCGTTCAGGGTGTACACGACGAGGCCGCGTTCGTGTACGCCGGCCGTGAAGTGGTCCCATCGCCCGGGGAACTCGAAGAGTTCGTCGACGACCGACCGCGCCAACCAGAGGCCGGCCGCGAGCTTCTCCCCGCAGGCGGCGGCGACCGGCAGCGTGTACTCGTCGAGGCCGTGCTCGACCTCGGCGACCGTGCGGCCCGGATGGACGTTGGTGCAATAGCCGAGCGGGAGTTCGCTGAGGGTCATGGGAGGGAGTGCGGGCGAGGAGTCGAGGGCGTGAGTCATGGTAGCCGAGCGACGGGCGGATGCGAATTCGGTTCGCGCACGAAGAACGGGGAGACCGTGGTCGGCCTCCCCGTCGCGTGATCTCGTGCCCGCGTACGCCGATCGATCAGAGGATCGACGAGGCGGCCAGGGCAACCAGCGAGAGTCCCATGAACACGCCGGTCTTCATCCGTGACAGCGTGAAGGGCTCGTCTCGCTTCCGGGCCGTCTGCTCCTTGCGTTCAGCCTCCTCCTGCAACCGATCCTTGAGCCACGTCAGAAACTCGTTCCGCACGAGCACGTCGGTTCGGGTCATGAGGAGTCACTCCTTCCGTCTATGAGGGGGGCTTGTCGGACGGAGAACTCGGCCGGCCGTGCGGAGGGTGGCTCCGGTGGGTCGGTCGGCTGGAGAGAGTTCGGCGCCCGCTGTACACGACTCTCATCGACCGGACCGGCACGTCTCGCCGGTCGGCTGACTCCGGCGGTCGGGGAATTCACATCGGCGGGCGAAGCCGTACCGATTCTCCCGTCCGTGCGGTTCGCGTGGACCGGCACCTGCCGAGGAAGACGCGGCAACTCGCTCCACGCGACCGTTGCCGTTGGAACGTCACGCCGCGTTGTCCTTGCCGAGCAGCGACTCGAGGGCACCGACGGCCTGCGGGGGTTCGGCGAACACGTCAGCGGCCGCGGCACGGCATCGCGCTCGGAGGTCCGAATCTGCGACGGTCTCGGTGATTCGTTCGACCAGACCAGCCTCGGTGGTGGCGACCATCACCCCGTCTTCGACGTACTCTTGGTAGCACGCGTGCCCGGTCGGGTGGGTCAAAGTCGTCGGCACGCCGAAGGCCAACGCCTCGAGCGCACAGGAAGAGAACCCGGTGACGTGCACGTCGGCCGCGGCGAGCAGTGCATAGAGCGGGAGGCGGTTTGCCGCGTCGAGCTCGACACCGGGGTGTCCGGTCTCCCGGAACCGTGCCTCCCAGGCTCGGCGTTCGGACAGCTTCGTGAGCGGGTGGAACCGAAGCAGCCATCGCCAGTCGTGCGGCGAGGCCGCGACCGCGGCGACGGTGTCGGCGAGGTCGATCGTCCACTGCGTCGTGACGAGGACGCTGGGCCCCGTCCCACGCGTCGCCGCCTCTGCCGCCGCGTGTTCGGCGGCGAACGTCTCCGGGCGGTCGCGCCACTCGTTCAGCCAGAGGTTGCCCAGCACGCGTGGCTCCGAGGCCGGGCCGCGGTCACGCTGCCAACGAAGTCGGTCGGCCTCACCCCACGTCCACGCGACGTCGGGGACCGTCTCGAATCGCTCGGCAGGCTGCCGGACCCAGCCGCAGTAGGCGAAGTGCGTCCCCCCCTGCCGCCCGTGTTGCAGGTCGACGGACGGGATGCCCAGTCGACGGGCCGCGGCGGCGAGTGCCATCGAGGTCGGGTTGTACCAGACGTCGAGGACGACCGCCCGGGGCTGCACGCTCCGCAACCACCCCTCGAACATCCGGGACTGCGCAACGAGTCCCGCGAACGCGTGACGCCATCGTCCCCAGTCGGGGTGGTGGTCGAACGACCGCTGCCAGAACTTTGCGAAGTCGGTGAACCACGACGGAGCGTTGTCCGGAAGACTCCGTTCGACGGACGGCAGCAGTCCGGCGGTCTGGCGACGAAGCCGTGGAGTCACCAGGGACGAAGGGGTTCCACGGGCAGCCCCGGGCGGTCCCTCCTCCCAGAGGATCCCCGAGTGTCCACGTTCACGAACCAGGTCGAGCAGGGGATCCGCGGTGCGGTGTCGACTCGTGCCGCCGACCGGGACGCGGCGACTGGACGGTGCGAACACGACGACGTCCGCTGGTTTGGCGTCGGGAGCCGGGTCGCCGACGCCGTCCCTCGCCCGATACCGCCACCCGTCGAGGAGGTCGGCCGCCGTGGCAGCGACTCGACGCGTGAACCAACCGCGTCGCCTCCGCGCGGAGACGGGCCGGCCGGCAGCGAGGTTGAGCGTGTCCCAAGACGTCAGGACGCGGAGCAGCGGCCAGACCCGCCAACCGAGCAGCTCGAACCCCTCGACCGCGTTCCGCTCCTCGAACTCGGCCATCGCCGCGACGGCGGCTCCGTCGACGTCCGAGTGCCCTGTCGGTCCGCGCGACGACGCCAGCTCGCTCAACGGACTCTCCGCAGTTTCGCGCGGATCGGCAGCTCGCTCTCGTACACTCGCTTGACGCCGTCCCCCATCGCCGCCTCGATCACCCGGATGTCTCGCACGAGTCGGCTCAGGCCACCGGGTTCGACGGAAGCCGCGTGGTCGGACCCCCACATCGCCCGGTCGAGTGTGACGTGACGCTCGACGAACGCGGCCCCCATGGCGACGGCGGCCAGTGTCACCTGCAGCCCGACCTCGTGTCCCGAGTATCCGACCACGACGCCGTACTCGTCGGCCAGCGTCTTCATCATCCTCAGATTGATCTCGGCGGCCGGACAGGGATAGGTGCTCGTCGTGTGGGCCAGCAGCAACGACGTTCTGTCGAGCCCCTCGACGGCTCGTGCGATCTCCTCTCCGGTGGACATGCCGGTGGAGACGATCAGCGGCCGTCCCGTCTCGGCCGTCCGCGCGACCAGTTCCCTGTCGGTAAGGCATGCCGAGGCGACCTTGTAGCAGGGGGGCTGGAACATCTCGACGAACTCGAGCGACGGGACGTCCCAGCAGGAGGCGAACCAGTGGACCTCACGGCGACGACAGTGTTCGTCGACCGCCCGAAACTCGTCGACGCCGAACTCGACGCGTCGGCGGTAGTCGAGGTAGGTGATCCGTCCCCACGGCGTGTCCCGTTCACGCGACTGTTGGTCCGGTGGCACACACAGTTCCGGGGTGCGTTTCTGGAACTTGACCGCGTCGCACCCGGCATCGACCGCGACGTCGACGAGTCGCAGGGCCGTGTCGAGGTCGCCGTTGTGGTTGATCCCGATCTCGGCGATGACGTACGTGGGATGCCCGGGACCGACCAGACGGCCACCGATCTCGACGGGGTTGGAACTCACCGTTGACTCCTGCTTCTCGATTGCTCGGTGCCGGCCAACACGAGGTCGGCCAACTCTCTGACGGCCCCCCGCCCGCCGCACTTCTCCAGCACGATTCTCGAAGCCGCTCTCGCTCTCGGGTGGGCGTCCGCGACGGCCACGCCGCAACCGACCCCCTGCAGACAGGTCAGGTCGTTCACGTCGTTGCCGACGAACACGGTTCGAGCAGCATCGAGCCCGTGGGAGGCGAGCCACTCCGAGAGCACACTCCACTTGTCGTCGACCGCCAGCCTGCAGTCGATCCCGAGCTTCTCGCAACGCCGAGCCGCGACGGGATTCCGTTCCGCGCTGATGACGATGATCGGCAGACCGGCGTCTCGGAGCCGCGCGACGCCCCAGCCGTCCCCACGGTCGCAGACGACCGCTTCGTGGCCGTCGTCCGAGACTTGGACACGGTTGTCCGTGAACACGCCGTCGAAGTCGAACGCCAACGCCTCGACGGGATCGGGGAGGAGGCTCCCGAGACGTTTCCGCTCCCGCTCCCGCAACAGCACCTCCGCGATCTGCAGGTCGACCGGATCGTCGATCTCCCAGCAGTGCTCGAGTGGCACCTTGTGGAGAACGGTCCGGCCGAAGAACCTGCTGCCGTGCTCGACGAAACCGGCCGTTCGGAGGGCGTAGACCGAACCCGCTTCGAGGTACTCCGGCTCACGGTCCTGTCGGCGGTGGCGGACTCTTCCGTCGTGGTTCAGGCCGACGCCCGTTCCGAGACCGTCACGCCGCCACAGGAAGTGGTGGAACGGCACGGCCGCGATCGCCGTGTCCGCTCCGTCCCGCTCGAGTCGGTCGATCGTCCCGTCGACGTCGGCGGAGGTCGTGAGCGGCGACGTGCACTGCATGAACACGGTGAAGTCCGGCCGCGTGTCCTTCGTGCGTTCCAACTCGGCGAGGACGTGGAGCAGTGCCGACTCGCTGGTGGCCGTGTCGCCGCTGATCGCCTCCGGACGCCAGACGACCTCGGCCCCACACCGCTCCGCCGCCCGCCCGATCTCGTCGTCGTCCGTCGAGACGACGACCCCGTCGACGCGCCGTGAGCCGAGTGCGGCTTCGATGCACCAGGCGAGCAGCGGACGCCCGGCGAGAACCGCCAGGTTCTTGCGAGGAATCCCCTTCGACCCTCCTCGGGCCGGGATGACGGCGATGCAGTTGGACTCGTTGTTCATGGTTCAAGACGCCGTGGACTCGGCCAGCCGCGGCCCGCGGTTCGCCCCCGTGCAGTTGAGCGCGATGCCGCATTCGGACCAGCGTTCACGGACACTACCGAGTGGCCTCCACGTAGAGAGAGGTGTTCGGTCGTCGGTAGTCGAAGTAGAGCAGGTTTCGCAGCACGGCGACCCGGCTCTGCCCGAAGCCCGACACGTAGACCTCCGAGAACCCGGCGTCCGTCAGCATGCGAACCAGCTTGTCCTTCGTGAACCAGTTCAAGTGGTTGCCGGGGTACCGTTTCTGGATCTCGAGCGGGCAACGGCGCGTGCAGTAGTCGAACGCCTCGTCGAGGGGACGTTCGTCGAACGCCTGCCGAACCTCCTCGTCCGACAACCGCTCCCCGGCGCCGTCCGCGTGGAGTTCGGAGATGGAACTGGCGATGCGGTAGAGGAAGACCTGCGTCAAGGAGGCCTCGTTCATCGGAGTTCCGATGTGGCTCTTGGCCATCTCCTCGGGGCGACTGTAGACGTCGATCCAGTCGAAGAAGTCGCGGTCGTCGCGTTGCCACGCGAGGTAGGCGAGTTCCGCGTCCGGGCAGGTGACGCGAAACGTCCCCCCCGGCCTCAGGATGCGGGCGACCTCCTCGAACTTGAAGCGGTCGGTGGCGTCGTCGACGTGCTCGACGACGTGGCTGCTGTAGACGAGCTCCGCCGAACCGTCCTCGACCGGGAGGGGCTGGCAGTCGAACAGGTTCCACGGGATCCCGATCAGGTCGCCCCCCTGTTGGTGCGCGTCGTACCACGCACTCGGATTGTCCACGTTGGTCCACGCCGGATGAGACCAGTCTCCTGCACCGACGTTGTAGAACCGCCGGGCGGCGACGGACTCCTCTCCGTAGTCCCGCTGGTACTTGTCGAGGTCGTCCTCCGACCACGTGGACTCGACCCTGGGCCGGCGTCGCGACGAGACGAGCCGCAGCCCGAGGAGTCCCATCGCGCGTTGAACGCCGCTCTTCAGGGGGCCGACGATCATGCCGCCCCTCCACCCGGGTTCACGACCAACCTCAGGACGTGGTCGGCTGGGGGGCCGTCGGTGAAGTAGTTGGTGAGCGCATGCCGGGTCCCGGAGGTCAACGGGGCTCCTCGGTGGAGGCCCGTCGTGTCCGCAAGAAGCAGAGTTCCGGCGCTGGCCGTGACGGTGACGAGGTCCGGATGCCCTGCGAAGTAGTCGTCGAACTCGCCTGTGTCGAACCGGTTCGAGTCGAACCTCGTCCCGAGTTCCAAGGCCGTACGCACACGACTGGTCGGGCGATGGCTTCCGCGAAGGTACTGGAACGGTCCGTGTTCCCGGTCGACGTCGCTCAGGTAGAGGATCGCCTTGAACTGTCTCGCCCCGACGGAGTCGCGGTGCCACCCGTTCCCCGAACCCAGGTTCTCCGGCGTCGCCCGGATTCGGTTCGCCATGGTCATGCACTGCGGCTTTCTCGGGCGGCAGTAGGCCGCGAAGCAGCCGGAGAGCACCTCGTGGGAGGCGAACTCGCCGATGGCCGCGGAGACGCGGTCCGCACCGAACAGTCGCTCGTCGCCGCCGTTCGAGGTCCTCTGGACGTCTGCCGCGTACTCCTCGAGAAGTCGATCGACCTCGGCGCGCAGTCGATCGCACTCTGGAGCCGGAACGAATCCCTCGGCGACGGCGAAACCCTCACGCTCTACAGCGCCGAGGCGGCCGAGGAGCCCCTCCGAGCGGGGAAGTCGACCGCGCGCCCAGCGTCGGAGCGCGAGCGTCGAGCCGTAGCACGCCGCAGGCACGGCGCGGAGGAGGGTGGACGGTAGTCGGAGCGACGGCCTCATGGGCGGGTTGGCGGACGGCGCCTCGTTCGGAGGAGGGTTGTCAACGGGTCGGGGTCACGACACCGACGCGTGGCGGCATGGCCAGCCTCGCACCCAGTCTCGCCAGCGGGTCGGGCCGCATCAACTCTGCGAGGGCGGGCACACGGGCGCCAATTCGCACGGTCATCGATCTTTCATCAGTTCCTCGTGAAGGGGCAGCCGTCTCCTAGCGTGCTTGCCAAGCGTTCGGTGACTTGGTCTTCTAGGCCCGCCGTCGCGGGTCTCAGCCGTCCGGCGTCTGCCGGTTGTGTGACGGGAAAGCCACCATTTCCAGTGAGGGCCGCGTGGAGAACCCGCGACTGCCGGACTTCCTGATCGTCGGGACCATGAAGTCCGGGACTTCGTCACTCGCCGACTACCTGGCCGTCCACCCTGACGTCCACGTGCCCGAGTTCGAATTGCACTTCTTCGACGACGACGAGGCGTTCTCGGCCGGCCCGTCGTGGTACGCCGAGAGGCTGACCGAAGGGCTGGACGGCGACCCGTTCCGGGACGGGCTGCGGGTCGGCGAGAAGACGCCGACCTACTCGTACCAGGAGAACTGCGCCGAGCGCATCCACCGCGTCGTTCCGGACGCGAAGCTCGTCTGGATCTTCCGCGAACCGGTCGCCCGGACCTTCTCGAACTATCTGCACGCCCGGAAGAGCGGCAAGGAGCCGCTGTCGTTCCGAAGGTGCGTCGAGCGGGAGGAGGAACGAATCCGGAAGAACGTGTTTCACGGGTACGTCGAGCGGAGCAAGTACGTCCTCCAGGTCGAGCGGTTCCTCGAGTACTTCGACCTCTCACGCATGCACTTCCTCTTGTTCGAGAACCTCGTTGGTGCACCACGCGCCGAGTTGAACGCGACCGCGAGGTTTCTCGGCATTTCCGAGTTCGGCGAGTTGCCGACGGTGCACTCGAACAAGACGGTTCTGCCCCCGCTGCCGATGCTGCTTTCGTTCGCCCGGCGGCTGGGTGGGGACGGCGGGTTTGCGTCCAAGGTCGCCAGGAAGGTCAACGCGGCTCTGGGAACCGTGCTACGACTGCCACAGCCAAGCGTGCCGGAGGATCTTGCTGCCGAACTCGCCGATCGGTTCGCGCCGTACAACGAACGATTGAGCGAGCTCACCGGGTTGGATCTGCAAAGTTGGTCGCCGGGACTTTGCCGGAACTCACGGCTCACGAATCGGACGGCGGCCGAACGAACGTGAACTCGGTTCCCCGGTCCGAGACGTGGGCGATCCGGAATCCTGCCCGCAACAACCCGACGATTGCCGCTTCGGTCCGTTCCCAACCTGCCGGGTCGAGCAGCGTGGACGCAACGTCGAGACTGGCGAGATCGGGATGGAACTCCAACGCGATTTGTCGGCAGGCTGGACCGTCGGAACCCTGCGACTCCAGAAACTCGTACTCCGCCCCCTCGGCGTCGATCTTGACGAGGTCGAGCGTGTCGTCGTGTCCGAACTCTGTCCGAAGTGAGTCGAGCGACCGGAGCATGATCACCTGGTCGCCGTGCCCTCGATCCACGTCGAGAATCGTCGCAGGCCGATAGTTCGGGCTGCGGGGCTTTATCGTGTTAAGCGTGCGACTCTCGTCGCAGGAGCCGAGGCCGAACTGGTGGAACTCCAGCCCCGAAACGGTTTCGAGTGAGGCGACGTGGGCTGCGGACTCGGCGGTTGGGTCGAACGCCCAAACACGACACCCGTACGACTCGATCAGCGAAGTCTCGAACGTCACGTCGGCACCGACTCCGAACGAGTACACGACGCTCCCCGGCGTCAGCAGTTCCTCGACCACGGCGTACGTGCCTCCGCCGGTACCGTGGAAAGTCGGCTCACACCCGAATTGCGCGTCGGCTCCGAGCCGCTCGACCATCTCGCGTGAGCGACTCGGAGCGAGTGCTCGATATCGTGCTGACTGGCGGCGAAACTCGCGGTCCTGTGCGGACTCGTTCCACCACCTCCAGAGTCTTCGTGGTCCGATCACTTCGTTGCCGTCCCGATCGTGGTGCCTTGCGCCAGCCGTGTCGCGGTCAGGAACTAGTCCGAGTCCAGTTCGGCTTCAAGCCCAGTACGCCTGGTCGGGGCGCGAGTCCTCTTCGCCCGGTGAGGTGGTCGGTCAACTCGATGGCCAATGCGTCGCGGATGCAGTCGAGCGGCGTTCCGAGCCCGCCGAACGAAGTCGAGAGAACGTACTCTCCGACGTTCAGCGTCGCCGTTGGAAGACCGACTCGAATGACGTGGCGACCGAGTGACAGGTCGAGCGGTGTGTGGCTGTCGAGGCTGTCGACGAACAGGACCACTTGTCCGTTTCGGCTCGCCTTGAGCACGGCGTGCGTGTCTGCCGGGACGGGGCGGCGGACGTCGTAGGTGATCTCGAACGTGATCGGCTGGTTCAGGTCCGCCGGCAGGTCGAGCAGGACCCCGTTCTCGCCCAGCACGCGAATCCGGAGGACCTGGAGTGCCTTGGAGGCATCGACCGGGAATTCGACTTCCGTGGCGATCAGTCCGCGGACCGCCGCGGAGTAGGCCCTGACGGCGGCTCCGGCATCGCCGATGAACTCGACCCGCCCGTCGGCGAGCAGGACGGCACGGTGACAAAGGCGTTCGATGGCGGCCATGTCGTGGCTGACGAAGAGAACGGTGCGGCCGCCGGCGGCGACGTCGCTCATCTTGCCCAGACACTTCTGCTGGAAGGAGGCGTCGCCGACGGCGAGAACCTCGTCGACGATGAGCACCTCCGGCCGAAGGTGGGCGGCGACCGCGAACCCGAGGCGGACCCGCATCCCGCTCGAGTACCGCTTCACCGGGGTGTCCAGGAACGTCTCGACCTCCGCGAAGGCGACGATCGCGTCGAAGTGGCGTTTGATCTCGGCCCGCGTCATGCCCAGGATCGTCCCGGAGAGGAACACGTTCTCGCGGCCGGTCAGTTCGGGGTGGAAGCCGGTTCCGACCTCGAGCAGGCTGCCGACGCGGCCCCGCACGCCGAACCGGCCCAGGGTCGGCTCGGTGATGCGAGAGAGCACCCTCAGAAGCGTGCTCTTGCCGGCTCCGTTCCGGCCGATGACCCCCACCGCCTCGCCGACCTTCACGTCGAACGAGACGTCGCGGAGCGCCCAGAACGCGTCCGGGCGGTCGCCGTCTCGGCCGCTCCCGTGTCTCCCGAGGAGTCGCCCCGGTGCCCGGACGGCGATGCGGCCGAGATTCGTCAGCACCTCGGACGCGCGGCGGTACGGGAGACCGCTGCCGATGCGAAACCGTTTGCCGAGGTTCTCGACGCGTAGGGCGAGGTTGCTCATGTCAGACCTTGTCGGCCACCGTGCGTTCGATGCGACGGAAGTACACGAGCCCGCCGAAGGTCAGAAGCCCGACGGTCAGCAGTGAGGGGAGCATCGTCTCGAAGGGGGCGTTCCCCTCGCCGAGCAGCGACCAGCGAAAACCGTCGATCACGCCGACCATCGGGTTGAGCGCGAAGAGGACTCGATACTCTTCCGGCACGACCGCACGCGTCTCGTAGACGACCGGGCTGACGAACAGCCCGAGTTGCAGCAGGAACGGGACGGCGAACTGCACGTCGCGGTAGATCGCGTTGGCGGCCGACAACCAGAGTCCCACGGCCAGCGCCGAGACGACCGCGAACAACACGAACAACGGCAACGCGATGACGGCGAGCGTCGGCGTCGTCCCGAACCAGAGCATCAGCCCGACCAGCACGGTGAACGCGATGGCGAAGTCGACGAACGCCACGAGCAGCGGCGCGATCGGCAGGACGGCTCGGGGAAAGTAGACCTTCGTCACCAACTGGGAGTT
>JANQQW010000322.1 GCA_028284885.1 Planctomycetaceae bacterium
AAGGCGGGCGGCCGCGACCGCAACCCGGCCGGCCCGAGCTTCCGCGCCGGGAAGGAGCAGAAGCAGAAGGGCTACGTCGGCGCGTTCGAACGCTTCCTCGACGAACGACCGGCCGGCCAGCCGTTCTGCTTCTGGTTCGGCAGCAGCGACGCCCACCGCGGCTACGCCAAGGGCTCCGGGTTGAAGAAGGGCATGAAGCTGGAACAGGCCGACGTCCCGACCTTCCTGCCGAACACCCCCGAAGTCCGCAGCGACCTGCTGGACTACGCCTTCGAGGTCGAACGGTTCGACGACGACTGCGCGGGGATGCTCGAACTGCTGCGCGAGGCGGGCGAACTCCAGAACACGCTCGTCGTCGTCACGTCGGACAACGGCATGCCGTTCCCGCGAGCCAAGGCGAACTGCTACGAGTACGGGGTGCACATGCCGCTCGCGATCGGCTGGCCGAGCCGCGTGCCGGGCGGCCGCGTCGTCGACGACCTCGTCGGGTGGGTCGATCTCACGGCGACCATCTACGACGCGACGGGCGTCGAGCCGCCGGGCGACCCGGGCCTCACCGGCCGCAGCCTGATGAACGTGCTCGACTCGATGAAGGAGGGCCTCGTCGACTCGAGTCGGACGGCCGTCTTCACCGGCCGGGAACGGCACTCGTCGTCGCGGTTCAACTCGCTCAGCTACCCGCAACGGGCGATTCGCACGCAGCGGTACCTCTACGTCCACAACTTCACGCCGGAACGCTGGCCGGCCGGAACGCCGCGGAAACTGGCCAACGGCAAGCTCGGTCCGGACCACGGCGGGTACCACGACATCGACGCCTGCCCCACGCTCAACTTCCTCATCGAGAATCGCGACGACCCGAAGATCGGACACTTCCTCCAGCTCTCCGTCGCCAAACGGCCGGCCGCGGAACTGTTCGACGTCACCACCGACCCCGGCTGCCTGAAGAACCTCGCCGACGACCCGAAGCACGCCGAGGCGGCCGAGTCGCTGAGGAAGCAGTTGTTCGCCGAACTGGAACGAACGAGCGACCCGCGGGTGATCGGCAACGGCGACGTCTGGGAGACCTACCCCCGGTACAGCCCTCTCCGCTGGTTCCCCGTGCCGCAGTGGGCGAAGGACCACCCGGACCAGGTCCCCGTGCAGAAGTGGGTGGACGAGAAGCGCCCCGACTGGGCCCCCGCCGCCCCGCGTTGACGTCGATCCGGCTGAGCGGACGATCGCATTGCAGCGACCGGATCCGCTAACCTGTACGGCGGTACGGACGCGGATTCAGGGAAGAGACAATGAAGTTCCTGCACACGGCGGACTGGCACGTCGACAGCCCGCTCCGCGGACTGGAGCGGTACGAGGGAGCGCCGGTCGAACGGATTCGGCGAGCGACCCGCGACGCGGCCGAGAACGTCGTCACCCTCGCGATCGACGAGGGCGTCGATTTCGTCGTGATCGCCGGCGACCTGTTCGACGGCCGCTGGCCCGACATGCAGACGGGGCTGTGGACGGCCAACCAGTTCCGTCGACTGGAGCGTGAGGGCATTCGCGTCTACCTGCTCCGCGGCAACCACGACGCCGCCAGCGAGGTGCCGCAACGGGTGCGGTGGCCGGAGAACGTGTTCGAGTTCTCCGTCGAGCAGCCGCAGACGATCGTCGACGAGGCGGCCGGCGTCGCCCTGCACGGACAGGGGTTCCCGCAGCGAGAGGTCTCCGAGGACCTCGCCGCCGGCTACCCGGACCCCGTCCCGAACCAGTTCAACGTCGGCGTGCTGCACACCAGCCTGACCGGCGACCCGCAGCACGACTCCTACGCCGCGACGACCGAAGACGTGCTCGCCCTGCGTGGGTACGACTACTGGGCCCTCGGCCACGTGCACACCCGCCGCGAGATTCGCGAGGAGCCGTTCATCGCATTCTCCGGCAATCCGCAGGGGCGACACGTCAACGAACGGGGGGCGAAGGGCTGCTACCTCGTCACCGTCGAGAACCACCGGCCGCGGGTCGAGTTCCGCCCGACCGACGTGCTCCGCTGGGCCTTGGCCGAGGTCGAACTCGACGAGCAGGCGACGTTCGAGGACCTGCTCGAACAGACGCGGGAACGACTGCAGACCCTGCGAGACGAGGCCGAGGGGCGGTTCCTCGCCGTGCGACTCGAGGTGCGGGGCACGTGCGGGTTCCACGCCCGGCTCGTGGACCGGTCCGGCCGCGAGGAGGCGGTCACGGGCCTTCGCGACGTGGCCAACTCGCTCGACGACGTCTGGCTGGAACGGATCGCGATCGCGACGTCCGCCCCGCTCGACGTGGAGCGTCTCCGCGGCGGCGGCGACCTCGTGGGGGAACTGCTCCGTGACCTACAGCAGTGGACCGAAGCGGACGACGACCGCCTGACCGAACTCGCCGAGGTGCTCGCACCGCTCGCGTCGAAGGCGGGTGTCGAGCTCGACGCGGCCGGTGTCCGGCTCGACGACCCGCGGCAGGTTCGCCGCTGGCTGTCGCAGGCGGAAGGGATTCTCTCGACCTTGTTGGTGGAGCAGGACGCGTGAAGCTGATTTCGCTCAACGTCGAGAACTTCGGCGTCTACTCGGGGGACCACTTCGAGTTCTCGTCCCGCGACGACCACGGCGGGTTCTGCCTCGTGCACGGCCGGAACGAGAGCGGCAAGACCACCTTGCTGCAGCTCGTCCGCGAGTCGTTGTTCGGATTCCGTTCCCGCAACAACCCGTACGACTTCGGCGACTACAAGGGCGAGGTTGCCGCCAAGGTTCGCTGCGAACTCCGCGACGGGCGGCTGCTGTGGTTCCGTCGACGCAAGGGAACCAAGGACCGCGTGGCGGGCGAGTTCGAGGGGAGCCGCGAACCGGTCGACGAGGAGTCGCTCGACAGGCTGCTCGCCGCGAGCAGCGAGCTGTACGAGCACGTGTTCGCGTTCTCCGTCGCCGAGTTGTCCGCGGGCGAGAAGAGTCTTCGTGACGCCGGCCTGACCGAGGCGTTGTTCGGCGGCGGCATCGGCGGCCTCGCCCGCTTCCGCGAGCTGCGAGACCGTGTGCAGACCGAGCACCAGGAACTGTTCAAACCACGGGCTCGGAATCCGCGGGTGAACGCGTTGCTGCAGTCGATCGTCAAGACCCGAAGCGCCGTGACCGAGGCCGCGGCCGACCCGCGGGAGTACGCCCGGCTGCGGGAGGAACTCGAAGCGAGCGGGGCCGAGGGCGAGCAGGTCCGTGACACGCTCGCGGAACTCCGTGCCGAGGAACTGCGGCTCGACCGAGCCGTGCGGGCCCTGCCGACGTGGGTGCGTCGTCGCGTGTTGTTGGAGGAGACCGCCACGGTCGAACCCGACGGGCCGACCTTGCCGGCGACGACGACGAACGAGTTCGAGGAACTCGCGCACCGACTCGCGAACGTCGAGTCGGACCTCGCCCGGATCGAGTCGGAACTCGTCACGGCGACGAACGAAGAGGGCAACGGAGGCGAGACCGGCCTGCCGGTCGAGATTCCGCCGGAGGTCGAGGACCGGGTCCGCGTGCTCGCCGAGGAGGTGGGTCGCGTGCGGGCGATGCGAGCCGACGTCCCGAAGCGGCGGCACGAGGCCGAGGCGATCCTCGACCGCGTTCGCCGACGTGTCACCGAGGTGAACGCCGACTGGACGATCGAGGACCCCGACCGCTTCGCCACGTCCGCCGTCGACCGGGCCCGCGTCCGGCGGCTGGGCGAACAGGAGAGCAGTCTGCGCGAACGGGAGGGGATCGCGCGGTCGGAGCTCAACGGGCTCGAACGTGGGCTTGCGGGCGTTCGCAGCCGACTCGACCGACTGCCGCCGAACCCGCGGGCCGCGGGGCTGGCCGAACTGCTCGGCCGCGTCGACTCCTACCGCCGCGAGAAGACGCGACTCGGCGAGCTGGACCACGAGATCGAGCGACTCGACGTGCGAGCCGAGGCGATTCGGTCGGAACTCTGTCGGCACGTCGGCGTCGAGACGATCGACGAGTCGAAGCTGCCGACGCCGATGTCGAGCGTCGTCGAAGAGTACGCCGAACACCGCGGCGAACTCGCCGAGACGCACGAGCAAGCCTCGCGGCGGTACCGCGAGGTCTCGGAGGAGGTCGCGCGGATCGACGACGCCCTCGAACGCCTGCAGTCCGGCGACGCTCCGCCCGACGAGACGACGATCGAGGGACTCCGGCGGAAACGGGACGAGGCCTGGGGGTCGATCCGGGCCCGCTACGTCGAGTCCGACGACTCCGTCGAACCCGTGTCGCCCGACGAGTACGAGTCCATCGTCCGCGACACGGACGACACGGCGGACGACCGCATCCGCCGCGCGGAAGAGGTTGCGCGGATCGAGCAGATGCGAGCCGAGCGAGAGCGAGCCGTCGCACGTCTCGAGGAGCCGGCCCGGATTCTCGAGGCCGTCACGTGTTCGCTCGAGGAGTTCGACGCGAACTGGACACGGATGTGGGCCCCGTGCGGCTTCGAGCCCGGATCGCCGCGGGTCATGTCCGAGTGGATGCGGCAGTTCGAGGAGTCACGCGCGTTGGCGTCTCGCCGCACGGAACTCGCGGGCGAACGAACGTCGCTGGCGGAGTCGGTGGACCGCTTCGAGTCCACGGTCCTGCGGGCCTTCAAGCAGGCGGGTGACGTCGACGAGGCGCTGCGGCAGGCCCGCGAGGAGCACGAACGGACGGTCGTCCAGTCGCGGGAACGGGACCGGTTGAACGAGCAGCTCCCGACGCTCGAGGCGAACCGGAACGGGATCGACGAGACCTGCCGCGAGTTGGCCGCCGAACGAGGTCAGTGGGACTCGTCCCGTCGGGAGTTGATGCGGTCGCTGGGCCTGCCCGAGGACTGGGACGTCGCTCTTGCGGACGCGATTCTCGGAGAGGTCGTCGAACTGCTCCGGGAGCACGACGAGGCGGAACGGCTGCGGGCCCGCGTGGCGGAGATGCTGGAGGAGTGCGACCGGTTCGAGCAGGACGTCCGCGCGACTGCCGAGGCGATCGGGGAGTCGGCCGGGGCCGAGGACGCACTCGAAACGCTCGAACGGTTGCGTCGCTCGTGCGAGGAACGCCGCAGCGCCCGATCGCGGCGGGAGGCCGTCGAGCAGTCGCGCCGGGAGACGGCGGCCCGACTGACTCGCCTGCGTGAGGAGCGGGACACGCTCGGGAAGGAGATCGACCACCTCGTCGAGGCGACCGGACTTCCCATGCGAGCGGCCGTTCGCGAGGCGGCCGAACGGTCGGGCCGGGTCGCCGGCCTGCGAATCGAAGTGGGCACACTCGAACGCGAGCTGAGAATCGTCTTCGAGGGGGCGACGGTCGAGGAGATCGGGACGACCCTCGACGACGTCGACTCGGAAGAGGTCGAACGCCGCCTCGAAGAGGTGCGGGGCCGGCTGGCCGACGTGCAGTCCGAGCGGGACCGAGTCGCCGAGCGGCGTGGGGCCCTGCGGGAGCGACTCGACTCGTTCGAGGGGGACAACGACGCCACCGCGGTGGCCGGCGAACTGGAGGGGCTGCGGGCCGAGCTCGTCTCGGCCGTCGACCGGTGGGCTCCGCTCGTCCTCGTGCAGCACCTGATCACGCGGGCCGTCGAGCGGTTCGAGCGGGACCACCAGCCGGCCATCCTGGCGGAGGTCTCGAACCTGTTCGAGCGGATGACCGACGGGCGGTACGTCGGGCTGCAGCGAAAGCTCGACGAGGCGGGGACGCTGACCGTCGAGCGGTCCGACGGCGAGCTCCTCGAGCCGCTGCAACTGAGCACCGGGGCCCGCGAGCAGTTGTACCTTGCGATTCGACTCGCCTTCGCCCTCCGGTACTCCGAACGGGCCGAGCCGCTGCCGGTCGTGATGGACGACGTGCTCGTCAACTTCGACGAGGACCGGGCCCGTCGCACGCTGGAGGTGCTCGTCGAGGTCTCGGAGCGGGTGCAGGTGCTGTTCCTGACGTGCCACCGGCACGTCGTGGACCTGGTGCGAGAGGTCGTGCCAGACCTGCGTGCGATCGAGTTGACGCCGAGCGGCCCGGTCTCCGGGCTGCCGTCTCGGCGGGTGGACGAGCCGGCGGGCGATCCTCCCCGACGGCCGCGGCGGTCTCGTTCGAGCGACGTCGCCGAGGACGCGCATCCGACACTCTTCCCCGGTTCGTGACGAGCGTCACGACCGGGAGGTTCGTCGGGAACACGCCAGCCGACCGGCCACGCCAGCCGGCCCGCGTGCTTGTCCGAAGGAAGAGTTGCTGGTCCAATCGACTCAAGGACGACGTTCCGCGCAGGAGGCGCCGGATTCCCACGCCGGGAGCCGCGAGTGATCCCCCGTCCGGCTGAAGCCCGCGTCACGCTCGAAGACGACTCCCACGGCCTCGAGTACGTCGTCCGGTTCGTGTACACGATGCAGGACCCCGACGACGAGGTCCGGCTCGAGCGGGTCGAGGTGTTGGAGGTCCGCCAACGCTCGGACGACGGTCGCGTCGTCGCCTCGGACACCAGCACGTCCGTTCGCAGGCACGACGAGCGAGTCTGGGAACTGCTGGAGGACGACCCGGCCACGCTCGAACGCGTGGAGGAGGAGTGTCGTCGCGCGGCCACCCGTCGGCCGGACGCCGCCCGTTCGTCCACGGGCCGGTGGATGCAGCACGTCCGGCTGAACTCGACCAGCGAGCAACGCGGAGCCGGTTGAGGCGAAACGGCTCAGCCGACCCGCTGCCGCAGGTACATCTCCTCGATCGCCCCGACCGTGTCTGCCTCGAGGGCGGACTTGTCGCTGCGGATGACGGCGAGCTTCGGGTCCCGCAGGCTGAGTTCGCCGCTCCCTTGTTCGCGGGTGATCCCCTCGAACTTCACCGTGACCACGATGTGCGGCCGCAGCTCGACGCCCGGCCGGACGCCCGAGGCGGAGGGACGTTCGATCCGGGCCCCGGTCATCAGGCCCTCCCTGGTGATCTCGTGCTGAATCTCGGCGTCGCGGACGCGGTCCACCCCGGCGACGTCCCCGACGAACTGGTAGCCGCCGTCCGGCTTGCGAGCGGCGACGACGTAAGACCCGAACGTCCCCGCGTACTCCTTCGTCGTCACGGCGTACGTCGCTCCGATGACGACGAGGTCGAGCGTGATCTCCGGTTTCCGCTTCCGCCAGTTCGGGTCGCGGGTCGCGAGCAGGTAGGGGGCGGAGAGATTCTTCGTGATGATGCCCTCGTAACCCTGGGCCCGGAAGTGGTGGAACAGTCGGTTCAGGTCGTTCTTGTCGCCCGCGAGTTGCCCCTCCGAGACGACGAACGGCACCGGCAGCGGGGCGTTCGACAGCGGCGCGACGAGTCCCTGCAGCAGCTGGCGGCGCTGCTGCAACGGCTGGCCGGTCAGGTCGCTGCCGTTGCAGTAAATCAGGTCGAAGGCGGCGAACTTCAGGTTGACCGGCTTGGCGACCTCGCCCTGCAACGATGAGTAGACCTCGTACACGGTCGCTGGCCGGACGACGCCTTCGAGGTCGAGCACCGTCCCGTACAACTCGCCGTCGAGGATGCCGTTGGCCGCGGGGAGTTGGCGGATCGACGTGTCGAGCCCCGGCACGAGCTCCAGCCAGTCGCCCCGGTTCCGCGTGTACGCCCCGCAGAGGACGGTGCCGCGGGCGTCGGTCGACTTGTGCAGCATCAGCCGTATGCCGTCGTACTTTCGTTCCACCCACACCGGGAACTCGCCCGGCTCCAACTCGTCGGTCGTCCCGGTCGCAAGGGTCGGCTTGACGGGCACGAGCGGCTGCAGCTGAATCCGCTTCAGTCCGTCCGCTCCCTCGTCGCGGAGCACACGGGCCACCTCGAACGCGTCGGTCAACGCCATCGCGTGCGAGACCTGCTCCTCCGGCACGCCGAACTTCTCGGCGAGCAGCCTCGCGACCACGGACCCCTGGTACTCGAAGCCGAGCCCCGCCTTGCGGAGTGCGAGCCGTGCGAGGAAGTACGCCTCCAGCTTGCCGCATCGTTGCAACAGCGACCGCAGCAACTCGAACTTCTCGTTCGTCCGGCAGTCCGGGAGGAACCGCAGCGTCCGCAGGACCTCGGCCGACGTCAGCGGGTTGTCGGAGACGAGTTGCGGGCGACTCTCGGCGAAGAGGACGGCGACCTCGCCGACCCGCGTGAGCCGGTCGAGCAGTTCGTTCCGAGTCGTCATCTCGACCGACCGCAGAAGTCGCAGCAGGCTGTCCCGCCGGATCGTGCTGCGTCGGCCGTGGAAGGCGTCGCCGAGGGCGCACCCCAGCTTCTCGACGAGCGTGAGCCCGACCTCCCGGTCGAGGAAGTCCCGGACGAGAGCCTCCTTCTCCGCGGCCGCGAGCGGCGGCCCGGTCCGAGTCCCGAACATCTGGGCCGTGCGAACGGGAGCGAGCGACGCGAGCGGCAGGAACAGGCCCGTGCAGAGGCTGTGGAACGGAATCGAGTCGAACGCTTCCGCCGGCAGCGTCTCCCCCTCGTCGAGCTCCTCGGTCATCCGCTCGACGGCGAACTGCAGGTGCCGCGGAATTCGCAGCACGTCGGCGACGTACTCCTCGTCGAGCCGCCTGCGGCCGATCCCGGTCCCGAACTCGGAGAGCGACCGGGCCGAGCGAAACCAGTCGACGACGTCGTGGCTGCGGACGAACTTCACGCGGCTTCTCCTCGGGGCGATGCCGTCACTGTAGCGAGCCGTCGGACCTCAATCGATTGTCTTCCCGGTCCCGCACTCGGGCAGGCTGTCGAGGAACAGTCGTCCATAACGTTTCGTGCGGACTCGCGGGTCGAGGACGAACACGTCGCCGGTGTCGCGTCGCGTGCGGATCAGCCGGCCGAAGCCCTGCTTCAGCTTGATGACCGCCTCGGGGAGCTGGTACTCCATGAACGGGTTGCCGCCGCCGCGGCGGATCGCGTCGAGCCGGGCCTCGAGCAGCGGGTGGTCGGGCACGCTGAACGGCAGCTTGGTGATGACGACCGTGCGGAGGGCGTCGCCCGGCACGTCGACGCCCTGCCAGAAGCTGTCGGTCCCGAACAGCACGCCGCCCGCGCTCTTCTTGAACCGCTCGAGCATGAGCGACCGGGGCAGGTCGCCCCCCTGGACGAACAGCGGCCGCTTCCGCTCGGTGAACCACGGCAGCATCCGGTCGGCGCAGTTCTTCATCATGCGGTAGCTGGTGAACAGCACGAAGACGCCGTCGTCGGTCGCCTCGACGATCCGCCGCAGCCGGTCCTGCACCGCGGACTCGTAGACGAGCGGGTTCTCGGTCGGGTCGGGCATCTCGTCGTCGACGACGAGCCGGGCCTGCTCCCGGTAGTCGAACGGGCTGCCGAGCTGCAGCGTCTCCGTGTTCGACAGGCCGAGGCGTCCCTGCACGAAGCCGAAGTCCCGACGACCGACGGCCAAGGTGGCGGACGTGAGAACGACCGTCGGCACCGCGTCGAAGAGCTCCTCGCGGAGGATCGGCCCCACGTCGATCGGCGAGCAGACGAGCTTGGTCTGCCGGCCGCCGCGACCGCCCGGTTCGACCCAGTAGACCGAGTCCGCGCGTCGTTGTCCGAGCCAGTCGTCGAGTGCGACCGAGGTGCCGATGCAACGTTCCGCCGCCGCGACGAGTTCGATCCGCTGCTCGTCCTTCTCGATCGACTCGGCGAACTCGACGATCTCCCCGGCGAGCCGACGGAGCGGCGGCGAGACCGGGTTCTCGACCCCCTCGAGCGGCGCGCGGACGCGGCCGTTCGACCGGGCGTGTCGGTCTCGCCAGTCGCGGACGTCGGCGAAGAACGCGTCACTGGCGAAGCGGATGCGGTCGACGAGCGACTGCAGTTCCCCGAGCTGGTGGTGGACGAGCAGCCCCTTCTGCGTCCGGTCGTTGTAGAGCTTGCCGAGCAGGTAGTCGATCTGCCCGCTGGAGACCGCGAGCCCCATGTGGTCGCCGGCGACCGCCTCGACGGTGTGCGCCTCGTCCAGGACGACGACGTCGTAGTCGGGCAGCACCTGGGCCCCCTCGCGGCGGAGGGCGAGGTCCGAGAAGAAGAGAGCGTGGTTCACGACGAGCAGGTCGGCGTTCCAGACCCGCCGACGGGCCGCGTAGTAGAAGCAGTCGTCGTAGGTGGGGCACTTCCGGCCGAGGCAGTTCCCGTGCTCGCTGCGGACCTCGTCCCAGACCGTCGGCAGCGGTTGGAACTCGAGGTCCGAACGACTGCCGTCCGACGTGCGGCCGGACCACTCGCGGATGCGGCCGAGCTGCTCGACCGGATCCGACTCGTCGAACAACGACCGGGCCCGCTCGCCCGCCCCGGCGGCCCGCCGCAGACTGAGGTAGTTCGACCGCCCCTTGACGAGCACGGCGGAGAACTCGACGGGGAGGATCGCGTTCAGGAACGGGACGTCCTTCTCGATCAGCTGCTCCTGCAGGCTGATCGTCTGGGTGGAGACGACGATGCGACGCCGCTTCGACTCGCCTTCGCCCCTCTCGTGCCCGCGTGAGTCGTGGGCGGCGAGGATCGCCGGGACGAGGTAGGCGAAGCTCTTGCCGACACCGGTCCCCGCCTCGACGACGAGGTGCCCCTTCTCGTCGATCGCCCGGCGGACGGCCTCGGCCATCTCCAGCTGTTGCGGACGGTGCTCCCAGTGTTCCAGCCGTTGGGCGATGCGTCCGTCCTCGCCCAGCACGGCTCGTTCGTCGAGGGTCACGCGGCCCCCTCGGGCAGCCTTCGCACGGCGACGACGCACATGTCGTCGGCCTGCCGCCCTCCACCGGTGAACTTCTCGACCTCGACGACGAGTCCTTCCACCGACTCCTCGAGGCTCTCCGGGGCCGTCTCGAGGAACCGGGCCACGCCCTCGGTGCGGAACAACTCGCGGTTCGCGTCCATCGCCTCGGTCACGCCGTCCGTGTACAGGAACAGGGCGTCGCCGGGCTCGAGCACCAGCTCCATCTGTTCGTAGTCCTGCTCCTTCACCACGCCGAGCGGCATGCCGGAGAGCTCGGTCGAGAGGATCTCGGTCTTCCCTCCCGCTCGGCGGACGATCGGCTGCAGGTGGCCGGCGTTCGCCATCGTGACGATACCCGTGGTCGGGTCGATCGCCGCGAGCACGAAGGTGATGAAGCGGTGGCCGAGACCGCCGCTGGCGATCTCGCGGTTCAGGCTGGCGAGCGCCTCCGCGAGCGACTCCTGCGACAGCACGTGGTACCGGGCCGCGGAGTACAGCCGGGCCATCAGGAGGGCCGCGGCAATCCCCTTGCCGGCGACGTCCCCCAGCGAGAAGACGATCCGCCCGTCGGGCAAGGGCAGGTAGTCGAAGTAGTCCCCGCCGATGCTGAGGGCCGCTTCGTAGTAGTCGTAGAACTCGAGGCCCGGGACGTCGGGGCGTTCCTTCGGGAGGAAGCCCATCTGCACCTGTGTGGCGAACGCGAGCTCGCGGTCCAGGTCGCGTTGCCGGACGAGTTCCTCGTACAGCGACGAGTTCTCCACGGCGAGCGCGACCTGCGAGGCCACGCTGACGAAGACGTCGAGATCCTCCTGCTTGAACTGCGAGGCGAGTCCGCGGGAGGCGAGCTGGATCATGCCGCGGCGCACGTCGCCGTTGCCGAGCAGTGGGACGCACATCATCGAACGGAGCCGCGCCTGCGAGACGCTCTCGCTCTCGTCCCACTGCTTGCTGGCGTCGGCGCTGAGGACGGCCTCTCCCTCGTCGAGCACGTGGTTCACGATGGTCCGGCTGACGCGGACGCTCTCGTCGTTCTCGTTCCGCTGCCGGGCCGCCTCCACGCGGAGATCGCCGGTGGCGGCGTTGCGGAGGATGACGAACCCCTCGTCCGCCTGCGGAAACAGCTCGAACAGGGCGTCGAGCGCCGCCGACAGGACGTTCTTCAGGTTGAGGACGTTCGCGACCGCGGAGGAGAGTCGAAGCACCGCACGGAGCTTCTGCTCGGGCCGCACGTCGAGCCGCAGGGCGGTCGAGGCGACGCTGAGCTTCGACAGGATCGTCGACTCCGCCGACTCGGCGATGTGCGGATGGCTGCCGCCGTCCAGGTCGAGTTCGATCGTCGCCCCGCGGCTCCCGCTCCCGGGCTCGGCCTCGGCGGGCGGCAGCTCTCGAACGCTGTCGTCCTCCCGCGGGGTGTCGTGGAAGCGGAACAGGACGTCGCAGATGCGGACCTCGTCGCCGTCGGAGAGTTCGGTCGGCGCCTTGATCTGCGTGCCGTTGACGATCGTGCCGTTGCGGCTGCGAAGGTCCTGGACGTGGTGCACGCCGAGCCGCGTGCGGGTGACCTGGGCGTGCTGACGGCTGACGGCGGCGTTCTCGAGCACGATCTCCGAGGTGGGATGCCGGCCGATGACCATGCGGTCCTCGGTCAGCTCGGCAACCCGGCCAACGCGGTCCCCCTTGATGATCTCGAGATGGGCCAAGGCTCGACTCGCTCGAAGCGGCGTGACGGCGAGGGGCGGCGGAAAGACGGGATTCTACATCCGGCCCCGCTCGAATCGCAAACCGTCGTCGGCGGCGGGTCAACGCCTGGAGTTCTCGTCTCGCCACGCTGCCCGGAGAAAGTCGCCGCGCGTTCTCGCGCCGTCGAGAACCTCCGCGCGGACTCCGGCCCGACGAGCCAACGCCGTCCACTTCGCGCGGAGTTCGGCGTCGAGTGGCCGGTCGAGTCCGACCGTGTGGCCCGGGAACGCGTGGTAGTACTGGCCTCGCAGGTGTTCGCCGCGTTGGCCGTACTCCCCTTTCCGTGCATGGAGCCCGTGAAGCCCGCCGAGCGAACCCCACCACTGCACGGCACGAAACTCCACCGCATCCCGCGGCACGTCGCTTGTGTAGATGGTCGCGGCACCTCGTTCGTGCAGCCGTTCACGGATGCGGGAGGGCGACACGGATTGGATGCCCTGGTCGGTTTCGAGCGCGAGGTGAGCGGCCACGCCCGCCGCCTGACCGAGCGACATCCAGATCGGCTCCAGCCGCAACGCACAGAAGCCGACGTGCGACGACGAGACGGCCACTGGCACGATCAGGTTCGTCGTTCGCTTCGGCAGGAGGACACCGTAGGGGATCTGGTAGGGGGCCGTCCGGTGGTAGAACTCGCCGGTGTGCCTGCCGCCGAAGCGCGGGCCCTCGTGACCCGTTCCGTGGCAGTTCGGCCCGTAGTCCCCCATGGCGACGGCATCCTCGGCGAACCGGGCCCGCGTGCCCCGCTCGTCGTGCTGCTCGACGTGCCGCTGGGTGAAGACGGTTCGACCGACCATCCGCCGGGCCTCGCGGACGTACAACTGGACGGGCAGGTGGTCCGAGTCCACGAACTCGTCACGACACAGGCCCCACTCTCGAACTTCGTTCCGAACGGCCTCCGGCACCTGCTCGTCGTTCTGCAGGAAGTACATCGTGCCGACGTTGTGCCGAACGTGTTCGGCGAACAGTCGCGTCCGCGTCTCGTGGTTCCCGTCCGGCCACTCGTTGTTGATCTGCGGCAGCGAGAGCCGCACGAAGCCGTGCGACATGTCGTTCACGTCGTGCTTGCCGTTCGGCAGCCGCGGCTCCTGAACCTTGTAGATCGCATCCTTCCGCGACCGGCCCGCCGTCACGTGGAACGCACGCTTCACCTTTCCGCTCTGGAGCAGCTTCAACAGCGGCAGGTAGTCCGCGCGGTCGTACCCGGCAGGAGCCTCGGGGTAGACGCGGTTCTCGGGGTTCGCGGTCACGGTCAGCCGGAAGTTGTACCCCTGCACGCGGTCGTCAGCCCGCTCCGGCGCGAGCGACTCCCCGTGCTCGTCACGCCCCTCCCGCCCGACGCGGTACGGCACGCCTGCGGCCGCGAGCAGATCGCCTTCGTACGTCGCGTCGACGAAGACTGCCGCCGAGACCGTGACGTCCTCCCCGTCGCCGTCCACGAGTCGTACGGAACCAACTCGAGGTCGACCGGCTTCGACCGCGACGTCCACGTCGGCGAGACGGAGCTCCGTTCGCACGGTGACGGAGGGCCACTCGGACAGCATCTCCCGGAAGATCTCGAGACTGACACGCGGCTCCGCATGCGTTCCGTCGAGCGTCGTCTCGACCTGTGCCGAACCCTCGCCGTACTTCTTCGCGTAGTGGGCCCGCGTCCGGTCCGCCAAGTCGGCGAACGCCCCGGTGATGCCCTCGAACGTGCGGAAGTCCGGATGCGAGAGCCCGTTGGTGATCATGCCGCCGATCCGGCGAGTCGGCTCGGCGACGAGAACGGTGTGCCCCTCTCGCCCCAACTCGACCGCCGCCGCGATGCCTGCGGGTGTCGCCCCGTAGACGACCACGTCGAACTCTCGCTGTTCCCCCTGAACCGTTGGAACCGACACGAGGAAAGCGACGAGTGCCAGGCCGAACGTCCAACGTCGAGTGAATGCCGTCATCAACCTCACCTCGCTCCACTTCCGCGTCGGACGGGCCATGTTTCCACACCGGACTGCTTGGCCCACGTCGACCACTTCGTCGCCAGTGCATTCACGCGCTCGGGGTGATCCGCGGCGAGGTCCCGAGTCTCGGTGCGGTCGGCGGAGAGATCGTACAGCTCCCAGGGTTGCCGGTGCGAGGCGACGAGCTTCCAGTCCCCGTCCCGGACGGCTCCGTTCCCCTGATGCTCCCAGTACAGCCCGTCGCGGTCGATCTCTTCGCCACGGAACGCCGAGACGAGACTGCGGCCCGCGACCGGGATCGTCGGCTTGCCGTTCCGTTCGGCCGGGTACTCGGCCCGGGCGAGTTCGAGGCAGGTCGGCATCAGGTCGATCACGTGCCCCGGCTCCCGCTCCAGTTCGCCTCGCCGCTTCAGCCCGGCCGGCCAGTGGACGACCAGCGGCGTCGAGATGCCCCCCTCGTGGGTGCTCATCTTGAACTTGCGGAACGGCGTGTCGCTGACGTTCGCCCACTCCAGACCGGCGCTGGCGTACGTTCGCCCGGTGCCGATCGGCTGCGACTTGTCGCCCCGGCGAAAGCCCCCAGGTCCGCCCTCGGCCGAGCAGCCGTTGTCCGAGAGGAACATCACGACGGTGTTCTCGAAGACGCCGTTCCGCTTCAGGCAGTCGACGAGCCGACCCATGTTCTGGTCGATGCAGTCGATCTGCGCCGCGTAGACCGCCATGCGGTGCGCCAGGTCGGTCCGCTTCTCCTTCGAGAGGCTCTTCCACGGCTTCACCTGCGGGTGCGGCGGGCTGAGCGGCCAGTCCGCGTCGACGAGACCCGACTCGCGTTGCCGCTGAAACCGCTTCGCCCTGATCTCGTCCCAGCCGACGTCGTACCGGCCGGCGTACTTCGCAATGTCGTCCGGCTTCGCCTGCAACGGCCAGTGCGGGGCGATGTGGGCGAGGTACAGGAAGAACGGCTCGTCCGTCTTCGCCGCTTCGTCCACGAAGCGAACGGCGTAGTCCGTGAACAGGTCGGTCACGTACCCGTCGTCCGGGAAGTCGACGACGTCGTTGCCGAGCGTGACGAACCGCTTGCGAAACTCGATCGCCTCCTTGAAGTAGAAGCCGCCGCCGGAGGGGGTGCCGAAGTACCGGTCGAACCCGCGGTCGAGCGGCCACCTCCCGCGGTCGGATCCGACGTGCCACTTGCCGGTCGCCAGCGTGCGGTAGCCGGCCGGCTTGAGTGCCTCGGCAATCGTCAGGCAGCGGTCGTTCAGGTACCCCTGGTACGACGGCCGTCCGAGGTCGCCCACCATGTGGCCGATACCGGCCTGGTGCTGGTACAGCCCGGTCAGCAGGGCCGCCCGCGTGGGGCAGCAGCGGGCCGTGTTGTAGAACTGCGTGAACCGGAGACCGTTCGCCGCGAGCCGGTCGACGTGGGGCGTCTCGATCTCGCTGCCATAGCAGCCGAGGTCCGAGTAGCCCATGTCGTCGGCCATCACGATCACGATGTTCGGCCGCTCCGCAGCGGGCAGGGCGTCCGAACCGACGAGCAGGGTCGCCAGCAGCACCAGCAGGCGTCGACGGTTCACGGCGTTCTCCTCGTCCCGGCGGTCAGGCGTGCGACAACAGTTCGTGCACTGGGTCGTGCTCCTCGACCCCCGTCAGTCGAAAGTCGAGTCCGCGGAACTCGAACGTCAGTCGGCGGTGGTCGAGGCCGAGGCAGTGAAGGATCGTCGCCTGCACGTCGTGCACGTGGACGGGCCGTTCGACCGGGTGGAAGCCGAGCTCGTCGGTCCGGCCGATCGTCCGGCCCGGCTCGGTGCCGCCGCCCGCGAGCCACATCGTGAACGCCTGCGGGTGGTGGTCGCGGCCGTTCTCGCGGTTGTTTGCGGCGCTCGACTCGACCATCGGCGTGCGGCCGAACTCGCCGCCCCAGACGACGAGCGTGTCCTCCAGGAGACCCCGCTGCTTCAGGTCGCGGATCAACGCCGCACACGCCCGGTCGGTCTGTGCCGCCTGCCGGCGAACGCCCCCCTCCACGTTGCTGTGGTGGTCCCAGCCGGAGTGGTAGACCTGCACGAACCGCGTGCCCCGTTCGACGAGTCGCCGGGCGAGCAGGCAGTTGTTGGCGAACCCGGCCCCGCCTGGCTTCGCCCCGTAGTCCTCGAGCGTCGCCTGCGACTCCTGGGCGAAGTCCATCAGCTCCGGAGCGCGGGACTGCATGCGGAACGCCATCTCGTACGCGTTGATGCGAGTCGCGATCTCCGGATCGCCGACGACGTCGAGCCGTTGCTCGTTCAACGAACGGACGACGTCGAGCGTGTCCCGCTGCGCCGCTCGGTCGAGCCCCTTCGGGTTGGAGACGTGCAGGATCGGATCTCCCTGCCCGCGGAACGGCACGCCCTGGTGGCTGCCCGGCAGGAAGCCGGAACTCCACATCGCCGCGCCGCCGCTGAGGTTGCCGCCGCTCTGCAGGACGACGAAGGCCGGCAGGTCGTCCGCGACGCTGCCGAGTCCGTAGCTCAGCCACGACCCCATGCTGGGCCGGCCCGGAATGCCACTCCCCGTGTTCACGAACAGCTGGGCCGGCGAGTGGTTGAAGAGGTCGGTGTGGACCGACTTCACGAACGACAAGTGGTCGACGACCTTCGCCGTCTCCGGCAGCACGTTCGAGAGCTCGGCTCCGGACTCGCCGTGACGGGCGAACGGGAACCGCGGACCGAGCACGGCGGCGTCCGGCTGGATGAACGCGTACCGTTGTCCCTTGACGACCGAAGGCGGGATCGGCTTCCCCTCCAGTTCGGCCAGCTTCGGCTTGTGGTCGAACAGCTCCAGCTGACTCGGGGCCCCCGCCATGAACAGGTGGATGACCCGCTTCGCCGTCGCCGGGAAGTGCGACGGTTTCGGGGCCGTCGGATTCTCGCCCCGAGGTCGCCCGCTCGGCTCTCCCGCACGGAGATCCCGTTCGAGCAGCGAGGCGAGCGCCATGCCGCCGATCCCGAGACCGCAGTCGCGGAGGAAGTGCCGCCGGACGAGGGCGTTGGTCGGTTCCTGCATCGTGTTGCTCATGGTTTGGTGATCGCCTCGTCGACGTTCATCAGGGCTCGGGCGACGAGCGTCCACGCAGCCTGCCGAGCGTCCGCACCCGGACCGCCGAGAGTCGCGGCGTCGAGTTCGCCCTTCTGCAGTCGGCCGAGCTGGTTCTCGAAGTACTCAATTAGCACCGTTCGCTCGCTTTCCGTCGTCGGCCGTGTCAGCAGCCGTCGGAACAGCCACTCGAGTCGTACTTCCCGCGAAGCGTCCGCACGTTGTGCCGTCCGACGGCCCAGTTCGCGAGCCGGTTCGAGGAACAACTCGTCGTTCAGCATCGTCAACGCCTGGAGCGGCGTGTTGCTGCGGTCGCGACGGGCGATGCAGTTCTCCCCGGTGGGGCCGTCGAACGCCGTGTATGCGGCGAACGGGGCCGTTCGCTTCGAGAACGTGTACAGCGACCGGCGGTACCGGTCCGGCCCCTTCGAGGTGGGCCACCGGAAGCCGCCGTAGGCGAGAGCCGTCACGCTGGCGGGCTGGGGCGGGTAGACGCTCGGACCGCCGAGTCGCTCGGCGAGCAGGCCGCTCGAGGCGAGCAGGGCGTCGCGAATCGTCTCGGCGTCCAGCCGGTGTCGCGGCCCGCGGGCCAGCAACCGGTTCGACGGGTCTCGGTCGAGCAGGGCGGGGGTCAGCCGCGACGACTGGCGGTACGTCGCACTCGTGACGATCAGTCGGTGCAGCCGCTTCGTCGACCACCCGTTCTCGACGAACTCGACCGCCAGCCAGTCCAGCAGATCGGGATGCGTCGGCGGCTCGGACTGGGTGCCGAAGTCGCCGCTCGTGCGAACGAGACCAGCCCCGAAGAACTCACGCCAAGCGCGGTTCACCGCCACGCGGGCCGCCAGCGGGTTCTCGTCGCCGACCAGCCACCTCGCGAACGTCAGTCGGTTGGCCGGTTCGTCGGCCGGCAGAGCCGGGAGGAAGGCCGGCACGCCGCCGGTCACCTCTTCTCGCGGACTCAGGTACTCGCCCCGGTGACGCCGGTGCGTGACTCGCGGGTTGTCCGGCTCACGTTCGTCGAGCACCATCGTCGTCGGGAAGGCCGGGCGTCTCCGTCGCAGCGCGTCGATCCGCTTCCGTGCCTCCGCGAGTTGTGGGGCGACCCGGAGGAAGTGTGCCCGGACCTCGCGACGCTCTTCGGCGGTCCAGCCTTCCGAATCTCGGGCGAGCAGTCTTTCGACGTCGGACGGAGTCGCGGTCGCTTGCGGCACGTTCACGGCCGAGGTCCCCGAGAAGCGGAAGCGGCCCAGGCTGGCGGCGAAGTGCCGTTCGAACAGCATCTCGACCTCGAGTTCTCCGTCGATCTCGAGCGGCTCGGCCAACTGCAGGACGAGCACTTGCCGCTCGCCCTCGCGGCCGGAGGTCGACCAGCCGGTGCTCCCTTCGCCGTCGAGGACGTTCCCGGCGTTCGCGTTCCCGCTGCCGACGCTGATCTTGCCGTACGAGTGCGAGGCCGTCGCGAAGCGGACCGGGCGGTCGCCGACGCGGGCGGTCACCTCGCTGAGGAAGAAGTCCCCCTTGCGTCCCTCGTAGAACGCGCGTCCCGGGCCGCGGGCCGGCAGTCGGTCGTCCGGTAGGACCTCCAGGCGGATCGCCGTCAACGGTGTCGGCAGTTGCTTCAACGAGAATCGCAGCGTGAAGACGTCCCGTTTCGTGACGTCGCCGGTGGAGAGCACGGAACCGTCGTCGAGCACCCGCAGCCGCGGAAGGTTCGACTCCGCCGAGACCGGGCGGATCACGTCCCACTCGACGACCTCCTTCCGCATCGACTCGATCCAAGCGGTGAAGGCCGCCTCCAGGTTTCGCCGCCGCCGTTCCGGATCGGTCCCGTCACCGTCGTCCGGCGGGAACGCGTTCGGCAGTTCGGCCTCCAGTCGGGCGATCTGCTCGTCGACCGCGGCCCGCCGTGCGGCGATCTCCGGGTCTCGGACGATCAGGTCCGGCTCGTTCGCGTTGTCGAGCAGGGCCATCAGGCGGTAGTAGTCGGTGTGCGAGATCGGGTCGTACTTGTGGGTGTGGCACTGGGCGCAGCCGGTCGTCAGCCCGAGCCAGACGACGCCCGTCGTCGCGACGCGATCGACCATCGCGTGGAAGCGGTACTCGAGCGGGTCGATGCCGCCCTCCTCGTTGAGCATCGTGTTGCGGTGGAAGCCGGTCGCGATCCGCTGCTCCTCCGTCGCCTCCGGGAGCATGTCGCCGGCGAGCTGCTCGACGGTGAACCGGTCGTACGGCCGGTCCTCGTTGACCGCGTCGACGACGTAGTCGCGGTACGGCCAGATCGATCGGGCACGGTCCTTCTCGTAGCCGTTCGTGTCCGCGTAGCGAGCGAGGTCCAGCCACTCGCGGGCCCAGCGTTCCCCGTACCGCGGCGAGGCCAGCAGCCGGTCCACGGCTCGCTCGTACGCGCCCGGCGACGTGTCGGCGACGAACGCCTCGACCTCGTCGATCGTCGGCGGCAACCCGGTCAAGTCGAGTGAAACCCGCCGCAGCAACGTGTACCGGTCCGCCTCGGGCGAAGGCTTCACCCCGGCCCGTTCGAGACGTGCGAGCACGAACCGGTCGACCGGGTTGCGGCTCCAACCGGTCTCGTCGACGCGCGGGACGGACGGACGCTTCGGCGGGACGAACGCCCAGTGCCGTTCGTACTTCGCCCCGGCGGCGATCCACTTCTTCAGCAACTCCCGCTGCTCGACCGAGAGTGCTTCCCCTGCCTCCGGCGGCGGCATCCGCTCGAACTCGTCGGTCGAGTCGATGCGGGCGACGACCTCGCTCGCCTCCGGCTTCCCCGGAACGATCGCCTTCGACTTCACTGCGTCGCCGCGAACGTCGAGCCGCAGGTCGGCCTCGCGAGACTCCGCGTCCGGGCCGTGGCAGGGGAAGCAATGCCGCGCGAGCAACGGCTGCACGTCACGGACGAAGGAGACCGGGGGCTCGTCGGCCGCACGAGTCGTCGCCGCGGCGGCCACCATCGTCAACAGGAGAAGAGACGTCCGCATGTTCGCCCGTCGGTTCCCGTTCGAGTCGGATTGGCTCTCGACCTTCAACCGTAGGTGCGCGACCGGGGCGTGGCAATCGTGCGCTTGCCATCAACCGCACGGTCGGACACCCTGATCCCAGTCCACCCGCACTCGGAGATGCCCATGTCCCGCCGGGACTTTTTGCTCTCGCTGATCGCCCTGCTCGCGACGAGCTGGTTCCTTCCGTTCACGGCGAACGCCGCCGAGAAGCCCAACGTCGTGGTGATCCTCGTCGACGACCTCGGCTACGGCGACCTGAGTTCGTACGGGGCCGAGGACCTGAAGACGCCGCACGTCGACCGCCTCGTCGAGCGGGGGCTGAAGTTCACGGAGTTCTACGCGAACTGCCCGGTCTGCTCGCCCACGCGAGCGGCCCTGCTCACCGGACGGTACCAGGATCTCGTCGGCGTGCCGGGCGTCATTCGGACCTACCCGAAGGACAACTGGGGCTGGCTGAGTCCCGATGCCGTGCTGCTGCCGAAGCTGCTGAAACCGGCCGGCTACCACTCGGCCATCGTCGGCAAGTGGCACCTCGGCCTCGAGTCGCCGAACGTCCCGAACGACCGGGGCTTCGACCACTTCCACGGCTGGCTCGGCGACATGATGGACGACTACTGGAAGCACCGCCGGCACGGTATCAACTACATGCGGAAGGACGACGAGACGATCGACCCGGAGGGCCACGCGACCGACCTCTTCACCGAGTGGGCGGTCGAGTACCTCGCCTCGCGGAAGGGGAAGGAGGATCCGTTCTTCCTGTACCTCGCCTACAACGCCCCGCACACGCCCATCCAGCCGCCGAAGGAGTGGGTCGCCAAGGTGAAGGAGCGGGAGCCCGGCATCACGGACCAGCGGGCGAAGCTCGTCGCCCTCATCGAGCACATGGACGACGGCATCGGCAAGGTGATGGCGGCCCTCGACGAGAACGGCTTCGCCGAGAACACGCTCGTGGTCTTCACCTCCGACAACGGCGGGCAGCTCAACGTGGGGGCGAACAACGGCCCGCTCCGCGACGGGAAGCAGAGCGTGTACGAGGGCGGCCTGAAGGTCCCGGCCGTCGCCGTCTGGCCGGGCCACGTCGAGCCGGGGACCACGACCACGTTCCAAGCGCTCTCGATGGACTTGTGCCCGACGATCTGCGAGGTCGCCGGCGTCGAGATCGAGCACCCGATCGACGGCCGCAGCATCCTGCCAACGTTGCTCGGGCAGGAACAGAAGCCACTCCGCGAGTACGCCTTCTTTCGCCGCCGCGAGGGGAACGCCCGCTACCAGGGCAAGACGATCGAGGCGGTCCGCTGGGGCGACTGGAAGCTGCTGCAGAACTCACCGTTCCAGCCGATCGAGCTGTACAACCTGAAGACCGACCCACGCGAGCAGAACGACCTCGCGGGCAAGGAGAAGCAAGTCTTCAACAAGCTCACGGCCGAACTCCGGAAGGAAATCCAACGGTACGGTTCGGTTCCGTGGCAGAAGCCGCTGGACGAGTAGGGCGACGTGATCGGCCGCCGCGACGGGTTACGAACCTCGGCCCGGACGTGCGGGGGCGGCGTCCGCGAGAACGTGCTCGAGTGCGGCGAGGTAGGCCTCGAACCGCTGTCGCCCCGGGTCGGTCAGCAGCACGCGCGTCTGCGAGCGTCCCGACGAGGTTCGCTTCCAGACCTCGACGACGCCTTCCTTCTCGAGCGCGTGGACGTGGCGGTTCAGGTTGCCGTCGGTCAGGTCGCACAGCGCGCGGAGCTCGGTGAACATCCGCCCGTCGGCCCGCAGCGAGAGCGCCACCAGCAGTCCCAGCCGGGCCTTCTCGTGGAAGACCCGCTCGAGCGCCGGGTAGGCGAACGTCGCGGTCGTGCCGGTGTCCGCTCCCTCGTCGTCCACGCCTCGCCTCCTGACGAATCCCCTTCGGTTCGGCGAAAGTGCGGGTTCTCGGAGATCCCGTCAAGGCTCGGCGACGTTTCCGTTCACGCGACCCGCACGGTCTGGCAACGCCGGGGAAGCAGCGATACATTCCAGCCTCGTCGTCGCGAACGCCCTCCCGGTTCACCGCACGAGAAGCGAGCCACCATGGTCGAGAAGCAGCATTCGGAGATCGTCGTCGGAGGCGACCCGGAGTCCGAGTCCGCCGCGCAGGAGAAGGAGTCCTCGAAGGACGAACTCAAGAGCGTCTTCCTGATCCCCTACCCGAAGATCGTCTTCCTGTACCCGACCTACCTCGCCGCCATCGCGGCCGGTATCTGGATGCTGATCTCCGGCGACCACAAGCTCGTCGACGGCGAGATCGTCCCCACCTGGGCGGCACACGTCGCCGGCATGGGGTTCCTGCTCGTCCTCGGTCTCAACCTGGTCGTGCTCTCGTTCGACTTCCCGCGGACGACCTCGCTCACCGTCTTCTTCTTCCTCGTGGCCGTCGGCGTGGGACTCTGGATGCTCGCCAGCACCAACCCCGGCCTCCTCGGCGTCGTCAGCGAGACGATCGCCGCACTGAACCCGGTCTCCAACGCGACCTTCTACTTCTCGTTCGCGGCGATCATGACGCTGATCTACGTCGGCGTGTTCGTCAGCGTTCGATTCGACTACTGGGAGGTCCGGCCGAACGAGCTGCTGCACCACCACGGCGTGCTCAGCGACCTGAAGCGGTACTCGGCCCCGCAGCTGCGGATCGAGAAGGAGATCAACGACATCTTCGAGTACTTCCTGCTCGGAGCCGGCCGGCTGATCCTGCACCCGAAGAACGAGAACCGTTCGATCGTGCTGGACAACGTCTTCTTCATCAACGCGAAGGAGCGGAAGATCACCCGCATCCTGAGCGCCCTCTCCGTCCGTGTGAACTCCGGCAACTGACCGCGCCGTTCGCGAAGGCCGCACGTCCGGCAGAACCGGACCGGCGGATCGACGGTGCCCGTGGTGAATCGGTCACGTGGCCGACGCCACCGGGCTACGCTTTCGGCGTACACGTCGATCCCTCGCCACCGGTGCGTCCATGTTCGGAATCCTGCGTCGCAAGAAGCTCAAAGAGGTCCGCTCCGTCCTCGAAGGTCGGGTGAACCGCTCGACAATTCGCAGCCTGAACGACGGCGACCGCCACGGCACGCGGGGCTCGCTGTGCGAGGTGGCCGTGCTCGTGCCGTACGCCTCCGGCCGCCGCCCGGACTTCGCGAACGCGCGGCCGGTCCTCACAAGGGACATGAGCTGGGCCGGCCTGTCGGTCCTCGACGACACGCTGCTCGACGCCGAGTCCGTGCTCGTCGCCCTCCGCGACCCGCAGCGGTTCCAGTTCCTGCACTGCCTCGTCGAGCACTGCACGCACCTCGGCTACGGTCGCTTCCAGATCGGTCTGCAGCCGACGGAGATCGTGTCGCTCGACGGCGACGAGCACCGTCGATTCGACGAGCGACTGGCGACGTTCGACGAGGCGACGAAGGTCGAGCCGGCCGCACACTGAGCGGTGACAGTTCTCGGGATTTCCCCGAGAATGCGCTTGACTTCTTACATCTGTAAGACAACGCTGGGCTCCGACCTGTTCGGAGTCCGCCGTGACCGATCGTCCTGCACTCTCCAAGTCGGAACTCGAGATCGCCCGCGTCGTGTGGGACCTCGGCCGGGCGACCGTCCGTGAGGTTCTCGAGTCGCTCCCGGCCGAGCGCGGCATCGAGTACAAGACCGTGCAGACCTACCTCCGCCGACTGGAGGAGAAGGGTTACGTCCGCGGCGACCGCGAGGGGCGGAGCACCGTCTTCACACCGCTGGTCAAGCCGGGCGAGGTGATCAGCGAGACCGTCGGCGACCTCGTCGACCGCTTGTTCCACGGCAACGCGTTGCCCCTCGTGGAACACCTCATCGAAGACCAACGCCTCTCCTCGGACGAGGTGAAACGGCTGCGGGAGATGCTCGACGCGTTCGAGGAGGATCCCGATGCCGAGTAGCTGGCTCGTCCTCGCGTGGACGCAGGTCTGGCAGGTCACGCTGCTGGCCGCGTTCGTCCTGCTGCTGACGTGGTGGTTGGGACGCCGCCGGCCTCGGCTCTCGCACCTGCTGTGCCTGGTGGTCGTCGCGAAGTGCCTCGTCCCGCCCGTCCTGAGTAGCCCGCTGAGTCCCTACTCGTGGATGGTTCGCAGCCTCGCGTCCGACTCGATCGATGCTCGACCGGCCTCTCCCGACTCGTCGCGGTCGCCGGGTGCCCCCGACGAACCCGGAGCGGCGGCGAGCAGTCGGGCCGTGACCTCCGCGGCCCGAGTCGCGCGGACCTGGGACCTCGGTGCAATCCTGTTCACCGCCTGGGCGTGCGGGGCGACGGCTCTCCTGGTCGTCCTCGCCTTCCGGTGGTCGATGGTTCGACGCATCCTGAGACGGCGAGTCGACGCGGACACCGCAGCACTCGAGGAACGCGTCGCCCCCCTCTGTCGACGAACACGCGTCCGCCCGGTCGAACTCGTCGTCGTCGACGCCGAGACGACGCCGTTCGTCACCGGTGTCGTCCGACCTCGCATCGTGCTGCCGTCGTCGCTGCTGGAGGCGCTGCCGCTCGACGCGGTCGAGGCCGTTCTCGCCCACGAGCTGGCCCACGTCCGACGCTGGGACGTGCTCGCCGGTCACGTCCAAGTCGTCGTCCAGGTCGTCTACTGGTTCCACCCGCTCGTCTGGTTCCTGCAACTCCGCTCGCGGCAGCTGCGGGAGTGGTGCTGCGACGAGTCGGTCGTGCACGACTTCGGCCTGTCGAAGAAGACTTATGCCCACAGTCTCGTCGAGGTGGCGGCCCACGGAGCCCCGGCCCCCGCGGCCGTCCCCGGGATGAGCGTCTTCGACTTCACGGCGGGGCGTATCCGCCGTCTGCTCGAACTTCCGGAGCGCTCGTCGAACGCGGTACGGCGATGGGACCCCGTCTTGGCCGTTCTCCTCGCTCTCGTCGTCCTTCCCGGGGCGGCGGTCCCGCGACCGGGGCTCGAACGGGAACGCCCCACGGCGGAGGCGGCCCCACGTCCCGAGCCCGCAGACCTCCCGCTCCAACCGGACGCCGACGGGCCCGTCCTTTCGACCGTGCGGCGAGAGCTGCAGTTCGTTCCGGTCGACGGATTCGTCGGGGACGCCGACCACGACGGCGTTTTCGAGTCCCTCGACGCAGTCGGCGACGACCTGCGGGTGACGGCGGACGACTCTCCGGTCCTGCCGCACGAAGTGGCGATGCTCGAGTTCGACCTCGCGGAGCTTCCCCCCGAGGGAACGGTCGAGTCGGTCCGCTTCGAGGTCGCCGCCTGGCTGATCCAGGGGGACGGTCGGATCGCCTCACTGGCACTTCGCGCCGAACTCTACGAAGGCAACGGTCGCATCGAGACGGCCGACGCAACGCGTCCCGCCACGGCCGCCGTCTCGATCCCCGTCGACCGCACTCGCGGCCCAGGACCGGTCACGTTCGAGATCGACGTGGCACGACTCCCCGACTTGCTCGCCCGGTCGCCGCACGTCGGCATCCGGCTGGGTCTCGACCGCGGGAGCCGCGTCATTCTGGTCGCACGGGAGAACGGCTACCGAACAGGAGCCGCAACGCTCACCGTCGACGTGCTGGTCCCCGAGACGAACGCCGAGCCCCCGACTCGGTCCATCCCCTCGCCACCCACTGGTTCTGGAGACGACTCGTGATCCCGAAGAACACGCCTGTCGAGTTCCGTCGTTCGGCGTTCACGCTGATCGAACTGTTGGTCGTCATCGCGATCATCGCCGTGCTGGTCGCGCTGTTGCTGCCGGCCGTCCAGCAGGCGAGGGAGGCGGCCCGACGGACGAGCTGCCGCAGCAACCTGAAGCAGCTGGGGGTCGCCGCACACAACTTCCACGACGCCTTCGGCCGGTTCCCCCCGGGATACATCGGCCCGCTGGACAACTCGAACAGCAACTTCTCCGGCGTCCCCGGTGCCCGGCAAACGCGACCCAACGGCGACGCCTCCTGGGTCGGCTCGCTGACGTTCCTCCTCCCGTACCTCGAGCAGGGGAACCTGTACGAGCGAGTGCCGCCCGCGATGCTCGACCTCGACTCGACGGACCACACCGAGTGGTACTCCGACACGACCATGAACTCCGTCGGCCAGACGCGGCTCGCCGTCCTGCAGTGCCCTTCGGTCGATCCCTACTCCCCCCGGCAGGTCTTCCTCCGCTGGCACGTCCGCGACACGGGCACGCACGTCGGGCCGTCGGACGGCATTCAGCTCGTCGAGTCCGGAACGAAGCAGGGCCGGACGACCTACCTCGGGTGCGGCGGGTACCTGTCGAACGTCCCCGTCGTCGCCGAGCAGGAGGGCATCTTCGGCAACCGGTCCCGCATTCGCGCCCGCGACGTGACCGACGGGCTGAGCAACACCCTGATGTGGGGCGAGGGCGTCGGCCAGATCAGCAACGGCAACTACCTCGTCAGCCACGCGTGGGTCGGAACCAACTTCGCCGTCACGGGTCCCTGGGGGCTCGGGTTCACCGGCTACCAGTTCAACAGTCGACACACCGGGATCGTGCAGTTCACCCTCGGCGACGGCTCCGTTCGCGGCATCTCGGAGAACGTGAACCCCGACGTGCTCACACGACTCGCAGACTGCCACGGCGGCGTGGTCCAAACCGTGCCCTAGACCCGATCCGGGCTCTGTGTAGCGACTCGAACGACGTTTGGTCGTGAGATCCTCGATCAACGACCGCCACACGTTCGCGAGATGCGATCTAGGCGGCCCGGTCCTTGCCATCGGCACGCGACTGGTGTGCAATCGGGCGTCTCGTCTTCCAGGAGCTGCTCCGTGAAACACCTGTTGCCTGCCGCCGTCCTCCTTGCCTCGTTCGCCGCCACTTCGTCCGCCGCCGAGCACTGGGTGTACGTCGGCACCTACACGCGCGGGGACAGCGACGGGATCTACGTCGCCCGCTTCGACGACGAGACGGGCGAGCTGGGCGAGCCGAAGCTCGCGGCGAAGGCGGTCAACCCGTCGTTTCTCGGAGTCCACCCGAACGGCCGCTTCCTGTACGCGGTCGGCGAGATCTCGAACTTCGGCGGAACGAAGGAGGGGGGCGTCACGGCGTTCTCGCTCGACCCGAAGTCGGGCGTCCTTCGTGAGCTCAACGCCCAGTCGTCCGGCGGTGCCGGCCCGTGTCACGTCTCGCTCGACCCGAAGGGCACGAGTGCGTTCGTCGCGAACTACGGCGGCGGCAGCGTCGCCTCGTTCCCGATCGCCGAGGACGGGTCGCTGGGGAAGCGCAGCAGCTTTCACCAGCACGTCGGCTCCAGCGTCGATCCGCGGCGTCAGAAGGGCCCGCACGGTCACTCGATCAACGTCGACGCGACCGGTCGCTTCGCCGTCGCCGCAGACCTCGGTCTCGACAAGTTGCTCGTATACAAGGTCGCCGCGAAGTCGGGAGCCCTCGAGCCGAACGACCCGCCCGCGTTCGCCACGCCCCCCGGCGGCGGTCCGCGGCACTTCGCCTTCCACCCCAACGGCCGTTTTGCCTACGCGAACCTGGAGATGACCCGCGAGGTGGAGGCCCTGCACTGGGACGCGGACTCCGGGACGTTCGAGCGGATTTCGGTCCACTCGACGCTGCCGAAAGACGCCGAGGCGGCCGGCAGCACGGCCGAGACCCGCGTGCACCCGAGCGGCCGCTTCGTCTACGTCTCCAACCGGGGCCACGACAGCGTTGCCGTGTTCCGCGTGAACGAGAAGAGCGGCGACCTGATCCCCGTCGGGCACGTCTCCACCGGAGGGAAGACGCCGCGGAACTTCAACCTCGACCCGAGTGGTCGGTGGCTGATCGCCGCGAACCAGAACTCCGGCAACGTCGTCGTCTTCTCGGTCGACGAGAAGACCGGCCTGCCGAAGCCGACCGGCCGGGAGATCGCCGTCGCCAACCCGGTCTGCATTCGGTTCGCTCCGGCCAAGTAGCCGCCGCCTGGCCGGGCCGCCGAACGACCGACGGGTTCAGTCCGGAATCTCGTACTTCTTGAGCTTGCTGTAGTAGGTGCTCCGGGGCATGCCGAGCATCCGCGCGGCTCGGGCCTTGTTGCCGTCGCTCTTGCGAAGGGCTTCGAGAAGTCGCGTACGTTCGTCGCCGTCGTCGGCGTGGAAGCCGTCCGCCTCGGCCGTGCGTCGGTCGCCCACGCGGACGGGCGGGACTCGAACGGGAGCCGCCGCCACGACCGGACGTTCGGCCGTCGGGCGGAACTCGGTCAACTCGGCCGGAAGGTCGCTCACCGTCACGGTGTCGCCCTCGGCGAGCACCACGGCTCGCTCGACGACGTTGCGAAGCTGCCGGACGTTCCCCGGCCAGTCGTACGCCTCGAGCACGTCCCACACCCCCTCGTCGAGATCGCGGACCCGCTTCCCGGTTCGCCGAGCGGTGTCGTGAAGGAAGTGGAAGACGAGTTCCGGGAGGTCCTCCACACGACTCCGCAGCGGCGGCAAGGTGACGGTGACGACGTTCAGCCGGTAGTACAGGTCCTCGCGAAATCGCCGCTGTCGAATGAGCTCCTCGAGATCCTGGTGGGTCGCCGTGACCAGCCGCACGTCGACGTGGACGGTCTCCGTCCCCCCGACGCGCTCGAAACAGCGTTCCTGCACGACGCGGAGCAGCTTAACCTGCGTGTCGAGCGAGACGTCGCCGATCTCGTCGAGGAAGAGCGTTCCGCCGTTCGCCATCTCGAACCGGCCGACGCGGTCGCGGTCCGCTCCCGTGAACGCCCCGCGGACGTGGCCGAACAACTCGCTCTCGAGCAACGTGGGGGAGAGGGCCGCGCAGTTCACGCGAACGAGGTTCTTCTCCCGCCTGGGACCGTTCTCGTGGAGCACCTTCGCCAGCAGTTCCTTGCCGGTCCCGCTCTCGCCGCGAACGAGCACGGTCGCGTCGCTGTCGGCCACCTTCTGAACGGTCTCCAGGACGGCCGTGATCGCCGGACCGTCTCCCTTGATCGCCTCGCGGCGGAACTGCTCGGAACGCGTTGGCGTGACGGCCCGCGGAGAGTCGAGCGACTTGAGTTCCGCCTGCAGGAGGGCGATCTGCCGTTGCTGTCGCGCGGCCTGTTCCATCTTGACTCGCAGTTCGTCGTCGCGGCGCGACAACTCGTGGTGGACTCGCGACCCGTAGAAGCCCACGCTCGCGATCTGCGCGAGGGCCTGCAGGAACGTCGCGTCCTCCGCCGTGAACGCCGACGAACCGCGGTTGCCGAGCAGCAGCAGCCCCGTGCCGCCGCCGTCCACCGACAACACCTGCATCAAGTCCATCGCCGACGTCCGCAGCAGTTCCTGCACGGGATCGTTGCCCGAACCGGAGTCGCCACGCACGCGGAGCAGCGTCGTTCCACGCACGGCGTCGAGTGAGTCGGGGGCGAGCTCGAGCGTCCGCGGCAGGTCCTCCGCGCCGTCCGCGACCACGAGGGCGAACTGCCGACTCGCCGCCGGGCGGAGATACAGACAGGACCGCTCGACGCGGAGCACGTCGCGACAGGTCTGGAGAAGCCGCTCGCCGAGTGCCTCGGGATCGACCTCGGGAGCCGCTGCCGGGTTCATCCGCTGAAAGGCCTCGTCAAGCCGGTACTTCTCGCTGAAGAAGTGGCGGTCGGCGAGGCCTTGCACACGATCGCGAAGCCAGATCAACAGAACCGCGGCGAGAACGAGGATCCCCACCAACACCCGTCCCTGCAACGGCGTGAGCGTCGTCGGGAGCCCCGTCGCGGCCACGACGCTGCCGGTCAGCCCGAAGGCGAGCCCGACCGTGAGCAGTCCGCTGACGACGTAGTACAGCGTGCTTCGCGTCAAGAACTCGTAGGCGGAGATCAGCTTGTAGCGAACGATGGCGACGGCGTACGCGAGCATGAACGCCAGGCTGGCGATCAACATCGGAATCCGTCCGCGGCCGGTGGCGAACTCCACGCGTTGGAACGAGGCGAGGTAGACCGTGTAGAGAATCGGAGCCGTCGCCAACAGTGCGGCCCCCAGAATCCATCGCAACTGTCCGCGTTCGACGGGGCCGCGGTACGCGACGTACCCCTGCCAGAGAGCGGCCACCGTCAGGACGAAGTACACGCCTGCCACGACGAGGAACACGCGAAGCCCGATCCGCAGCCGGTCCAGCCACGCGATCGCCGATGCGAGTGCACTCTCCCCACCCTCCCCGTGAACGGCGTGGATCGAGATCAGGCAGACCACGGTGACGACCGTCAGGAAGGCGGGAAGGGCGTAGATCGCTACCCGGGCTGTCGTCGCGCGGGTCTGAAGGAACTGACGCGGGCGCGGGAACGAGAGGAAGAAGTGGAGCGACACGGCCGGCAGCATCATCCCGCCAAGGATGAACGGGACGTTGAGCCAAGGCGTCGCCGCGATGACCCACCAGTGGAACCCGCCGACGAAGGCGAACATCGCCAGCGACCCCATCAGCAGGAACAACCGCGCGGCACCGTCGAACGGTCTATTCCACGCCGAGACGGCCGCAACGAGCAGGATCCCGAGCTGGCACAACAGCCAGACGAAGGTCGGCACGAGTTCCGCGGCCGGTACGGACTGGACTTTCAGCCAGATGCTCCGCTCGCTTCCGGACTGCCCGTCCACGATCTCCGCACGAACCCATCGCGTCCCGTTCGTCCGCGATCCGCCCCGGGACCGCGCGTCGTCGTCTCGCTCCTCGATCAGCGACGGCCAGCTGCGGTCGGAGGCTCGCGGATCGTCCCCGGGATAGACCCACCCGCCGTTTCGCACCTTCGCCCAGCGAAGCTCCTCCACCGCTTGCGTGAAATCCAAGAAGGTCGGCGTCGGGCGACCGTTCAAGCGGACCAGAACATCGCCCGAGGCCGGCGGTCGCTGATCTCCCCACGCGGTGGCCGAGGCGGTCGCGCGAATGATCAGGCCGCGGGAGTGGAGGTGCGCGGACCCGTCTGCCAGACAGCGGAGCCGGAGGTCTGGAGTCGCGGTCACATACGCAACCACACAAATTGCGTAGAACACAGAGGAAAGGCAAACAGCGCCGATCGCCGTTCGAACGTAACTGTTGGACTGCATGGGGCTTCTCATTTCGGCGCCGAAGCCTCGACGCTACTCGCTCGGCGCCGAAGAAGCAAGAATCGGCGCCGAAATCGCCTCGAATGCGGCCGTCAGACCGGGTTCCCAGCGTTTGGCACGATCACTGCATTTCCATCTCACCAACTCCAAACGGGACGGCACGGAGGCTTCCCTTGGAGTTGATTGCAGACCCAGCCCAGCCCTTGCATAGGAGTTTCCGCTCTCGGAAAAGTGACTCAGCATCCCTGATTGCAGCCTGACCCAACCTGTCAATCAGTTTCCCCAACCGCGAATGACGCTGAGTCGCACTTCCGAGAGTTCCCGTGCAAGGGCTTGGTGCTGCGCCTACCCGACGATCTCGAACGCCCGCGTAAGCACGGCGACGGCCGCTTCCTGCTGCCGAGCGACTCGCCCTTCCGCACGCAGTGTGAGCCGCACGCTCGCCGGTTCCGCCCCCCGCTGCTGCCAGCCGACGAAGCAGACGCCGTCGAGTCCCGCTTCGGCGCCCGGACCGAGATGCCCGGTGACGGTCACCGCCACGTCGGCCTCCGGGGTCAGGTCCAAGGCACCGCTCGCCAAGGCCTCTGCGACCTCCGCACTCACGGGCCCAGGCTCGTCGATAAGCTTCTCGTCCACTCGAAGCCACGCGGTCTTCGACGCATTGCGGTACACGACGAACGAGCCGCACAGGAATCGTGAGATTCCGGGCACTCCTGCGAGTGACGCCGCGACCAACCCTCCCGTGCAGCTCTCGGCGAACACGACACGACTGTTCGACTGTTCGAGTCGCTCTGCCAGAGCTCTTGCAGCCGTCTGTAGTTCCGACATGAGCAAATCCGTCCTGTCCGGTTCGTTCGCCCGAAATCCCCCGAAACCGACAGGTTTCGTCAAGCACAGCCGACCTGCCAGCCGATCCCTTCGATCAGACGAATTCTCAGGAGGAGCCTTGGACGGCGACTCCCAGCGGGCGGACCATGGAAGGACACAGCATGCGGCCTCGACTGCGCCTCTTCAACGGCGAAGACGACTTCCAAGCTGTCGCGGAACCTCCCGTGACGGTCAGGTTGGGGGACGTTTGTGAGATTCTCGCCGACGCCGTACTGACCAAGCGTGGCTGGATCGAGGACTTCGCCGACGACGACGTCCAGGTCTCGGCGGACCTCTACGAGGTGCTCTCCACCTACTGGCACCTACGCCCGAGCGCCTGAGGAGGTGGCGGCCGATGACTCGCCGCCTTGTCTCCATTCTGCTGGCGGTGATCGGCGGCGGGCTGGTCGTCTTCGGGTGGACCGAGGCGACTCGCCGGGCGACCGTCGCGCGTGTCGCCACAGACTTCCTCGAGGCCGTTCGCGACGGCGAGGCCGTTCGCGCGCGTCAGCTCCTCCACGACGGCGAGAGCCGGATCCCGCCCGAGGTCGCATCGGCATTCGGCTGGCAGCGAGATCCGGCGACGGACGTCACGGTCCGAGGGGTTACGATCGACGGCGAAGTCGCGACGGTCGAGACCGCCGTCACGCGGGCAGGGTACCGCATCACGCCGACCCTGACGCTGGTCCGCGTGGAAGACGGAGAATGGCGCGTGTCGGCCGTCCAGAGTCTGGGTGTCGATCGGCGCTGGATCGACGCCTACGAGGACGAGCAGATCCCGGACGAGGATCGCCGGCTCACCGAATCGCTGCGAGATCGCGTGAAGCAGCACGTGGGCGGCGACGTCACCGCGCCGGGCGTTGTCGAACGCCTGTGACGGACGGTGGTGTGACGCCGCTCGGTCTGCTACGAACCGTGCATGACGCGAACACCACTGACGAACGACGGCGTGCTGGCGAGGATCGACGAGATTCTCGACCCCTCCGAGTACGACGGAAAGCGGGTGCTGCTGGTCGTCCCAGACGCCACGCGAACCGCACCGCTCCCGCTGCTATTCGCGACCCTGGCCGACCGACTCTTGCCCGTCGTGGCCAAGCTGGACGTGATCGTCGCCCTCGGGACGCACCCGGCGATGAGCGACGAGGCGATCGCCCGGTTGCTGGGCGTCTCACCCGACGAGCGGTCCACCCGGTTCTCGGACGTCGGCTTCTTCAACCACGAGTGGGACCGCCCGGACCGCTTGTTGAACGTCGGCACGCTCTCCGTCGCCGACGTCGAGGCGATCTCGGAGGGGCTGCTGAGTGAAGAGGTCCCGGTCGAGGTCAACTCGCGCGTCGCCGACTACGACACGCTACTCGTCTGCGGCCCCGTCTTCCCGCACGAGGTCGTCGGGTACTCCGGCGGCAACAAGTACTTCTTCCCGGGCCTCTCCGGGCCGAGGCTGCTCAACTTCTTCCACTGGCTCGGCGCGCTCATCACGAACGTCGGGATCATCGGCCTGAAACACACTCCGGTGCGTGCCGTGGTCGACCGGGCGGCGAGGATGATTCCGACCGAACGCCGTTGCCTGGCGTTCGTCGTCGACTCGCAGGCCCGCCCGTACGACCTGTTCTACGACACGCCCGAGGACGCCTGGGACCAGGCGGCCGACGTCTCCGCCGACGTCCACGTGAAGTGGATGCCGCGGCCGTACGACACCGTCCTCTCGTGCGCTCCGCCGATGTACGACGACGTGTGGGTGGCCGGGAAGTGCATGTACAAGCTCGAACCGGTCGTCGCCGACGGCGGCGAGCTGATCATCTACGCCCCGCACGTCACGGAGGTCTCCGTCACGCACGGCGAGGTGATCGAGCAGGTGGGCTACCATGTCCGCGACTACTTCACCAAGCAGTGGGACCGCTTCGCCGACGTGCCACGCGGGGTTCTCGCCCACTCCACCCACGTCCGCGGGGCCGGCACGTTCGAGGACGGCATCGAGAAGCCGCGGGTCCAGGTCACGCTGGCGACACGGATCCCGCGGGAGGTCTGCGAGCGAATCAACCTCGGCTACCGCGATCCCGACTCGATCGACGTCGAGTCCTTCGCGAACCGCGAGGACGAAGGCGTGCTGCTCGTCCGCAAGGCGGGCGAACACCTCCACCGACTGGCGAGCGAACGGGAGTGAGACCGATGGCGGACCCGACGGAACTCCGGGAGCGACTCGAGTTCGCGCTCGCGATCTCGGAGGAAGCCGAGGCGTTCATCCTGCAGCACTACCAGTCGGCCGGGCTGCAGATCGACCTGAAGGGGGACGCCTCTCCCGTGACGATCGCCGACCGCGGGGCCGAGGAGATTCTTCGTGCCCGCATCGAGGCGGCCAACAGGGCGGACGGCATTCTCGGCGAGGAGTTCGGAGAGTCCGACTCGTCCAACGGCTGGCGCTGGCTGCTCGACCCGGTCGACGGGACGAAGTCGTTCGTGCACGGCGTGCCGCTCTTCGGGACGCTGATCGGCCTCGAGCACGACGGCGAGTGCGTCCTCGGCGTCTGCCGGTTCCCAGGCCTCCGGGAAGTCGTCTACTCGTCTAAGGGGCAGGGGACCTGGTGGTCGCGGCCGGGGGAGGAACTCCTTCGGACGCGCGTCACCGAGACCCCGACGCTCGACCGGGCGCTGTTCTGCACCACCACGATCAGCGGGTGGGAGAGCGTCGGCCGCGGGGAGACGTTCGGTGAACTCGTCGCGAAGGCCCGACTCACGCGTGGTTGGGGCGACTGCTACGGCCACGTCCTCGTCGCGACCGGGCGGGCCGACGTCATGATCGACCCGCAACTCTCGCCGTGGGACGCGGCCGCGTTGGTGCCGATCGTCCAGGAAGCGGGCGGCCACTTCGTCGACTGGGCCGGCAACGTGAACGTCGAGTCGCCGAACGGACTGAGCGTGAACGGTGAACTGCTGACCGAGGTGCTCGGCCTGCTCGCGTGAACCGCCCGGTCACGCGAGCGAGAACGACCACTGAGAACCTGTCCGGAAAGTCGCCGGAGTGTGGTAGAACGGGCTCTCTTGCCCGTTCATGTCGTCCGTTGCGGGGCCGAAACGCCTTGGCGACGGGCAGGAGTGCCCGTCGTACGGACTTCTCGGACGGACTCCGAGTCCCGGCGTCAGTCGAGCTTCAACCCATCCAGACCGCCGAGGTCGAGCGGCGCGGACTCGGCCGGAACGGGCTCTCCCTTGGCCTTCGCTCGGGCGACGGCCCGCTGCCGTAGGCGATCCTCGCGAGCCCACTTCCGCTCCAGCGCGGACCGCTGCGACCGGGGCACCTGAGCGAGGATCGCGTCTCGCTGCATCTCGCGGACGTCCTCGACCGTGACTCCGGCCTCCTGCATCGTGCGAAGCTCCTCGCCGTAGGACTCGGCCTGCTTGCGAGCTTGCTCGCGGTACTGCTGAACGAGTCGTTCGTTGCGTTGTTGAAGGGCTCGAACGAGTTGCTGTTCGTACTGCTGTCGCTGCCGAACATAGTCCCGAATCCGGTTCTCGATCTGCTGGAGAACCTGCGTATCAACCGCTTGGGCCGAGGCCGGACGCCCCGAAACGGCGATTGCAACGACAACGGCAACGCAGCAGGCAACTCGCGGAATCGACACGGGGGTGCTCCTCGGAACGCGTCGGTCAGGCGGGAAGCTCGCGGAACGGCAACCACTCCACGAGAAAAGCGAGCCGAGCGAAGATCGCTCGACTCGCTTGATTCAACTCCACCTCAACCGGTCGGTACCGGGCGAACTGGAGAATTGTCTCGTGTGTGCGGCTCAGTCGAGCTGCAGTCCCTCGAGTCCGCCAAGGTCGAGCTGCCCGGTGTCAGCCGGAACCGGCTGGCCCTGAGCCTTCGCCCGGGCGATCGCCCGTTGACGAATACGGTCCTCGCGGGCCCACTTCCGCTCGAGGGCGGAACGCTGCGAGCGGGGAAGCTGGGCGAGAATCGAGTCCCGCTGCATCTTGCGGATGTCGTCGGCCGTCATGCCGGACTCCCTGAGCTTCTTCAGCTCGTCGTTGTAGGCATCCTGCTGCTTCTTGGCCTGATCACGATACTGCTGCACCAAGCGCTGGTTGCGTTGACGCAGAGCTTGGGCGAGCCGCTGCTGCATCTGCTGCTGTTGGCGGAGCCGCTGCTGAAGCTGCTGCTGCACACGCCGCTGCAGCTGCTGGAGCTGAGCGTTGTTCCCCTGCGGAGGGAAGGCCAGCGCGGAGCCGAGCGGGGCCAGCGACGCGATGATTGCGAGTCCGAGAGCGGCGACGATGGTACGACGTACGAACACGGGAACCTCCATCTTTCACTGGTCTGCGGGTGAACGAAGTACGAATCGACCCGCCTCTACTACCGAGAATACAGATCGCAACACGGATGTCAACTCCGATTCGACCGAACCGCCGACCCTATCCAGCGTTTCAGCCGGGGTTTAGGACGCCGCCGGCGATTCCGCGGGACGTGCCCAGTCCCCCCAGTGGCTCAGGTAGTGCTGCAGCCCGGGGCTCGACGCCGCCCGCTCCTCCAGCCACTGCTTTGCCTCCGCCACGACTTCCTGCTCTTGGTCGATCGTCAGGTCTCCCACGAGCACGCGACTTCGGAGGAAGACGAAGTAGGTGTCCAGCACGTCGCATCGGCAGTAGTCGTTGATCTCCGCGACCCGGCCGTCGTCGTGCATCTCTTGAATCATCGACCCGTCGATGCCCGTCTTGCCCGGTTTCCCGATCAGATTCGCGAGCAGGTTGAGTCCGCCGCTGACTCGCGAGCCTCCGAAGTTCGAGAACAGGTCCATCAGGTCGAGGTGGGCGTGCGCGTTGTAGCGGTGCCGGGCCTTCTCGTAGGTCGGCGCGTTCACGTTGAACCAGCCGGGAAGCGACAGCCCGTACCGGTAGGCCGCGTACTCCAGCACGGGCAGGTCGTAGCCACGGCCGTTGAACGTGACGAGCGTGGGCCGCCCGTACGCCTCCCACCCTTGCCAGAACGTCTCCGCGATCACGTGCGGCCGGAACGCCGGTTCGTCGAGCACCACCAGGTCGAGCAGGCGGAAGTCCTTGGCGACCTTGGCGATCGCCACGGAGATCGGCAGCACGAACGTCGGCGGCAGCACGTCCGTCCCGCGGGTCTCCATCAGCTCGGCACGGTACTTCGCGAGCGCTTCGGCCGGCTCCAACGACTCGTTCGGGTAGCGGACCTTCGCGATCAGGTCGCCGTCGCCGACCGCTTCGACGTCGAACACCAAATGGGAGACTCGGTTGCGGGCCACGGCGAGGGTCCGGTCGGGGGCGGTGGCTCGGCACACCGCACGGATACCGTCCGCTCCGGTCGCCGGGTACGATGGATACTAGAAGCTCCCGGAGAAACACGACAGGGACCCGCCCCGGATGACCGACGACAAGCACCTGCCCGAAGACCACGGCCCGTCGGACGACTTGGCGGACGAGCTCGAACCGGTCGAGGGAGACGCCCAGGACGACCCGCTGGCCGACCTGCCGGACGAGTTGCTCGACCGAGGGGCCTCGCGGCCGAAGCCGTTCAACCCGCCGCCGGCGTTGCCCGAGGACGACGCCGTCGCGGACCCGCCCGCGGTCGAGACGCCGCCGGCACCGTCGTTCGTGGCTCCGCCAGCACCCGAGCCGGAGGCGATGGACGAGGACCGCGAGAAGCAGGCCATTCAGGGTCTCGCGACCGGTTACAAGCGGATGCGGGAGGAGATCTCGAAGGTCATCGTCGGCCAGGAGGAGATCGTCGACCAGATTCTCGTCGCGATGTTCAGCCGCGGCCACTGCCTGCTCGTCGGCGTGCCGGGCCTCGCCAAGACGCTCCTCGTCAGCACCATCGCCAGCATCCTGCAACTCGCCTTCCGTCGAATCCAGTTCACGCCGGACCTGATGCCCTCGGACATCACCGGCACGGACGTCCTGCAGGACGATCCGGAGACCGGCCGCCGCACTTTCCAGTTCATGCAGGGGCCGATCTTCACCAACGTGCTGCTCGCCGACGAGATCAACCGAACCCCGCCGAAAACCCAGGCGGCCCTGCTGGAGGCGATGCAGGAACGGCACGTCACGGTCGGCTCGAACACCTACCGGCTGCCGGCCCCGTTCTTCGTGCTGGCCACCCAGAACCCGATCGAGCAGGAGGGAACCTACCCGCTCCCCGAGGCCCAGCTCGACCGCTTCATGTTCAACGTGGTCGTCGACTACCCCACCGCCGCAGAGGAACTCCGAATCCTCAAGCAGACGACCGCCGGCTACGAACCCGACCTGCGAACCGCCCTGACCGGCGAGCAGATTCTCGCTTTGCAGGAGGTCGTCCGGAAGGTGCCCGTGGCCGAGGACGTCTTCGTCTACGCCCGGGACATCGTGCGGGCCACGCGGCCGGGCGAGCCAGAGTCGCCGAAGTTCGTCCGCGAGTACCTCGGCTGGGGGGCCGGGCCGCGGGCCGGACAGTACCTCATCCTCGGAGCGAAGGCCCGGGCGATCCTCCACGGCCGCTTCCACGTCTCGACCGGCGACGTGCGGGCCGTCGCCCACCCCGTTCTCCGGCACCGGATCGTCACCACGTTCCAGGCCGACAGCGAGGGGATCACCACGGACGACGTCATCGACATGATCCTCGAACGCGTCTCCGTCCCGTTCCAGAAGCGGGCCAAGCGGGCCGCCAAGGCCTGACGACACGTCCACCAACCACTGCGGAAACTCCCGATGTCGCTGCTGCCCCTTCTGCTGGCGCTCTCCGTCTCGGCCGATCCCGAGCATCGCATCGTCGATCTGCGAACCGGCGAGGACGTGACGATCGCCAAGTTGGTCGATGCCGTCGCCGAGGCCGACGTCCTCTTCCTCGGCGAGGAGCACGACAACACGGCCGGCCACCAGGTCCACCATCGACTCGTGGAGGGACTGCACGCGAAGCGATCCAACCTCGCGATGTCACTGGAGATGTTCGAGCGGGACGTGCAGGGGGTCCTCGACGACTACCTCCGCGATCGAGTCGACGAGGAGACGTTCCTCGAACATTCGCGGCCGTGGGGGGAGTACGCCGCCCACTACCGGCCGTTCGTCGAACTGGCGAAGCAGCGGAAACTCGACGTGATTGCGGGCAACGTTCCGCGGGCGATCGCCGGCAAGGTCGCGAAGGGGGAGCCGACCACGATCGCCGACGCCGCCTTCGTGCCCCGGCGCACGACCGCTCCGGACGACGAGTACCGTGAACTGTTCGTCGAGGCGATGGGATCGCACGGCGGAACGGGCGAGGAGGGGGCCGTCGACCGCTACTACGCGGCCCAGTGCCTGAAGGACGACGCGATGGCCGAGGCGATCACCGACCACCTCGCCGTCCGCGGCCGCAAGCGACCGCTCGTCGTACACGTGGCCGGGACGTTTCACGTCGATCACGGCTACGGAGCCGTTCACCGGGTCCTGCAGCGGCAGCCGTTGCTGCGAACGGTCGTCGTCTCGATGGAGTCGACGGAGAAGGTCGGCGAGTTCGAGCCAGACCTCTCCGAGAACCGTGCCCACTACCTGCTCGTCGTACCGAAGCCCGTCGCGGACGAAGAGGCGGCCGACTCGCCGTCGGACTCGTCCGAGGGTCAACGAAAAGACGGGTAGTCGACCGGAGAGTGCAGGCGCTCGCCCGGGAGCGACCAACGAGGTCGATTCCCGGCTACACTTCCGATCGATCTACCCGACTCCGAACTCTTCGGCAAAGTCTGTGCCGAATCGGCTCCGGGAATCGCAACAGGACTGCAAGACCCTTTCCGGCAAGGATCTAGGCCGGTTTCAGCCGCTCCGGGAATTCCACCAGCCGCGTTCGACTGCCCAGCCGCTGCGCAACCTGGCGGCTCGGTTGCCCGTCATCGGGCATCGATCGACGGACGCCGCTGACCGGTCGCTGAGCGGATGTTGTCAGCCCCCGGCGCGAGGGCTATCATCCGCGCGCCATCGAGGTCGTTCCGGGGGGAGTACAGTGCTGCGTGTCGGTTTGGGGCACGACGTCCATCGACTGGAGCCCGGCCGCCCGCTCGTCGTCGGCGGGGTCGCCGTCCCGCACGACAAGGGCCCCGTCGCCCATAGCGACGGCGACGTCCTGCTGCACGCGATCACCGACGCCATCCTCGGAGCGGCCGCCCTCGGCGACATCGGCACGTGGTTCCCCGACACCGACGCCGAGTGGCAGGGAGCCGACTCTTCCCACTTCGTCACGAAGGCCCGCGAGGCGGCCGCCGAGCGGGGCTGGTCGGTCCAGAATCTCGACTGCACCGTGCACGCCCAACGGCCGAAACTGAAGGAACACGTGCCCACCATCCGCACCCGGCTCGCCGAACTCCTCGAGATCGACGTCGCCGCCGTGAACGTGAAGGCGAAGACGGGCGAGAAGGTGGGCCCGATCGGCCGCGAAGAGGCCATCGGAGCCGACGCCGTCGTGCTGCTGACCTCGGACTGACTCGGACTCGACGCCAAGCCGCAGAGTCGCGAAGACTCGCAAGGAGGAGTTCAGGATGAACGCCGCACTCGCCCTCTCGCTCGCCCTCTTCGGCCCGTGTGGCTCGGTTCACGAACCGGCCGAACCGGACGCGATCGCGCTCGTCGAGGTCGTCGGCGAGTTCAGCCAGAACCCTCAATGGGGCTTCACCACCAGTTCGTGGGGCCTGCATCACGGAACGCGGGCGGTCGTCGTGAAGGCGGTCGCGGAGGGGGAACTCGTGATCGGGCAGCGTCTCGAACTGAAGACCGTGCGGCCTTGGGCCGACCCGCCCGAGGTCAGGATCGACCGTGAACCGCTCCGGCTGTTCGGCGTCGATCTCTACGTCGGCCGACAACTCGACGGCTGGCCGAACGAGAAGTGCTCGCTGCCAGACGGATCGACCGGCCAACAGGTGTTCGTCGCACTCGAGGAGGGCCGCCTCGTCGACTGGTGGCTGCCGGAGTCCTCGGACACCCCTGGGCCGGAGCGGGAGTCGTTCTTCGACCAACACGGCAGAATACGCGTTCTCGTCTCGGTCCCGGATCACTACGATCCGCACCAGGATTGCTCCTGCAAGTCGATTGCCGATCGACTCGAGCACACGCCGTTCGTCGTGGCGTTCGACGACACCTGAATCCCGAGAACACACCACGCCTGGCCTCAGGCGAACACCAGGCCACCCACCCCGATACGGACGAACCATGAGTCTTCGCGTCTACAACACCCTCACGCGTGAGAAAGAGGACTTCCAGACCGTCGAGCCGGGCAAGGTGGGCGTCTACCTGTGCGGTCCCACGGTCTACAAGCCGGCCCACATCGGCCACATGGTCGGGCCGGTCATCTTCGACGCGATCAAGAAGTACCTCGTCTACTCCGGCTACGACGTCACCTACGTCGTCAACATCACCGACGTGGACGACAAGCTGATCAACAAGGCCGCCGAGAAGGGCACCACCGTCGAGGCGCTCGCCGAGGAGATGACGGCCGACTACCTCGAGAACCTCGCCGCCATGGGCGTCGACTCCGTCGACCAGTTCCCCAAGGCGACCGACTACATCGACCGGATGCTCGACGTCGTCGGCACGCTCGTCGACAAGGGGCACGCCTACCCACTCGACGGCGACGTCTACTTCGCCGTCGAGACCGACGACGACTACGGCAAGCTGAGCGGCCGAAACCTCGACGAGACGCTGGCCGGAACACGCGTCGAGACGAAGTCCGGCAAGCGGCACCCGGCCGACTTCGCCCTCTGGAAGGGAACCAAGGAGGGGGAGATCGCCTGGGACAGCCCCTGGGGGCCCGGGCGGCCCGGGTGGCACATCGAGTGCACCGCCATGTCGACCGCCATCCTCGGCGACACGCTCGACATCCACGGCGGCGGGTTGGACCTCAAGTTCCCGCACCACGAGAACGAACTCGCCCAGTCCGAGTGCTGCACCGGGCAGCCGTACGTGCGGTACTGGATGCACAACGGCCTGATGCAGTCCGGCGGGGCCGGCAAGGTCGGTGGGGCCCACAGTGCCGCCGGCGACACGCCCACGGAGGAACTCTCCGCCGACGAACAGGTCGCCAACAAACTCGCCGGCTCGGCCGGGGCGGAGTCGATCAAGGCGGCCGTCTTCCCGCACCACCCGCCGGAGACCGTCCGCTTCTTCCTCCTGGGCACCCACTACCGCAGCCCCATCGACTTCAGCATGGAGCGGATCGCCGAGGTCGGGAAGGGGCTCGACCAGTTCTACCGGCTGTTCGAGACCTACGAGCGCATCACCGGCAAGAGCTTCTACGACCTGGAAGCACCGAAGACGCGAGAGACCACGACGAAGATCGAAGGCGACGGCGCACTGCTCGGCCAACTCGCCGGCTTCCGCGACCGCTTCCTCGCCGCGATGGACGACGACTTCAACACGGGCGGAGCAATCGGCGTCCTGTTCGAACTCCGCAAGGCGGTCGGCAGCTTCGTCGCCAAGTCGAAACTCGACAGCGGCGAGAAGGACGAGGCGGCCCTCGCCGAACTCGAGACGGCGATGACGCTCCTCAAGGAACTCGCCGGCGTGATCGGCGTGTTCGGCAAGCCGGTCGAGAAACCGGGAGCCTCGAACGGCGACGACGCCTTCACCGGCGAGCTGATGGACCTCATCCTCGAGGTCCGGCAGATCGCCCGGAAGGCGAAGAACTTCGACATCGCCGACACCATCCGCGACCGCCTCGGCGCCCTCGAGGTCACGCTCGAGGACCGCGCCGAGGGAACCGAGTGGCGACGCGGCTGACGCCCTCGCGGTTGCATTCGACGCACAGGCGCGGAGAGGCAAAGACTCGCGAAGAGAGTCTTGCTCACCGGCGTTCGCGCGGCTTGTTCATGGGTGCATTGGTCACTAGTCTTGCACACTGCATGACCAGCTTGCTCCGTGAGACGTCGCCATGGACTTCATCGATCGCCTCCGTGACATCGCAACAAAGATCCCGGGGCACAAAGACCACCTGGAGACCGAGGAGGCGACCAAGAACGCGTTGGTGATGCCCTTCATCGTTGCCCTCGGGTACAACGTCTTCGATCCGCAGGAGGTCGTACCGGAGTTCACCGCCGACGTCGGCACGAAGCGCGGCGAGAAGGTCGACTACGCCATCATGTCATCGGGGCAGCCTGTGCTGCTCTTCGAGTGCAAGGCGATCGACAAGGACCTGGACCGGGAGACACCGACCCAACTCTACCGCTATTTCTCGGTCACGTCCGCGAAGTTTGCAGTACTCACGAACGGCGAGGTCTACAAGTTCTTCTCAGACCTCGAAGCGCCGAACCGAATGGACGAACGTCCGTTCCTCGAAGTCAATCTCCAACGATTGGAGAACGACGCAATCGACCAGCTGAAGAAGTTCGCGAAGGACGCCTTCGACGAGGAGCAGATTCGTGCGACGGCGACCGACCTGAAGTACGCCGGCAACATCAAACGTCTGCTGTCTGAGGAATGGGCCAACCCGTCCGAGGAGTTCGTTCGCCTCTTCGCCAAACGCGTGTACGACGGGCATCTGACTCAGGCCCGGTTGGCACAGTTCGCCGATCACACGAAGAAGGCGTTTCACCGGTTCATTCGTGACCGTGTGAACGAGCGACTCAAGACGGCGCTCCAGACAAACTCCGAGGACGCTCCCGGCGAGCAACCCGAGAATGTCGAGGTCGAGGAGGCTTCCGATGTCGTGACGACAGAGGAGGAGATGGAGGGCTTTCGTATCGTGCGATCGATTGTCAGTGAGATTCTCGATCCTGTCCGCGTCTTCATGCGCGACACCAAGAGCTACTGCGGCGTCCTGCTCGACGACAACAATCGCAAACCGATCTGCCGGCTGCGGTTCAACTTCTCGCAGAAGTATCTCGGACTGTTCGACGAGAACAAGAACGAGACACGTCATGCAATCGAACGCGTGACCGACATCTACAGGTTCGCTGACGAGATTCGGGCAACCGTCGGTCGATACCTGGGGGGAACTGCGGGGAACGAAGAACCCTGAACCCACTTCCTGCCAGGTCCGCTGCTTCGTCGGCGACTCTTCGGTCCTTCGCGCCACTGCGCCTTTGCGTCGAACCTGAGCGTCCACGCGATCAGGATGCGCGGTTCCTGTCCGAGACCTGCTCGTTCAGCGTCCACAGGTCGTACAGCCAGCCGAGGCCGCAGAGGCCGCCGGTGAGGAACCAGACGATGCCTGTGAGCATCTTGCCCAGGTAGAACTGGTGGGCGCCGAAGAGGCCGAGGAACGCGAGCAGCAGCCAAGCCGCGTTGTAGTCGTACGGGCCGGCCGCGTACCGGCGGTCGGCCTCGGCGTCCATCCGGGGGATCAGGAAGAAGTCGACGATCCAGCCGATGCCCAGCAGCCCCAGCGTGCAGAACCAGATCGTGCCGGTGACCTTCTTGCCGTAGTAGAAGCGGTGGGCACCGAAGAAGCCGAGGATCCAGGTCGCGTAGCCGACCGCGATCGAGTGCGTTCGCAGTTCGCCGCCGACGGGTTCGTTCGACACGTCCTCGCTCCGATCACTCGATGACGACGAGCAGGTCGCCCGTCTCGACCTGACTGCCCGGCGCGACGAGCACGTCGGCGACGCGGCCGTCCCGTTCGGTGTTGACGGCCGTCTCCATCTTCATCGCCTCCAGGCTGAGGAGCTTCTGCCCCTTCTTCACGTGGTCGCCGATGGCGACGGCGACCGAGACGACCATGCCGGGCATCGACGAGCCGACGTGGCCGGGGTTCCCGGCGTCGGCCTTCACGGCGGCGTTCTTGTCGGTCTCCAGCGAGTGGTCGCGAACGGTCACCTCGCGGGGCTGGCCGTTCAGCTCGAAGAAGACGGTCCGGGTGCCGTCCGGGTGCGGGTTGCCGACGGTGAGGAAGCTGATGATGAGCGTCTTGCCCGGCTCGATCTCGACGGCGATCTCCTCGCCCGGCACGAGGCCGTACCAGAAGGCGGGGGAGGGGAGGCAGCTGGTGTCCGAGTACGCCTGCTGGTGCTCGACGAAGTCGCGGAAGACCTTCTCGTACAGCAGGTGCGTGACGACGTCGCGGTCGGTCACCTCGGACTTCTTGAACTCGGCGACGGTCTCGCGGGCCGCGTCGAAGTCGGCCGGTTCGAGCGAGGCGCCGGGGCGGTCGGTGAACCGCTTGCCGTCCTTCACGATGCGGTCGACGACGTCCTCCGGGAAGCCTCCGGGCGGCTGGCCCATCGCCCCGCCGACGAGGTCGATGACCGAGGCCGGGAAGGCGAGGTCGCGGCTCGGGTCGAGCACGTCGAGGTTCGTCAGCTCGTTGGCGACCATGAACAGGGCCATGTCGCCGACGGCCTTCGAGGTCGGCGTGACCTTCACGATGTCGCCGAACAGCTGGTTCACCCCGGCGTAGACCTCGCAGACCTCGGACCAGCGGTCGGCGAGGCCGAGGGCGCGGGCCTGCATGAAGAGGTTGGTGTACTGGCCGCCCGGCATCTCGTGCCGGTACAGGTCGCCGGTCGCCGGCAGCACCTGGCTCTCGAAGGCGGCGTAGAACTCGCGGACGGCTCGCCAGTAGGTGGCGATCTCGTCGAGGGCGGTCTCCTCGATCTCGACGTTCCGCGGGCCGAACCGCAGTGCCTCGACGACGGTGTTCAGGTTCGGCTGCGACGTCCCGCCGGACATCGGGGCCATGGCGGCGTCCGCCACGTCGATCCCCACCTCTGCGGCCCGCAGGATCGCCCCGGCCTGGATGCCCGCGGTGTCGTGCGTGTGGAAGTGGATCGGGATGCCGATCTCGGACTTCAACGTCGAGACCAGCTTGGCCGCGGCGTCCGGCTTGCACAGACCGGCCATGTCCTTGATCGCCAGGATGTGCGCCCCGCGGCTCTCCAGGTCCTTCGCGAGATCGACGTAGTACTTCAGGTCGTACTTGGACCGCCCGGGGTTGCTGATGTCCCCCGAGTAGCAGATGGCCGCCTCGCAGATCGCCCCGGTCTCGAGGACGGCGTCCATCGCCACCTGCATGTTCGGGACCCAGTTCAACGCGTCGAACACGCGGAAGACGTCGATCCCCGCGTCCGCTGCCTCCTTCACGAACGACTTGACGACGTTGTCCGGGTAGTTCGTGTACCCGACCGCGTTCGAGGCCCGCAGCAGCATCTGGAAGAGTATGTTCGGCACCTTCTCCCGCAGCTGCGTCAGCCGGTCCCACGGCGACTCCTTCAAGAACCGCATCGAGGTGTCGAACGTCGCCCCGCCCCACATCTCCAGCGAGAAGAGGTTCGGCGTGAGCCGGGCGTAGGCGTCGGCGATCTCGAGGAGGTCGTACGTGCGGAACCGGGTGGCGAGCAGCGACTGGTGGGCGTCACGCATCGTCGTGTCGGTCAACAACAGCCGGTCCTGGTCCTTCAGCCACTCGCTGAACTTCTCCGGTCCCAGCTCGAGGAACGTGTCTCGCGTCCCCTTCGGCAGCGGGCCGGACGTGTCGATCGAGGGCTTCGGTGCCGGTTCCCGACGCTGGGCGGGGGCGACGTCCTTTACGAGTGCGTTGCCGTTGACGATCGTCTCGCCGAGGTAGGTCAGCAGCTTCGTCGCCCGGTTCTGACGCTCGGGGAACTCGAACAGCTCCGGCGTCTGGTCGATGAACCGGGTCGTGCAGTCGCCGTCGAGGAACGTCGGGTGCCGGACGACCTTCAGGAGGAACGGGATGTTCGTCTTCACGCCGCGGATGCGGAACTCGCGAAGGCAGCGGTCCATCTTGTGGACGGCGTCGACGAAACGACGCCCGCGGACGGAGACCTTGACCAGCAGCGAGTCGTAGTACGGGTTGACGACCGCCCCGGAGAAGGCACTTCCGGCGTCGAGCCGGACCCCGGCCCCGGACGCGCTCCGGTAGTGGGTGACCCGGCCGTAGTCTGGCATGAAGTTGTTGGCCGGGTCCTCGGTCGTCACGCGGCACTGGATGGCGAAGCCGCGCGGCTGAATCTCGGACTGGTCGCCGAGGCCGATGCGTTCGTCGTCGAGTCGTGCCCCGGACGCGACGAGGATCTGCGAGGTGACGATGTCGCTGCCGACGACCTCCTCGGTGACGGTGTGCTCGACCTGGATGCGCGGGTTCACCTCGATGAAGAAGAACTCCCCGGCGTCGTCGTCGACGAGGAACTCGACGGTCCCCGCGCACTCGTAGCTCACCTGCCGGCCGATCGCGAGGGCCGCCTCGCAGAGGTCGTTCTTGATCTTCGGGTCGAGGCTCGGGGCCGGGGCGATCTCGACGACCTTCTGGTGCCGTCGTTGCACGCTGCAGTCGCGTTCGTGCAGGTGGACGAGGTTGCCGTGGGCGTCGCCGAGGATTTGCACCTCGATGTGCCGGGCCCGCTCGATGAACTTCTCGACGAAGACGTCCGGGCTGCCGAACGCGGAGAGGGACTCCCGGCGGGCCGTCTCGAACTGGTCGACGAACTGGTCGGGATCGCGGACGACTCGCATGCCGCGGCCGCCGCCGCCGTGCGCCGCCTTCAGGATGATCGGGAAGCCGAGGCGGTTGGCGACCTCGAGTCCCTCCTCCGCCGTGGCGACCGCGTCACTCCCGCCCAGCACGGGCACGCCGGCCTTCTTCGCGATTTCACGGGCGGTCGTCTTGTCCCCCAGGTTCTCCAACGTGTCGACCGTCGGCCCGATGAACTTGATTCCCTCGCGTTCGCACGCCCGGGCGAGGTCCGGGTTCTCCGACATGAACCCGTAGCCCGGGTGGATCGCCTCGGCCCCGGTGCGCACGGCAACGCCGACGATGCTCTCGATGTCGAGGTACGCCCGGATCGGCTCGCCCGGCTTGCCGATCAGGTACGCCTCGTCCGCCTTGAAGCGGTGCAGGGCGTACCGGTCCTCGTGCGTGTACACGGCGACCGTGCGGATGCCGAGCTCGCTCGCGGACCGGAACAGACGAATGGCGATCTCGCTGCGGTTCGCAACGAGCAACTTCTCGAAAGGCTTCATCGGAGAACTGACCGGCAGGGGGACGGGTCGCGAAGTCCGCGAATCTTACCGTACCCGCCGGACACACGAAATCGTCCGCGACCGGCCGGGTTGCCACTCAGACCCGGACCGCGTTGTCCACCGAACCGGCGGACCGGCTGGTCGCGTCGTCGGGCCGGCACACCCGGTTCCAGGGCATCCGGGCCAGCAGCAACCCCATGCCGCAGGTGTCCGTGAGGCCCGCGAACACGAGCCCGGCCCCCACGAAGGCGGGCAGGGCGGCGAACCCGACGTGAACCGTCAATGCGAGAACCGCACCGACGAGTGCCAGCGAGCCCGCGGCGACCCGGACCTGCCGCTCGAGCGACATCACCTTCCGACCGCGGACGACCGGGGCTCCGGCCTCCACGCAGGCCAGCGTTCCTCCGGCGACGTTGACCACGTCGGTGACGCCGGCGTCGATCAGCAGCCGGCAGGCCCGCTCCCCACGACTCCCG
>JANQQW010000002.1 GCA_028284885.1 Planctomycetaceae bacterium
CGCGGAGCGTCGGAGAGTCGACCACCACGTCCCCGTGCAGCAGCAGGTCGAGGTCGAGGGTACGCGGCCCCCAGTGGATCGTCCTCACGCGTCCCTCGGCCGCCTCGACCTCGTGCAGCGTCGCGAGAAGCTCGCTCGGCTCGAGCGTCGTCTCGACCTCCGCGGCCGTGTTCAGGAACGCGTCCCCGGCGTTCTTCCCGACGGGCCGCGTGCCGTGGTTCGACGCGACACGGCCGACCGAGATCCGCGGGTCGTCGTCGAGCCGTCGTAGCGCCGACTCGAAGGTCGCGGCGACGTCCCCAAGGTTGCCGCCGAGGGCGACGAATGCTCGCGTCGGTTCGGCCACTTGCCCTGCTCGCTGTCTCTCGGTGTGATGATCGACGAAACCCGTGTGACGAACGACGAGCCAGGCCGATGCCCTACGACGAAGCCGTCGCCGAACGAGTTCGAGCCCGGCTCGCGCGCCGCAATGGGCTCGTCGAGAAGAGGATGTTCGGGGCGGTCGGCTTCGTGCTCGACGGCAACACGTGCCTCGGGGTCTGGAAGGACTCCTTGATCGTACGCGTCGGGAGGGACGCCTACGAGGCGGCACTCGGTGAACCGGGAGCCGGGGAGTTCGACGTCACCGGCCGGCCGATGCGGGGTTGGGTGCTGGTGGCCCCGGCGGGCTTCGCCGACGAGGGCGACCTGGTGAAGTGGATCGCCCTCGCCGTCGACTTCACACGGACGCTGCCGCCGAAGTAGTCGCTCTTACTTCTCGGCGAACATCGAGTCGTTCGGGTTGCCGCGGGAGTAGAGGTACGCGAGCAGGTCGAGCACCTCCTCCTTCCCGAGCGTGTCGACCAGGTCCTTCGGCATCAGGGAGGTCTTCGAGGGGAGAATCTCCTCGACGTCGTCCTTTGCGAGTTCGACGACCTTCGTCGCGTCGACCGGGTCGACGAGAATCGTGATCTTCTCGTCGGTCTGGTCGAGGAGCCGTCCGACGTACTGCTTGCCGTCGACGTCGAGGACGATCGAGGCGGCGTACTGGTCGGAGATCACCTTGCTCGGCTCGATGATCGCCTCGGCGAGGTCCTTCCGGCTGAACCGACCGGCGAGGTTCGTCAGGTCGGGACCGGTCGCGCCCCCCTCGCCGCCGAAGCGGTGGCAGCGGATGCACTGGGCGGCCGCGAAGGCCCGGCGACCGTTCTCGTAGTCGCGGCCGGAGAGGCCGTCGGCCGTCATGCCGAGCAGGTCCTCGACGGTCCAGTCCCGACCGGGGCCCTTCGGCTTCGGGAGTTCGTCGAGCGACGGCGGTCGGTAGGCGACGACGCCGGCGGCGATTGCCTTCCGCTCGGCCTCGGTGGCGTTGGCGAGCGCCTCCTTCTTCACGTTGTCGAGGAAGCCGGTGTAGCTCGCTCCGCCGCTCCAGCCCTTGGCCTTCTCGATCCACTGGACGTACTCGAGACGTTGCTCCAGCGTCCAGCCGTACTTCACGTTGCGGAGCACGAGGGCGAGGTGGACGTTCTCCAGCTCCGGCTGGTTGGCCAGCATCTTGGCGATCGTGCCGCCGTACCGGCCGTTCCGCGTGAGCAGCTCGCCGAGCTCGGGCTGCGAACGCTCGTACGGCTTCTTCATCTCGGCGAGCGCCTTCGTGACGATCGTCGGCGACTCGACGTAGACCAGCATGCGGGCGAGCTCACGGTTCAGTTCGCGAGCCAGGTCTCCCTTGGCCGGGTACAGCGGGTCGAGCTTCTCGACGAGCGTCGCCTTCGTCGCGGCGTCCGGCTCACCGAGGCGGATGAACGTCAGGGCGTAGGCCCGCAGCAGGTCGAGCCGCTGCCGCGGGGTGAGCTCGGCGGGGTTCAACCCGTTGAGTGCGGCCACGAGTTTCGGCTGGTCGGTCTCCGTTCCCTCTCGCGCGAGCGCGATGGCGGACTGGATCAACGCGTCCGGCTTCTTCGCCGAGAAGACCTGCTCGCGCCACGCGTCGACCGGTTGATGCTCCAGGGCGACGCGGGCGGCGTAGCGGACGAAGCGGTCCTCGTCGTCGAGACTCTTCCAGATCATCTCCATCTCGGGGCCGCGGGCCGAGTTCGGCGAATGCAGCTTCGCGAGCTCTCGGCGGTGGATGCGGGGCAGCTCGATCTCTTCCTCGCCGGCGGGTTCGGTCGGCTCATCACCGACGTAGGTCACGCGGAACAGGGCCGACTGTGTCCCGCGACCGCCGATCGCGAAGTAGAGCGCGCCGTCCGCACCGACGGTCGCGTCGGTCAGCGGCAGCGGCGTGCGGGACAGGAACTCCTCCTTCTCGCCGACGTAGGTGCTGCCGTCCGGCGTCAGGTGGATCGCGTAGATCGTGCCGAAGGTCCAGTCGAGGAGGTAGAGCGCGTTCTGGTACTTGGCGGGGAACTTCGCCCCGTATCCGAACGTGACGCCGACCGGGCTGCCGGGGCCGACGTCGACGACGGGCGGCAGGCTGTCGGCGTACCACGTGGGCCACTTGCCGGTGCCGGACCGCCAGCCGAACTCGCTGCCGCTCGTGGCGTGGACGACGCGTGTGGGGCGGTACCACGGGCTGCCCATGTCCCACTCCATGTCGGCGTCGTAGGCGAACAGTTCGCCGTCACGGTTGAAGGCCATGTCGAACGGGTTGCGATAGCCGACGGAGACCATCTCCCAGGTCTTGCCGTCGGGGTCGGTCTTGGCGATCCAGCCGCCGGGGGCGAGCTTGCCGCGGGCGTGGCCGCGGGCGTCCCACTGCCGGGGCAGCAGCAGGTCCTCGCTCCAGTTGGAGGGGATGCGGCTCGCGTCGAAGTCGGCGGGCGGGTTCGTGTGGTTGCCGGCGATGACGTACAGAGACTTCCCGTCCGGCGAGAGCAGGACGGCGTGCGGCCCGTGCTCGCCTCCGCCCTGCAGGGCCTTCAACCGGGTCACCTTGTCGAGTTGGTCGTCGCCGTCGGTGTCCTCGACCGTGTACAGGCCGCTGCCGGGGCCGCCGTTGCAGACGCAGTACAGCTTGCCGAAGGCCCACAGGAGCCCTTGGCAGCCGGAGATCTTCACGTCGAGGTGCTCGACCTTCGTCGTCTCGTCGCTGCCGATCGGTGCCGGCGTGATGCGGCAGAGCCCCTTGCTCCCCTGGTCGGAGACGATCAGCCGGCCCTTGTCGTCGGTCGTGATGTTGACCCACGACCCGAGTTCGTTCTTGGGCACGTCGAACAGCTTCTCGACCTGGAACCCCGGGAGCGTCTGGAACACGCCGCGGGGGACGCTTCCTGCGACGGCTCCGGCTCCGCCGCCCGGGTTGGCGAAGACGTTGCCCCAAGGCTTGTCCCCCATCGTGCCGACGACGGCGGCCGCCGACGTCTTCTCGGCGTTCTTGGTTGCCCCGGCCTTCCACGATGCGTCGCTGACGACGTAACGCGGCTTGCCGCTCTTGGTCGCGACGACCAGCTTGGCAGCGAAGCCCGCCTGCCCCCCCTGGTTGTCCGCCTTGACGACGAGTGTGTTCTCGCCCGACTGCAAGTGCTTGGACACGTCGACGGCGACCGGCTGTTGCCACTCGCTGCTCGAAGCGACCTGCTTGCCGTTGAGCCAGACCGTCATCACGTTGTCGCAGGTGGCGACGAGGTACGCCCCCTCGAAGGTTCCACCCTCGAACGACTTCGTCAGGTACCAGTTGCCGCTCGAGTCCTTCGCCCCCCAGATCCACTTCGCCTTGGGGCCCTTCGTGTAGTCGACGTCGGCCGCCTTCGCACGTTGCGTGTCCGGCTCGGCGGGAACGGCGAGATCTCCGAGTGCGGACACGGACTCGACGCGTTCAACGGGTTGCTCGTAGACCTCGCCGGCGGGAAGGATGGTGGCGGCGAGGAGAAAGGCCAGCGGGGCGAGACGGTCGATCATCGAGGGATGTCCGTGAAGTCGAGGTTCCTTGAACCACTCAGCATAACGCGGCGGTCGGCCGTGCTGCACGTCAACGGACGGCCGATCGACCGCCGGTTCCGCGTTCTCGTCGTCGCGTCTCGAGGCGGCAGGTCCGTTCGAAGTAGGCCAACGCTGCGTCCAGGGAACGACCTGGGGACCGCTCGAGCACGATGCGGAGGTCGATGAAGTTCGCCCCGAACCGACGGCGAAATCGGTGAAGTGCCTCGGACGAGTAGGGAACGCCGAGGCGGTCGAGCTCCCAGCCGAGCTTGCCGTCGTCGCGGTTCGAGGAGAAGGTTCGCATTCGCCAGCGGAGCCGGAACGGGGCGTAGAGGCTCGGCGGAACGTGCGAGGCGACCATCACCACGTGGCCTCGGCCGAGGAGTCGGCCGACCGTCGCGACGTCGCGGGGGCGAAGGACCTCGTCGACGAGGACCGGCCGGTCCGACCGCTCGGGAAGGGGGTCGCGAAACGCCGGGCGGACGACTTCGTAGACCTGCCCGGCGAACCTGGGATGCCGCGCCAGGAGGTGCTGCAGGGACGTCGACTTCCCGGTCCCGCTGCGGCCGTGGACGACGACCAGCGACACGCCGGCGAGATCGGCGTCCAGCAACCGGAGGAAGTCGACGTGGGACGACGCGTCGGTCCCCGCCGACGGCTCAACCGTGTTCGACACGGTAGAACTCCTGCACGTCGAACAGACTGGTGGAGGCGACGAGTTCCTGGTCGACGAGGTCGTCGTGCAGCAGCTGCACCTCCCAGTGGAGCTCGAGTCCGTGCGTGGACGAGACCGTCATCGGCGGATAGAGAGCGTCGAACATCGGGGCGAAGTCGACGGGGTCGTCGAAGTAGTCCTCGACCGGTTTCCGCCTGGCGATCAACGGCACGGTCTTCTCGTAGAGGACGACGGCCCGGACGGGCTCGGAGAACGACACGGTCCGTTCGTCCGTGCCGGAGCCCCGTTCGTACTGCCCCTTCTCCATGTTGCACGCGACGATCCGCACGGTCGTGTTCCGAAGGTCGACTCGGGAGCGGCCTGTCAGCATCTCGCGGGCGGTCAACAGGGCGTTGCGGTCGATGCGACCGTGCAGCGTGGCGAGTTGGAACCGCATGTACGTGCGGAGCTGCGACTTCAACCCGAACCAGACGGCCGCCCCGGCCGCCCCGCTGGCGAACAGCGAGTTGACGAACGGGCTGCTGGTCTCGCCGTCGCTGTCCCGCTGGCTGTAGAAGTAGACCTCGTTCTCCTGGACCACCTGGTCGTGCACGCCGACGAACGTGTTGAACGCGAGCACGACCCCGCCGGCGAGGATCAACCCGATCGCGACGACCCGGTTGACGAGCGGAATCGCGGCGAGGTTCGAGACGAGATTGAACGCGTCCCGCGGATCGACGGCCGACTTCGGGTCGGTCTCCACCTCCGGCGACCGGCCCAGCCGACGAACGACTTGTTCCTCCAGCGTGGTGTCCCAGAGGACGCCGTCGTCGACGACGAGTTTCGCCCGCACCTCGAGGTCGATCATCCGGCCTTCGTAGGTGAACAGTTCGAGGGAGTGCTCCGGAGTGTCGAACACGTGCTCGGTGCCGTCGACGGTGAAGTCGTGCGTCTCGACGACACGGTGGTCGTGGACGGCCCGCGAGTCCTTCACGCGAACGTGCTCCTCGATTCGCAGCGACGCCCGGTAGCCGACGAACTCGTCGCCGTCGAACCGGACCCGCGTCCGAATCACACCCTCCGGACCGTCGACGACCTCGACTCGTGCAGACTTCGACATCCTCACCCCCCTTCGCCGGAAGATGGTGCACGCTCGGACGGGCGAGGACAAGTCGCCGTGGTCGCGGGGCGATTCCAGTTTTCACACCGGAACGCGCGAGTGCTCCATCCCGCACGACAACGCCGAACGCTTGATTCCCCGCGTGCAGCAGGCTACCGATCGACAGTCGAGGAACAGACCGAGGGCGCCTTCAACGCCGGGTTCCAACGATGCACGGCGGCAAGAAGGCCGCTCCATCTGGCCGGCAGTCAAAGGCCTCCACCTCTGCGGCCCTCTGCGACTCCGCGACCTCTGCGATTCACACGAACAGCCACGCGAGAAGAGCCAACCATGCCGGGTGAAGTCGAAGCCAAGATCGCGAAACTCGGTCACGTGCTCCCCCAGCCGCCGGAGCCGGTGGGGTTCTACGTGCCCGTCATCCGGACGGGGAACCTCGTCCTCACCAGCGGCCAGCTCCCGTTCGTCGGGGGGAAGCTCGCGTTCAAGGGGACGGTCGGGAAGGAACTTGTCGAAGCCGACGCCGGCAGTGCGGCCGAGCTCTGCGTGCTGAACGCGCTCGCCGCGATCAAGGGGGAGATCGGCGACCTCGACGAGGTGAAGCAGGTTGTCCGCGTCGAGGGGTTCGTGCAGTCGGCCGACGGTTTCCACGACCAGCCGCTCGTCCTCAACAACGCCTCGCAGCTCCTCGTCGACGCCTTCGGCGAACGGGGCAAGCACGTCCGCATGGCGATCGGCGTGAACGCCCTGCCCCTCGACGCCCCGGTCGAGATCGCGCTCACGGTCGAGGTCTGACGCGGCGAACGTCGTCAGTCGGTATCATCGGGCTCGCCCGACCCGAACGACGAGGTGTTCCGTGCGCCGCGCTCCCTGGCTCGCCCTCCTCCCGCTGCTCGCCGGTCTCGCCCACGGCGAGGACGACGTCCGCTTCGGCCGCGACGTCCAGCCGCTGCTGGCGAGGCACTGCCTGCACTGCCACGGACCGGACGGAGAGGCCCGCGAGGCGGACCTGCGGCTCGACACGCGCGACGGCCTGTTCGCCGAGGGTTCCGACGGCCGGATCGTCGTCCCTGGGAACCCGGCCGCCAGCGAGCTGATCCGTCGCATCACGAGCGACGACCCCGACACCCGCATGCCGCCCGCCGAGGCGAAGAAGCCGCTGACGGCCGAGCAGATCGACACGCTGAGGAAGTGGGTGTCGGCGGGGGCCGAGTGGGAGGGCCACTGGGCCTTCGTACCACCGCAGCGCCCCACGCCGCCGACGTCGAAGTTCGACGAGGTGGCTCGAAACCCGGTCGATCGCTTCGTGCTCACACGGCTGGAGAAAGCAGGACTCTCGCCGTCGCCGGTCGCTTCACGCGAGAGGCTGATTCGTCGCGTCTCCCTCGACCTGACCGGCACTCCCCCGACGCCCGAGGAAGTCGACGCCTTCCTCGCCGAGGACTCGCCCGACGCCTACGAGCGACTGGTCGACCGGCTGCTCGCCTCGCCGCGGTACGGCGAGCGGACGGCGATCGAGTGGCTCGACGCCGCCCGCTACGCCGACACGAGCGGCTACCAGTTCGACGGGCCCCGCGACATGTGGCGGTGGCGGGACTGGGTGGTCGAGGCCCTCAACGCGAACCAGCCGTTCGACGAGTTCTCGACCGAGCAACTCGCCGGCGACCTGCTGCCGAACGCGACGCTCGACCAACGGATCGCCACCGGTTTCAACCGCAACCACCGCGGCAACTCCGAAGGGGGCATCGTCCCCGAGGAGTTCGCCGTCGAGTACGTCGTCGACCGCATCGACACGACGGCCACCGTCTGGCTCGGCCTCACCCTCGGCTGCGCCCGCTGCCACGACCACAAGTACGACCCGGTCTCGCAACGCGAGTACTACCAGCTGTTCGACTACTTCAACGACGTCCCCGAGCACGGACGCGCGATCAAGGAGGGGAACTCGCCGCCGTACGTCACCGCCCCGACGCGACTGCAGCAAGACCGGTTCGCGGCACTCGCCGACCGGTGGAACGTCGCGCAGGTGAACTGGGGCAACGTCGAACCCGACGCGGCACACGAGTGGCAGATGTGGGAGAAGACGGTCGATCCCACGAAACTCGCTCCCTGGACGATCGACGACGGCCTGGTTGCCGCTGTCTCGTTCGACGGCACGATCGAGAACACGGTCGAGGACGCACCGGCCGCGAAATCGACGGGAGAGATCACGTTCACCGACGGTCCCCGCGGTCGGGCCGGTCTGTTCGACGGCGATTCTTTCGTCGATGCCGGCGACGTTGCCGGCTTCGAGTACCGCGATCCGTTCACCGTGACCGCGTGGGTCAAACCGGAGGAGTCGGCAAGTGGCGGGGTCGTCAGCCGCATGTCGGACGACGTCTACTCCGACGGCTGGGCGCTCCACGTCGAGAACGGACGCGTGCAGGGCCTGTTCGTCAAGAGATGGCTCGACGACTCGTTGCGAGTCGAGGCCGTCGATCCGCTCGAGCCGGGGGTTTGGCAACACGTCGCGCTGACGTACGACGGTTCGCGGTCCGCAGCCGGGGTGCGCCTGTTCGTGGACGGAGAGGAGCGGAAGCTGCGCGTCCTCCTCGACGCCCTCAACCAGTCGTTCGCCAGCGACGAACCACTTCGCATCGGCTCCACGGGAACGAAGCGGAGATTCGAGGGAGCGATTGCCGACGTGCGGGTCTTCGAACGCGTCCTCGACGAACGAGTGGCACCGGAACTCCAGGTCTTGTCCGTCGCCGAGCCAATCGGCGAACTCGTTCGAGGGAGGGAGAGGACGCGAGCACAGGCCGTCAAGTCGTTCCAGTACTTCTTGAGAGTCGCCGGGCCGGGCAAGTACCGCGAACGCCTCGCGAACGCGGAGAAGGCGACGCGGGCGCTCATCGAGTTCGAGGCATCCCTGCCGACCGTCATGGTGATGGAGCAGCTCGCCGAGTCGCGTCCCGCGTTCGTGCTGAAGCGAGGCGAGTACGACAAGCCGGGGGAACGGGTCGAGGCCGGTGTGCCCACGGCCCTCTCGGAGTCGACGAACCGGGCCCCCGGCCGTGACCGGCTCGGGCTCGCCCGTTGGCTGTTCGATCCACGGCATCCGCTGACGGCGCGGGTGGCCGTCAATCGGGAGTGGCAGCGGTTCTTCGGGCGGGGGATCGTCGAGACGACCGAGGACTTCGGCACGCAGGGGACGCCCCCCACGCACCCAGAACTGCTCGACTGGCTCGCGACGGAGTTCGTCCGCACCGGCTGGAACGTGAAGCGGCTGCACCGGCTGATCGTGACGAGCGCCACCTATCGCCAGGCCGCCGCCGTCACACCGGCACTCCTCGAACGCGATCCCGCGAACCGCCTGCTGGCTCGCGGACCACGGTTCCGGCTGCCGGCCGAGGTCGTCCGCGACCAGGCACTCGCAGCGGCCGGGCTGCTCGTCGAGCGCGTCGGCGGACCGAGCGTGAAGCCGTACCAACCCGAGGGTCTGTGGGCGGAGATCGCCTCGACGAAGACCTACGAACGCAGCGACGGACCGGACCTCTACCGCCGCAGCCTCTACTCGTACGTGAAGCGAACGGTCGCGAACCCCGCGATGTCCGTCTTCGACGCGACGACCCGCGAGTCCTGTCTCGTACGCCGCACCCGGACGAACACGCCGCTGCAGTCGCTCGCCCTGCAGAACGGCACGACGTACGTCGAGGCCGCCCGAGTGCTCGCCCAACGGTCGCTCGCGCTCGACGATCCGGCCGACCGCCTGCAGTGGATGTTCCGCCGCGTGCTCGTCCGCCGACCCACGAACCGTGAGCTGTCCATCCTGACCGGTGCGCTCGACGCCCATCGTGAGCACTTCGCAGAACACCGAGAGGCCGCACGCGAACTGGTCCGCGTGGGGGACGCCGCGGTACCGGACGCGACCGATCCGGTCGAACTCGCCGCCCACACCGCGGTCGCCAGCCTGATCCTGAACCTCGACGAGGCGGTCACCCCATGACTCCCACGGACACGCGACGCAGCTTCCTCACGCGGACGTCGACCGCTCTCGGCACGGCTGCGCTCGCGACACTGCTCGGTCGAGATGTCGCCGTCGCCGGACATCGGCAGCCGGAAGACGGACTTCACCACACGGCCCGCGCAAAGCGGGTGATCTACCTCTTCCAGTCCGGGGGCCCGTCCCAGCTCGACCTGTTCGACCACAAGCCGGGACTCGTGGACCGGCAGGGACAGGACCTGCCGGCTTCGATCCGGATGGGGCAGCGGCTGACCGGGATGACGGCCACGCAGGACGCGTTCCCGGTCGCCGCCTCGACGTTCCGCTTCGCCAGACACGGCGAGAGCGGGCTCGAGCTGAGCGAACTGCTGCCGCACACGGCCAAGGTGGCGGACGAACTCTGCCTGGTGAAGAGCCTGCACACGACGGCCATCAACCACGACCCGGCCATCACGTTCCTGCAGACCGGGGCCCAACTCGCCGGACGGCCCAGCGTCGGGGCGTGGCTGGACTACGGCCTCGGCAGCGAGAACGAGGACCTGCCGGCCTACGTCGCCATGGTCTCCGGCAGCGGCGGCCAACCGCTCTACGACCGCCTCTGGGGCAGCGGGTTCCTGCCGTCGCGGTACCAGGGCGTGAAGTTCCGCTCAGTCGGCGACCCGGTGCCTTTCCTGTCGAACCCGCCCGGCGTCGACGCGGGCACCCGGAGACGCTTCCTCGACGACCTGCGAGCGCTCAACGAACTCGGCCTCGAGTCGATCGGCGACCCGGAGATCGCCACCCGCGTCGCCCAGTACGAACTCGCCTTCCGCATGCAGTCGTCCGTCCCCGAGCTCACGGATCTCTCCGCCGAACCGAAGCACGTCTTCGAGGCGTACGGCGAGGACGCACGGAAGCCGGGCACCTTCGCCCACAACTGCCTGCTCGCCCGGCGGCTCGCGGAGCGCGGCGTCCGTTTCGTCCAGCTCTTCCACCGCGGCTGGGACCAGCACCGGCACCTGCCGCGGGACATCGCCAAGCAGTGTGCTGACACCGACCAGGCGAGTGCCGCCCTCGTCGCGGACTTGAAGAACCGCGGACTGCTGGACGACACGCTCGTCGTCTGGGGGGGCGAGTTCGGCCGCACGGTCTACTGCCAAGGCGCCCTCACCCGCGACGACTACGGCCGCGACCACCACCCCCGTTGCTTCTCCGTCTGGATGGCGGGCGGCGGCGTCCGCGGCGGCCACGTCCACGGCAAGACCGACGACTTCGGCTACAACGTCGTCGAGAACCCCGTCCACGTGCACGACTTCCACGCCACGCTGCTGCACCTGCTCGGCATCGACCACGAACGACTGACGTTCCCGTTCCAGGGCCGCGACTTCCGCCTGACCGACGTGCACGGCAACGTCGTCGACTCGCTTCTCGCAAACCGCCGAACGACTTGAGGGTGGCCTACGCCGCCCGCTCGGTGGTCTCGTCGGTCGCGTACAACAGTGCGTTCCCCTGCTTGCCGACCGTCGTCCACGCCCCGGTCTCCCGCAGGAAGTACGCCGCCTTCTGCGACAGCCACCGCGGCATGCCGGCGGCATCCGCCAGTTCGCGGGTCGTGAACGGCTCGGGCAGCGACGGCAGCAACGCCGCCACCTCCTCGGACCGGCGGAACTCGTGCCGGTCGACGAGTTCGACGAGTGCCCGGTCGACGACGCGGTGGTCCGGCTGCCGACGCCGACGCCGCTTCCGCGGCACACGATGCTCGGCCACCTCGATCTCGACGACCTCCAGCACCAGCCGTTCGTGCGGGAACGCGTTCGTGAAGTGCACGAGTTCCTCGAAGACCGACAGCACCGACTCCCGCTTCGGACTGAGCCGGCTCGACACCACCGAGCCGTCCGGCTCGTCGTACTTCAAGATCCGCTTCCGCACCGTCACCGGCTTCACGACCGTCACGTCGTACGACTCGCACAGCACGCGAATCTTGTCCCGGATCGCCGTCAGCGACGCACACTGCACCTCGATCAACCGGCCCTCGGCCACCGCGTCGATGCGGTACCCGTCGACCGTGACCTCGTTCGCGTCCTCGTCGGCGGCGTAGAGCCGCTTCAGCTGTTGGTGCAGCGTCGTTTCCGCCACCGGTCCCTCCGTGAACGGGCGGGATGGTAGGCAGATCGACCGTCTACGGGAACGACGATCCGCGCAACGAGAAGCCCGGCATCCGCGAAGACACCGGGCTTCCAAGGTCACTCGTCGAATCGGTTCACACGTCGTGCCAGCCGCCGTCGTTGCCGCTGGCGAGGACGGCGTCGCAGACCTTCTGGGTCTCGAGGGCGTCGGCGAAGGTCGGGCCGCACGGCTCGCCGGTCTCGAGCGACTTGAGGAAGTCGGCCACCTGGTTCAGGAAGCTGTGCTCGTAGCCGATCTGCAGGCCCGGGACCCAGTAGTGGTCCATGTAGGGGTGCTCGCCGCCGTTGTCGGTGACGTGGATCGACCGCCAGCCGCGGGTGGCCGCCTCGTCGGCGTACTCGAAGTAGTCGAGGCGGTGCAGGTCGTGCAGGTCCCACTTCAGGCTGCCGTGTTCGCCGTTGATCTCGAACGTGTAGAGCGCCTTGTGGCCGCGGGCGTAGCGGGTCGACTCGAACAGCCCGAGCGAGCCGTTGCCGAAGCGGCAGAGGAAGGCACAGGCGTCGTCGATGCCGACCGCCTGCTTCTCGCCGGTCTCAGCGTGCACGCGTTCCTTCACGAACGTCTCGGTCATCGCGGAGACGTTCGAGATGCTGCCGTTCAGCCAGATGGCCGTGTCGATGCAGTGGGCCAGCAGGTCGCCCGTCACGCCGGATCCGGCCGCCGCCGAGTCGAGCCGCCACGTGCCCGCCCCCCCCTGCGGCACGTCCGCGTTGATCGTCCAGTCCTGCAGGAAGTTCGCCCGGTAGTGGAAGATCTGGCCGAGCTTGCCGGAGTCGATGATCTGCTTCGCCAGCGTGACGGCCGGGATGCGGCGGTAGTTGTACCAGACGGTGTTCGCGACGCCGGCCTTCTCGACCGCGTCGACCATCTTCTGCCCCTCCGCGACGTCCATCGCCAGCGGCTTCTCGCAGAGGATCATCTTCCCCGCCTCGGCCGCCGCGATCGCCATCTCGCCGTGCAGGTTGTTCGGCACGCAGATGTCGACCGCGTCGATGTCGTCCCGCTTCAGCAGTTCCCGCCAGTCGGTCTCGATCGACTCGTAGCCCCAGGTGTCGGCGAACTCCTGCAGCGCCTCTTTGTTCCGGGCACACGCCGCCTTCAGGACCGGCTTGTACTCGAGTTCCGGGAAGAAGTTCGGCACGCGGTTGTAGCCGTTGGAGTGCGTCCGGCCCATGAAGCCGTAGCCGATCATGCCGATGTTGAGCGTCTTGGACACTGCGAACTTCCTCTCGTTGTGTAAGTCGAAGGCTACTCCAAAGCGGAGAGCGGAAAGCGGAAAGCCGAATTCAGCGGCGTCCCTTCGTGTTCTTGATCGCGGTCACGATGATGCGGAGCAACTCGTCGCACTCGGTGCGAAGGTCGCCGAGTCGCTGCTCCTCGACGATCTCGGTCTCAATCAAGAGCTCCAGCCAGAGCAAAGTCTCGTCCAACTCCTGCTCGACGATCCCCAGCTTGGCGACGAACTCGGCATCCGATCTGGCACGTGATGCCTCACGGAAGTTGGCGGCAACGCTGGTCCCGGATCGCAGCATCTGCTTGCCGATGACCTGAGCCTCGGTGGACTTGGGAAGGTCACAGTACAGCCGAACGATCCGCAGAGCAAACCGCTTCGTTCGACCTCTGAGCCCCTCCATCCGCATCGGCGTCCCCCGACTCCCCTTTCCGCTTTCGGCTTTCCGCTTTGGTCACTCCCACCCGTGCGCGTCGCGGACCTTCATCATCACGTCGAGGATGGTGTTCCAGGTGCTGCCGTCCTCGAGCATGGCGTTGGGGAACATGCAGCCGTCCCAGCAGATGTGCTGGATGCCGCGGGCGGGGGCGTCCTTCAGCCAGTAGCCCGCGCACTTGACGACGTCGAGCTTGCCGTTGGGGTCGTCGGCCGGGCAGTGCTTGCCGGTCTTGTCGTGGCTGCCGCTGCCATGCACCTCGCCGTCGTTCTGGGCGACGTGGAAGTCGATCGTCCACGGGCGGAGGGCATCGGTCATCTTCTCGTACGCGGCGTAGAACTCCTCGTCCGAGTACCCCGGCTGCACGAGGGCGTGCTCCGGGGCGTTGTAGCCGAGGAGGTACAGGTAGGTGTGGGCGAGGTCGGCCTGGAAGCCGACGGTCCCCGGCATGTCGACCGCCTCGAGCAGGTCCAACATGTCCTTCCAGGAGTGCATGCCGGCCCAGCAAATCTCGCCTTCGGCGGCGAGCCGCTCGCCGTGGTCGGCGGCGATCTTGGCGGCCTCCTTGAACGTCGCGGCGATCTGCTTCGTGTTCGCCTCGGCGTCCTCCCGCCACTTCTCCACGCCGAACTCCGCCGAGTCGATGCGGATGCAGCCGTACTCGCGGACGCCGTGCTCGTTGAAGATCTTGGCGATGCGGCAGGCCTTCTCGACGGCCGTCACGAACTTGCCGCGTTGCTCGGCGTCCCCCATCGACGAGTCGCCGACGGTCCCCGGCCAGACCGGGGCGACGAGCGAGCCGACCTTCAGGTCGTGCGAGGCGATCTTGTCGGCGATCGCCTTCAGTTGGTCGTCGCTCGCGTCCGGATCGGTGTGCGGCAGGAAAAGGAAGTAGTCCACGCCCTCGAACTTCTGGCCGTTCACCTCGGCGGCGGCCGTCAGTTCGAGCATGCGGTCGAGCGAGATGGCCGGCTCGGCCCCCTCCTCGTCACCACCCTTCCCGACCAGACCGGGCCACATGGCGTTGTGAAGCTTGGGGAGCGCGTGGGACATGGACTCGTCTTCCTCGTTCGATGTGCGTCGTGTTCGTTCATCACGCCCAAGGCGACGACTTGTCGTCGCCTTGGATCAACACTCGTTCTCGTACTCCGGCACTCGCCAGACGTAGATCTGCGCCCCGTCGTGGCGATGTCGTGCAACGTACTCGAATGCGTTCTCGACTTCACGCGGAGTCGCCTTCGACTTCACGTGACACCCGCGGACCCAGACCCGCTTCTCCTCGAAGCCATCCCGATGCAGGCGACGGGTGGCGGCGGCCTTAAGACGGCCGACCGCCGGGCGAATCTCCACGGAGAACTTCGACAGCAGATGAGCGTGGCACGACTCGACGGAGAGGATCGCCGGGTCGATCTCGCCCTCCATTTCGTCCGCCTCCTTCACGATCGCGTCGAGGGCCGTGATTGCCTCGTCCTCGGTCAAGTCGACGGCCGGCTGAGTCATCTGCCGTTTGGCGAACTCGTGCATCTCGCGGTAGGGCTCGGGATCGTAGGTTTCCTCGCCGGGTTCGGCGTACCGCTCAGGGGCAGGTACGTACTCGCGACCGCGAAAGGTTTGGAAGCCGCGGGGGTCGCCGGGGAGCCACTGGCCGAACGTCGTGCACGTGACGAGCCACCACTTGCCTTTGAGGCGCTGCTCGTTCATCGGGAACTCCGGTCGGGGCGGCGACGACGAGTCGTCGCCTTGGGTGCGTTACGACTTGTACGCCCCGATCGCCGGTGCGTCCGGCTGGGCGTTCGGGCCGAAGTACCGCAGGCCGACGAGGGGTTCCTTGCCGGTGTTCTCGTAAGTGACGCCGGCCTTGGCTGCTCCGGCCGTGACGAAGACCTCGTCCTCGGTCATGTCGCCGAAGCGGATCATCACGGGGGACTGCAGGACGAGTTTGCCGACCGTGCCGCTGCCCTGGACGGTGATCCAGCCGTAGGCGCCGCCGTCGCTGATCGTGCACTTCGCACCGGGCTGCAGTGTGAGTTCCTTGGCGGTGAAGAGTTGCTCGCCGTCGACGGTGCCGTAGACGATCCACTTGTCGACCCAGCCGTCCCCCTCCTCGCTGACGACCGGCTCGAGGTAGTTCGAGTCCTTGAAGTTGGGGTCGACGTTCTTCTCCCAGTCGAGCGCCTCGACCATGTACTCGTTGTCGTCGTGGAACTCCTCGGGGAAGTCCTTCGTGAGCAGTGCCTTGGGAACCTCACGCCCCTCGACGAGGTTCTGGTACATGCCGAAGACGTCACTGCCCCACTGCGGCTCGTAGGTGACGAGCGACCCGGGGGCGTGCAGCACGCAGGGGGGGATCAGCCAGCCGGTGCCAGGCTTCAGGCGGTACGCCTTCGAGAGGTCGAGGATGCCGTTGTCCCCGTCGTTCCAACGGTCGAGGCAGTCGATCACGTCCTGCTTCGTGGTCCCCGGCTCGAGCCCCATGAACGTGTACGGGAAGTTGTTCCCGATCTGGTTCATCTGCGGCGGGAAGTAGTAGGACTCCGGCTTCCCCTCCTGCCCCACCTTGGCCGCCTGCTCCTTGTTCTGGTGCATGTGGTGCGGGATGGGGCCCATGTTGTCGAAGAACTTCGAGTAGACGGGCCACTTGCCGTAGGTGTCCCAGATGTGGCCGCCCACGACCTCGGCCTTGAGTTCCTCGACGACGTCCCGCAGCAGGAACCGCTCGCCGCCGTGGACGCAGTAGCTGAGGCCCTCGTCCTCGTTGCGGTTGTCGTTGGCCGCCTCGGTCGTGCTGCCGAACCAGCGTTCGTCGATGCCGCCGCGGTGCATGCCCAGGGCGTAGTAGTCGGCGGGGTGAAGCTTGAGCCGCCGGCCGGGCTGCAGGAACGACCGCGGGACCCAGGTGGGGGCGAGTCGGAGGATGCCGTCGCCGGCGGTCAGGGCGTCGGAGGCAAGGGTCTTCACGTCGGTCATGGTGTCGGTCTCGGGCCGTCGGCGTCTGGGGATGTCCAGCGGACCGGCGATTCTGACGGCTTTCGGAGCCGTTTTCAAAGCCGCGACGTCCGCTCGGCCTGTCCGCTCGCCGGAAAACGCTTGACCCGCGGAACCGGTTGCGGCACTATACATCGCTGTCCGATATATCGGACGGCAACACAAGGAGCGACTGGATGAGCGGACGGCTCGACCCGGAACTGATGCGAGGCAGCCTCGACCTGATGGTCCTGTCCGTGCTGTCGGCCGAGGACGGGTACGGCTACTCGATCGCCCAGTCGCTACGCGACGCGTCGGACGGCATGGTCGATGTGAAGGCGGGCACGCTGTACCCGCTGCTGCACCGGCTGGAGGCCGACAAGCTGGTTCGTAGCCGGTGGGACGACTCCACCGGTCGGCGACGGAAGTGGTACGAGCTGACCGCCAAGGGACGACGTCGGCTCGACAAACAGGCCCGCGAGTGGGAACGGTACGCCGAGTGTCTGCGGCGTGTGCTCGTTCCCGTCCTCGGCGGGGCGACCTAGTTCTCGACTGGCGGGCCCGGGAGGCGAACGTGCCGCAGAAGGAGTTCGAGCTGTACCTGAAGCTGCTCGCGAACCTGCTCGACCTGCAGCCGTCGCAGCGGGAGGAGATTCGCGACGAGATGCGCGACCACCTCGAAGAGCGTCTCGCCGAGTTGTCCGAACTCGGCGTCTCGCGGGAGGAGGCGGTCGAGCGGGCCCTCGACGAGTTCGGGGACGCGGCCGGTCTGGCCGGGTCCTTCACCCAACTGGCCAACGAACGAACCCACAGAAGGAGAGTGC
>JANQQW010000007.1 GCA_028284885.1 Planctomycetaceae bacterium
GGGGAGCACCCACGTTCGCGACGGCATCGACCTGAAGCGGTTGATGAGCATCGTCGTCGTGGCGTTGATCCCCGATGTGGTCTCGCCGGGCGTGTAGAGAAACGTGTCCCCCGCCTCGTACAGCGGGTAGAGTCGCTCGAGCTTTCCACCCCGCTCGAACGTCGGGGCGACCTTGTCGAGGATGTCGCGGAGAAGCTTCATGGGCCGGGGGTCAGGCAGCAGGAACCGGGGGTCGGCGAACGGAGTCGGCGGCGGTGCGGGCCCTGACTCCTGCAGCCTGACTCCCGACTCCCTGTCCTACCCTTCCTTCTCGATGATGGTGAGGTTTTCGCGGAGGAGTTTGCCGTAGTCGTATTTGCCGGGGCAGACGTACGTGCAGAGGGCCAAGTCCTCCTCGTCGAGTTCGAGCGCGCCGAGGAGTTGGGCCTGTTCGGTGTCTTTCACCGTCAAGGCCCGCAGGAGGAAGTTGGGCTCGATGTCGAGCGGCAGGACCTGTTCGTAGGAACCGACCGGCACCATGGCGCGGCGGCTCCCCTCCGTCGACGTGCTGAACCGGAACTTCTTTCCGGCCGACAACGCCGACGCGAAGATGCGTTTGACCGAGAACCGCTCGAACCCCGGCCCTTGCCAGCCGAGGAACTCCCGCTCGCCCCCCTCGGGCAGCACGGTCACCTGGTCGTGGAAGCGGCCGAGGAAGTCGCAGGGAGCGGCTGCTCGGCGGCCGCCCAGCACGCTCCCCGACACGATACGGTTGTCCGACCCCTCGACCCGCCCGTCGAGTAGTTGCGGCAGGCTCGCCCCGAGCCGCGTGCGGACGAGGGAGGGGCTCGTCACCGAGGGGCCGCCGACGCTGACGACGCGTGTGACGTCGAGCTTGCCCGTCGTGAACAGCCGGCCGATGGCGACGACGTCCTGGTAGCCGACGTGCCAGACCGTCTTCGCCGCGCCGACGGGATCGACCTTCGAGATGTGGGTGCCCGGCAGGCCGGCGGGGTGGGGACCGTCGAACTCCTGCACGGCGATGCCGTCGATCTCCTCGCCCTGCAGCACCTTCCCGGAGGCACGGCAGAGATGGACGGAACCCGAGGTGAGGTGGCGGACGATCTGCAGCCCGAACGTGAAGTCGCGGCCCCGCTCCTCGAGCACCACGGCCGGATCGGCCGCGAGCGGACGCGTGTCCATGGCCGTCACGAACAGGGAGTGCGGCTCGGAGTCGATCGTCGGCACCTTGCTGAACGGCCGCGTGCGGAACGCCGTCCACAGCCCGGACTCGACAAGCAGGTCGCGAACCGCCTCGCGAGAGAGCGTCGTGAGGTCCTCGTTGCCGTACGAGGCGAACTCGACCGACTCCTCCTCCTCTGGAGCGACGTCGTCCCGGTCGATCACCATCGACAGGAAGACCCGTTTGTCGCCGCGGTTCACGCTGGCAACCGTTCCGGCTGCCGGCGAGGTGTATCGGACACCCTCGGCCTTCTTGTCGGTGAACAGAACGTCGCCAATGCGGACGCGGTCCCCCTCTTGGACCTGCATCGTCGGCTTCATCCCAACGTAGTCTTCACCGACGAGCGCGACTTGGGCGGTGGCCACCGTCTCCTCGACGGTCTGCCGGGGCTCCCCGGCGATCGGCAGGTCGAGCCCCTGACGGATTCTGTACATCCAACGACTCGGTCACGAAGCGCGTACGGGCGGTGCAGCAGCGGAGAGCTCGCTCAGTCGTCGGTATCTTACTAACGCCCGACCCCTTTCCAAGGGTCGGGCTCGTGGTTGCCGCACGACGACGAAGATCTTCTCGGATCTGGGAACCGTCCAAGAGGCCGTGTCCCGGCGGCGGGAATCCCCGACACGGCCTGCGAGCTACCTCGCGCGGCCGCTCGAGTCAGTAGACGATCTCGACCTTCGGCAGGTCCTTCCGAAGCTGGTCGACGTACTCCTGCTCGATGTTGAGACAACCCTTGATGGAGATCTTCTTCAGGGTCTTCGTCTCCTTGAACGGCTCGATCGCCTCGCTGGTGATCGGCAGCCGGTCGAGGACGACCTGCTCGAGCTTCGGCAGCTTCGCCAGCTGGCCGATGTTCTCGTCCGGCAGGTTGAAGATGTTGAACTCGGTCGACTGCATCAGGATCAGCTCACGGAGTTCGGGCAGTTCCAGCAGCTTGGCGAGCCCCTCGCCTTCCCCCTGCGTCTGCCAGTCCCACAGGTCGAGCACCTTAAGCTTCTTCATGCCGGTCAGGTGCTCGAACCCTGTGTCCTCGACGCCGGTCTCCGCCAGCACGAGCTTCTCCATCTCGGTCAGTCCGGCGAGGTGCTGCATGCCGTCGGTCGTGATGACCGTGTTCCGCAGGTTCAGCGACCGCATCCCCTTCATCTCGCCGATGACGGCGAGAATCTCGTCGTTCACCAGCAGGTCGTAGACGTTGAGGATCTGCAGCTTGGGGAACCCCTTCAGCCTCTTGAGCCCGTCCAGCGTCGTCCGGGTCTGGTCGATCTCCAGCTGGACGAGCGGCAACCCCTCGATGTGGTCGAACAGCTCGTCCGAGTACTTGCTCTCGCCCCACAAGTCGAGCCGCTCCAGCTGCTTCAGCCCCTCGACGTGCACGAGCCCGGCGTCGGTGACCTGGTTGCCCTGGAGCTTCAGGTTCTTCAGCGTCTTCACCTTGCCGACGTACACCATGCCGGCGTCGTCGACGTTCGTGTACCGGATGTCGAGTTCCTCGAGGTTCCCGAGCTTCTCGAGCACGGCGAGGCCCTCGTTGGTGACGTTGTCGCACTTCCGCATGCGGAGGTGCTTCAGCGTCTCGACCGCGCCGACGTGGGCGAGACCGGCGTCGGTGACCGGCGTGTTCCAGATGTCGAGCGACTGCAGGTAGTCGCAGTTCGCCAGCGGCTTCAGCCCGTCGTCCGTGATCTTCGCGTCCTTGAGGTTGAGGACACGGAGGTACTCGAGCTCGCAGGCGTCGGCGACGGCGTCGTTTCCGGCCCCCTTGCCCGCCAGGTTCACGTCGAAGATCGACCCCTGCCCGTCCCGCCGGAACGTCGCCCCGGCCTCCTCCAGCCGCTGAACCACCTCGGGGTCGTCCGGCGTCCGTTCCTCGACGAGCACCTCTTCCTCGCCGCCGCTACCGCAGCCGAGGACGAGCGGACAGAGCAGCAACGTGACCGGGAGCGCGCGGTGGAGGCGGAACATGGGAGCGGATCCGTGGCAGGGACGTCGAGGGTGTACGAACCCCCGATGTTAAGTCTGCGTCGGCGGTTCCGCAAATCCGACCAGCCGACTGACCGCGACGGCCGTCGCGACGGAGACGTTCAGCGACGCGACCCCGCCGCGGGGCGTGATGCGGCAGAGGGTGTCGCAGCGTTCGGCCGTCAGCCGCCGGAGCCCCTTCTCCTCGTTCCCCATCACCAGCAGCCAGTCCCGGTCCGCCTCCACCTCGCCGAGATCCTGCTCGGCGTGCTCGGACGTCCCCAGCACCCACAGCCCGGCCTCTTTCGCGGCCTCCAGCGTGCGGGCGAGGTTCGTCTGCTCGGAGAACGGAACGCACTCGAGGCCGCCGGAGGCGACGTCGTAGACGGCTCCCCCGAGCGGAGCCGAGCGGTCCTTCGTGACGACGATGCCGCGGACGCCGAAGAAGGCAGCCGTGCGGAAGATCGCCCCCACGTTGTGCGGGTCCTGCACGTGGTCGAGTGCCAGCCAGAGCCCGTGCGACTCGCCGTCGTCCTCTTCTTCTTGCCGTGCGAACAGTTGAGCCAGCCCCAGCCCGGACCGCTCCTTGACGACCGCCTCCGCCGACGGCGTCCGGCGTCCCTCTTCGCCGTCCCGCCGCCGTCGTCGCCCCCCGCCGTCCGAACCGCGAGCCGCCTGCACGACCGGAATGCGATGCTCGCCGGCCGCGTGGACGACCTCCTCCCAGCCGGGGCTCGGCTTTCCGCCCCGGACGCGGACCTCCACCACGTCCCGCGGCCGGGCCTCGATCGCGGCGAGCACGCTGTGTGGGTTCTTCAGCGTGATCGCCATCAGTCGTTCACCTCGTTGGCCGCCGAGCGCTGGCGGGCCGCTTCGTAGAACAGGATCGCGGCCGCGGCCGCGGCGTTCAGCGAGGAGACGCGGCCCTGCTGCGGAATGCGAACGAGGTCGCTGCACGCGTCCCGCACGTCCGGCGACAGCCCCCGCCCCTCGTTCCCGACCGCGATCGCGACCGGCCGGGTGAGATCGACGTCGACGAGTGACCGGTCCGCCTTCTCGCTCGCCCCGACGACCGTGACGCCGCGGTCTCGAAGCGCGGCGATGCCCGCAGCCAGCGACTCGACGCGGGCGATCGGCACGTGGTTGACGGCCCCGGCCGAGCTGCGGGCCACGTGCGTCGTGACGCCGACCTGCGACGTCTGCCCGACAACGACACCCGTCACGCCGAGGGCATCGGCACTGCGGAGAATCGCCCCGAAGTTGTACGGGTCCTGAATGCCGTCCAGCAGGGTGATCAGCGGACGGCCCTGCCGCGCCGCAGCGGCGGCGTCGAACCCGGCGTAAGGGAAGTCGCCCATCCGCGCGACGAATCCCTGGTGCTCGGAGGACTTGCAGAGCTCGCGAAGCCGCTCGGGCGGCTCGACGAACACGTCGGCCCCCGTGACGGCCGCGGCGACCCGGGCCGACTCACGGTCCGCCTCGTCGAGCTGCTCGGAGAGGTGCAGTTCCGAGACCGGCCAACGGGCCGCGCGGAGGGTCTCCGTGACGACGTGCCGTCCCCACAACCAACTCCGCTGATGATTGCCGAGGAGCTTCCGCTTGCCCCGACCCCGCCGTGCGCGTTCGACCATGCGGCGATTGTGGGGCCGGACGCGACGGCGAACAAGCGGCCCGGCGGCGTCGCCGGCCGTTAGACTGGTGACGCCATGTCCCGACGCGCCCACTGCCCCGCCTGCGGTCGCAGGTTCAGCCCGCTGGACGTGCTCCGGATGGAGACGTCGCTCGCCTGCCCCGGCTGCGGGACCCGGCTCGACTGGACGGCGTTGACGAAGCTGTTCCGCGTCGGGCTGGCGTTCGGGACGATCGCCTCGCTGCTGTTCGGCATGTCCTACGCGTCGATCTTCGTCGCCCCCGTCGCCGGCCTGCTCCTCGGCTTCCTCGGGGCCTGCGGGGTCGCGGTCGGAGGAGTCGCCGCCGGCCCCTGGTACTTCCGACACGTCGTCCGCAAGGGCTTCGAGCCTCCGACCCTACCGCCGCGGCAGCAGTGTCCCGAGTGTGGCGAGGAGTTCACCGAACCGGTCTCGGGGCCGTGTCCCGTCTGCGGGACCGAACTGAGGCCGCCGCTAGACCCGATCCGGGCCATGTGTAGCGACTCGAACGACGTTTGGTCGTGAAATCCTCGATCAACGACCGCCACACGTTCGTGAGATGCGTTCTATACGCCCCACTCCGCGGAGAGTGACTCGAGGGCCGTGCGGAGTTCGCGGTCGATCACCTTGGCCTCGGTCTCGAGCGCCGGGATCGTCGTCTCCTCCAGTTCGGTCAGCTCGGTCTCGGCGTCGGCGAGGTCGGACCGCCACTGGGCGGCCTGCTCGCCGTCGCCAGCCGCCTTCACGTTCTCGCGGAGCCGTTCCTGCCGGGCGGCCAGCCGGTCGATCCGCTGCCGGGCCTCGTCGACCTCCTGTCGCTTCTCGTCGAGGCGACTCTTCACGGCGATGCAGCGGAGCACCCCCTCGTGGTCGGCGAGCGGGCCGTCCTTCTCCACGAGGAACTCGCTCAGCCAGCCGACGTTGTGCCCCGAGTCGCGGACGAGGTTCACCGTCGATCGCCGCACGCGCGAGTCGACGACCTCGATCTCGACCTCCTCTCGCGGCTGCAGCGTGAACTCGTACCGTGGCCCGTCCTCCCTCGTCGACGTCGCCTCCAGTTCGTCGTCCGCGTCGTTCCGCGTGATGGTCGCCGTGGAGACGTCGTCCGGGTAGCGGCGGTCGTGGTCGAGGACGAAGCGGTACGGCTCGTCGCGGTGGCTGCGGACCCGGTAGACCGTGCTGCCCACTTCGTGCTCGCCGCTGCGGACCACGCCGTCCGAGATGCGAACGGTCACGAGCGTCCGCTCGCCCGCCTCCTGTTTCCAGTGGACCCGGACGCCCGTCTCGAGGGCGTGCGGCAGCAGGCGGTCCGCGCCCGGCTTGAGGGCCGGCATCACGCAGCTGCCGGCGTACACGCCCTGCTGGTAGACCGTGCAGACGCCGCGGCCGAGGCTGTGCTCGGTTCGGTTCGTGAAGTCGACCGCCCGAAACGGTCGCTCGGCGTGGTTGACGTGCCGGTAGTGCAGCACGGTCTTCGACTCGTCGAGCGTGACGAGGAACATCGGGATGACGGCCGACCGTCGTGCCGCGATGGTGACGGGGGTGCTGGACTCGAACACGCTGAAGTCGCCGACCTCCGTCGCCTTGGCCGACTGCGCCCGGGCCACACGAGCTTGCAGGCCCGGATCGAACTTCCGCACCGAGCTCAAGGCCCCCATGCGGACGACTTCGGCGTCTCCATCGGCCGCGTCGAACACCGCGGCCGCCGGGGCCATGCCGTCAGAAGCCTCGGCGAAGTCGTACGCCTCCTCGACTTCGACGTTCCCGATCGCCGCGTTGCGGACGACGTCGACGTGCTTCCTGCGGGGCACCTTCGTCTCGGCGATGTCCGTGGAGAAGGTGATCGGCTCGCCCGTGACGACCGAGACCAGCACGTCCTTCCAGTCCTCGTCGGTGTCGTTCGTCACGACGGCGAAGCCCTGCAGCTCGTAGCGGGCGTCGTCGAGTTCGCGGAGCCGGTAGGCGATCTTCCAGGCCGCGGCCGGCAGCGTGTACTGGACGACGGCCTCGGCCGGCTCACCACTGTCCGGGCCGGTCAGTTCGAGTTCGACGAACGTGCTGTGCGGCTTGATCCGCTCGAAGTTCCGCCGGAGCGCCTTGGCGATCTCGTCCCGGACCGTCTCGTCCTCGAAGTGCAGGTTGGTCACCTCGTCGAGCGGGACGTGCCGGACGCCGATCTCGGTCTGCACGACGACCGACTTCGCCGTGACCGGCTCGCCGGCGGTTCCCCGCTCGCTCTCCTGCAGGCCGACCAGCGTGCCGCGGACGTTGCCGGCCGGCCGTTCGATCTCGACCCGGCTGCCGCTGAGGCCGCGAGCGAGCGCCTCGAGCGCGTTCGACGTGTCGATCGCGACGTTTCCGGCGTCGGCGTCGGCCGGCTGGAAACTGGGTGGCGCGCTGAGGGTCACGTCGCCGAACACGTTCAACGAGGCGAGCACGTCGGCGAGGTGGTCGCGGCGAACGGCGAGGTCGATCCGCCGAGTCTCGCCGGGCGAGACGTCGAAGTGCCGCCGGTGGTCGGCGATGCCGTTCGAGTAGACGACGATCCGGTCGTGGGTCACGCGGCGGCTCCGGGAATCTCGTGGCGCGCGACCGTTCGGCGCGCTGGGGACACAAAGGCCGTGATCGTAACCGGTTTCGACTGAAACGACCGTACCGATTGTGCCGATGGTACGGGGGACGACGGCTGCGGCAACGACGCCCTCCTCGCTCGTCACCCCATCGGAGACCGAAGACATGTCGCGGATCGGAGTCGCGGTGCTGCTGGTGGCGGCGGTCGGTACGCCGCCGAGCGTCTCGTTCGCCCAGTCCGGCCTGTTCGGCCACGCTCACGACTGCAGCCCGACGTGTGGCCGACCCGCGTCGCTCTGCACCTGCCAGACGGTGCGACCCGTCGTGCGGAC
>JANQQW010000009.1 GCA_028284885.1 Planctomycetaceae bacterium
GTGGTACGAGGAACGCGAGAAGAACGAGGGTGGTGAGTTCAAGGCGGGCGTCGTCGTCCCGCTGCTGCAGGGTCGGCCGATCGACCGACGCCGGAGCGAGCTGTTCAAGGCCCAACTCGACCGCGGCTCCGTCGAGCCCGAGATTCGGACCCAGCTGATCGACTTCGTGCGGGCGGGCAGCTTCGCGTACTGGGACTGGGTCGCCGCCGGCGAGAACGCCCGCGTCGCCCGACAGTTGCTCGACAACGCCCTCGAGCGCGCCGACGCCCTCCAGAAACGGGTCGACGCCGGCGACCTCGAGGAGATCGCCATCACCGACAACGAACGGCTGCTCGCGAGTCGACGGGCGAAACTCGTCGAGTCGCTCCAGAAGCTGCGGCAGTCGGCGATCAAGCTGTCGCTCTTCATCCGCACGCCGAGCGGCCAGCCGATCGTCCCCTCGGACGCCCGGCTGCCGCCGCGGTTCCCGGACGCCGTCGAGCTCGACGCCGACGAGGCGGAGTCCCGCATCTCCCAGGCGCTCGCCATGCGGCCGGAGGTCGAGGTCGTCGACTTCATGCGGGAACGGGCCGAGGTCGATCTCCGACAGGCCCGGAACGAGTTCGCCCCCACGCTCGACGCCGGGATCGTCGGGTCGCAGGACGTCGGCAAGCCGACGAGTTCGAAGCGGGACAAGTCCCGGTTCGAGCTCGAGGCGGGCCTCGTCCTCGAGGTGCCGATCGAACGTCGCAAGGCGCGGGGCAAGATCGTCAAGACCGAGGCGAAGCTCGCGCAGATCAACGCGAAGCGACGCTTCACGCTCGACAAGATCGCGGTCGAGGTGCGGAACGCGCTGACGGCCGTCGAGGCGACCTACCGGGCCTACCAGCAGGCGGCCCGAGCGCTCGACCTCGCCCGGCGGATGGAGGCGGCCGAGCGGACCAAGTTCGACCTCGGCGACAGCGACCTGTTCCTGCTGAACGCCCGCGAGAAGCAGACGGCCGAGGCGGCCCTCGCCGCGATCGCCGCACTCGCCGAGCACTTCCGAGCGCTCGCCGACCTCCGCGCCGCGATGGGCGAACTGATCCCGGCAACCCCCGTCGCCCCGTGACCCCCCGGCGGTCCGAGACCTGCAGGGTCAGCTCACCGGCCGAGGACCTTCTCGACGAACGGTCCGACCTGCCCCTCGTAGGTGAAGCCCTCGTCTCCGTAGTCGCCGCTGTCGTTGTCGAACTGCTCGAGCAGCTTGCCGTTGCGGTAGACGAGCACGGCGGGAACGGCACCGAGGTCGAGCTTCCCGTAGACGGTCTCGTCGGCGTCGCTCGACACGAAGTTCACGAGCCGCTTCGCGTTCACCTTCCGGAGCACCTTCAGGGCTCCCGGCTTCGCGGACTCGGCGGTCGTCCCGGACGCCCCGTTGTAGTCCAGGCAGAACGTCACCCCCACGACCGACCGCGGACGTTCGGCGACCAGCTCCACGAGGTGCGGCAGCTCCCGCACGCAGGGCGTGCACCAACTCGACCAGACGTCGACGACGACGACCTGGTCCTTCCGGGAGCGGACGAACTTCTGCAAACCGTCCCAGCTCTGCACTTCGACGGTGACCTCGTCCACCTTCCCCGCCTCGGCCGGAGGACGCTTCTCCTCGGCCCCCGCGTGTTGGAGGACCACGAGGGACAGCAGCAGCGCGACGGTGGTTCGCATCATGGCGGGGGCCTCACGAGGTGGTGGGGTCAGCGTTCGATCTTCACGAGACGGGCCGCGCGGGCGGCCGGTTCCGGGTCCTCGAACGGAAGGGACTTCAGGAACGCGACGAGGTCGTCGATCTGCTCGTCGGAGAGGTGGCTGGTCCGTCCGTGGCGGTCGTCGCGGTTCTGGGAGACGAGCACGTCCCGCAGCGTGGCCGCCTTGCCGTGGTGCAGGTACGGGGCCGAGCGGTAGACGCCGAGGAGCGTCGGGGTGTCGAACGCGGGCCCCATCTTCTCGCTGGGGTCGTCGTTCCCGGTGCCCACGTCGTGCCGCAGCGGCTCGTCACGCGGCGTCGAGTCGGTGTACCACGGGCCGGTGTGGCACGACCGGCAGTTCGTCCGTTTCGACTCGAAGAGGACCCGACCACGCCGTGCGGCCTCGGAGAACCCGTTCTTCGCGTACGGGCTGAGCGAGATCCCGTGCGAGTTCGAGTAGGCCGCCAAGGCGTCCGCCGCACGCGAGAGCCCCTTGTTCGGCGAGCCGAGGCCGGCGTTCAGCCGGCCGCGGATCAGACCACGGCCCTGCATCAGGGGACCGCGGATCGTGTGCTCGAAGTCCTGCACCTCGTCCCGGTCAGCCGACCAGTGAATCGGGTGGGTCCACGCCATTCCGGCGAGCGGCTGCGTGTTGCGGAGTCCCTCCGGGTTGTGCCACGTGCGGGCGTCGGCCTCGCCGTCGGGATGGCAGCTCGCACAGGAGATCCAGCGGCGGCCGACCATCGGCTGCAGGGCCGAGTAGAACAGGACCTTGCCCGCGTGGACCTCCTCGCCGAGCGGGTTGGGACAGACCTCGATCGTTCCGCGGGACCGCAGCGTCTTCACGTCGTACTCGACGACCTGGTAGTCGAGGGCGTTGTACACGAGGAACGTGTTCCCGTCCGGCGTGACGCGGGCGGCGCGCGGGTTGTTGCCGAGCAAGAGCGTGCCGCGGTGCTCGATCTCGCGGTAGTCGTCGTCGACCACGCGGCAGGCGTAGAGGTCGTTCGTGCCGGCGAAGACGACGAACAGCGACCGCCCGTCCGGCGTGACGGCGACCTCCCACGGGTTGGCCGTCACGCGGGCGCCGACGAAGGCGTCCATCGGAATCCGCTTCCGTCGTCGGCCGTCGCCGGACGCGGTATCGACGACCGAGACGTACGGGAAGATCGACCCCTCGCCGTGCACGGCCGTCACGCGCGAGCGGATGTGCGGCAGGTAGGCCTTCGGCCGCTTCGGGTGCAGCACGACCTGCCGGGCGAGGTTGTCGCTGCTCGTCCCCGGCCACGCGTCGACGGTCTCGCCGGACGCGAGGTCGATCACGTTGACGAGCGACGTGTGGTAGCCGGTGACGTACAGCCGAGCGTCGGAGGCGTCGATCGCGAGGCCGCGGGCGAACGGGAACCCGTCGAACGTCCGCAGGACCTTCCCGGCGGCCGGGTCGATCTCCACGACCTGACCGGGGTACGTGAGCGTGACGTAGAGACGGGACCCGTCCGCGTTCGACACGACGGCGTACGGCTCGTCGAAGACCTCGACCGCCCGCCTCTTCTCGCCGGACTCGGCGTCGACGAGAACGATGCGGTCCTCGCCGTAGACCGCGACGGCGACCGTGCTCGACTCACCGACGAACGAGACCCCCTCGGGCTGCCGCCCGACTTCGACCAGACGGCGTCGAGCTTTCTTCTCGAGATCGACGAGGCTGAGCGTGCCGCCGTCCCGGACGGCGACCGCGAGCCAGCGGCCGTCGGCGGAGACGTCCATCAGGCTGTTGGACGTGCCGGCGACGACGGGTCCGGTCGCGACGAGGAGGAGCGAACAGCAGGGAAGGAACCACTGACGGAATCGCACGGCGGGCTCGCGAGTCGGGAGAACGTCCGGTCGTGAGGCGGCCCGCCCCCCGGAACGAGGGGCGGGCCGGGCACTCGCTGGTCGACTCGACGGGCGTCAGTCGAGGATCGACTTCGTGTCGGCGACGACGGCCTTCACGGCCTTCTCGTCCAGCTTGCCGGGGGCGAAGGCGTGGTTCGCCTGCACCTTCAGGCCCTTCCACATCAGGACGGTCACGCCCGCGTCCTTCGAGATCTTGTAGGCCGGCGGACCGGTCACGCCCTCGAAGATCGTCAGCGGCGTGTTCTCGATCGACTTGTCCTTGCAGACCTTCTTCAGCACGGCCGCGTCGGCCTCCTCGTCCTCGCTGAGCAGCACGACGAAGGCCGCCATCTTCTTCTCGCCGTTCTCGCCGACGACGAGGTCGAGCTCGTCGACGAGCTGCTGAACCCGCTCGTCCATGCTCCGCGTGAAGACGCTGACGACCGGCCGGCCGCCGTAACGACAGCGGTAGCAGAGCGACTTGCCCTCGTTCGGCCCCGTGACGTCCTTCACCTGGAACGCCCCAGCGCTCTCTCCCTTGGAGAGCCCGGACTCGACGTCGCCGGCGGACACGGTCCCGGCCAACAGTCCGAACGCCACCACCACACCGAATGAACGTGTCATCTCGTCGATTCTCCGTTGGCTTCGTTTCCCTCGCCCGCGGACACTCCGCGAACGCATCGACGGACACTAGTCCGCCGGGTGGCGTCGAGCAACCGTCGCGAACGGCGAGCCAGCGGCCCTCGGCGGTGCACGAACACCGGGACGCATCGGACGTCGTTGTTCTGTACGCGGCTCGGTCGTAGACTCGGCTCGTTCCGTTCCCCACGAGTCTCGCCGTGTCGAAGTTCCTCCGACTGACCGGGCTGTTCCTCCTGGCAACCTCGGCCAACGGGGCCGTCGTCGCGGAGGACTGGTTGTGGTCGGTCGCCCACGCCGTCCCCAAGGAGACCACGAGCGAGGGGAGCGGCTACTTCTCCCTCGTCGAAGGACACGACGGCAAGCTGTACGTCGGCACGGCCAAGTACCAGCAGAACGCGTATCTCGTCCGCTTCGACCCCGCGACGAAGGCGATGGACGTCGTCCTCGACGCGCACCGGGAGATCGGCACGGACGCGACCGGCTTCGCCGCGCAGGCCAAGTTCCACACGAGGAACAACGTCGGGCGCAGCGGACGCATCTACCTGGGAACGAAACAGGGCTACGCTCGGAACGGCGAGAAGCCGATCGCCTACCCGGGCGGCTACCCCATGGTGTACGACCCGAAGACCGGCAAGACCCGCGTCTACCCGATCCCGGTCCCCCACCACGGGATCATCTCCGTCACGCCGGACGAGTCGCGGGGGGTCGCCTACGTCTCCACCTGCAGCGACGAACGGCCCGTCGACTCGACGTGGTTCACGATCCTCGACCTGGAGACCGGCGAGTACCGGCACCTGCTCGACTGCCGGCACTTGTACGCGTTCGTCGTCGTCGACCACCTCGGCCGCGCGTACCACCCGGTTCTCGGCGGCGACGTCGTCCGCTGGGATCCGCGATCCGAGAAGCTCGAACGCCTGAAGCAGACGATTGACGGCAAGCCGCCGACCGAGGAGTCGCTGCTGGCGACCGAGACCGGGCACCCGGTGAACTGGGAGGTCTCGCCCGACCGCAAGACGCTCTACGCCGTGGCGATGAGCGGCAACGCCCTGTTCGCCTACGACCTGACCGCCGCGGGGACGACGCTGCCCGGGCGTCGGATCGGGCCGTTGGTCGCAGGGGCGACGAAGACCGACTGCCGGGCGATGTGCGTCGGGCCGGACGGAACCGTGTGGGCGGGGGTGGCGACGACGATCGAGAAGCGGCAGACGCTGCGGCTCGTCAGCTGGTCGCCGGGTGACGAACCGCCCCGGGACCACGGGCCGATCGCGATCTCGAACCCCGACTACACGACGTTCACCGACGGCGACGGGAAGCCGTTGAAGCACCACCACGGCGTACACCGCATCGACGGCAACCTCGTGCCCCGGTACACGATCATGGCGGTCAACGCGGCCCGCGACGGCACGGTCTACCTGACGACGCTGTACCCGTTCACGCTGCACGCGTTCGCGAAGGAGAAGCTGCGATGACCGCAAACAGCTGCGTTGCCACGCAACGCAGACGTAGTCTCTGGGCGAACGAAACCCTTGATGCGTCGCCGTCGCGGCAGTCTGTGGGCGCCACGAACCGAATCGGACGCCGCCAGACGATGTCTGCGTTGCGTGGCAACGCAGCTGCCGTCGTTCTCGCACTCGTGCTCGTTGGGGTGTCGTGCGTCGCCGCGGACGAGCGACCGCGGACGCCCCGCGTCGCGGCCGTCGTGACGGAGTACCGGCACAACTCGCATGCGGACGTCATCGTCAGCCGCCTGCTGCAGGGGTACGACCTGAACGGGAAGGGCACGTTCCCGAAACTCGAACTCGCCTCCCTGTACACCGACCAGGTCCCGGAGAACGACACCAGCCGCCGGCTCGCGAAGGAACACGGGTTCCCGATCCACGAGACCGTGGCCGACGCCCTGACGCTCGGCACCGGGGAACTCGCCGTCGACGGCGTGCTGCTGATCGCCGAGCACGGCAAGTACGAGAAGTCGCCGACCGGCCAGACGGTCTACCCGAAGCGGCGGTTGTTCGACGAGATCGTGAAGGTCTTCGAGAAGTCCGGCCGCAGCGTGCCGGTCTTCTGCGACAAGCACCTCGCCGACAACTGGGAGGACGCGAAGCACCTCTACGACACGTCCCGGCGGCTCGACTTCCCGCTGATGGCCGGGTCGTCGATCCCGGTGCTGTGGCGTCGTCCGGCGGCGGACGTGAAGCGGGGGACGGAGCTGCGGGAGATCGTCACGACCTCCTACCACACGCTCGACGCGTACGGCTTCCACGGGCTGGAGATGCTGCAGTGCCTCGTCGAACGCCGGGCCGGCGGCGAGACGGGGGTCCGGTCGGTCGAGTGCCGCACGGGGGACGCGGTCTGGACCGCACTCGAGGACGGCACGGTCGACCGCGGGCTGTTCGACGCCTGCCTCGCCCGCATCGAGAAGCCCCGGTTCAAGGACTTCGCCGACCTCAAGCGCCGCGTCAAAGAGCCGGTCCTGTTCCTCGTCACCTACGAGGACGGGTTGAAGGCGAGCATGGTCACGCTGAACGGCGCCATCGTGAGTTGGACGGCCGCGTGGCGTGACGAGGCCGGCAACCGAGACTCGACGCTGTTCTGGACCCAGGAGGAACGGCCGTACGGCCACTTCACCCACCTGCTCGTGGGCGTCGAGGCGATGATGCACTCCGGCAAGCCGACCTGGCCGGTCGAGCGCACGCTGCTGACCAGCGGCATCCTCGACGCGGCCCTCGTCTCGAAGCTGAAGGGGCGACCGGTCGCGACACCGTACTTGGACGTGCGGTACGAGACGAACTGGACGTGGCGACAGCCGCTGAAACCGCCCCGGGGCCGACCGTTCAACCAGCAATGACGGACTGCACGATGCTCGCGCGACCCCTCCCTGTCTTCCTGCTGCTGGCGACCGCACCCGCTCTCGGGGCGGACCCGGTCGCCCCGCTCGCGGACGGGACGATCCTCTGCGAGGCGGAGGAGTTCCACGTCGATTCGCCCGGCTGGAAGCGCGGCCGCTGGGGCGAGAACTACTACAGCGCGACGTTCGCGAACGCGTTCCTCAGCCGGAAGGCGTTCCTCGGCGCGCCGGAGACCGTCGCCGAGCCGACGACCGCCTCGATCCGCGTTCGCGTCCCGGAGGCCGGACGGTACCTCGTGCTCACCCGCTACGAGGCGGTCTACCGGTTCGAGACCCGGTACGACGTCCGCGTCGAGCAGTCCGGGAAGCAGGTCTTCTCACGGACGTACGGGGCCCGCGAGAACCTCAAGATCTGGCCCTTCTCGCAGAAGCTGAAGGCCGAGGTCGCCTGGAGCTGGGGGGCCGGCGAGAACGTCGTCTGGGAGGGGCACGACGCGTTCGTCCAACTGGAGAAGGGCGAGGCGACGATCCGACTCGTCGCCGGTCCGCAGACGGGCGACGCCGCACGGCGGAACGTCGATCTCGTGATGCTGACCCGCGACGCCGAGCAGGTCGCCCAGCGGATCGAGAAGGAACGCTACCTGCCGCTCGACGGCATGCTCACGCAGGAAGGCGACCTCTTCCTGCGACTCTCCGTCCCGAAGGCAGCCGGCGAGACGACGCTGAGGATCCCGAACGGGACCGAGCACTCCCCGTACTGGGTGCACCAGCGGAACTGGAAGCCGAAGGCGGTCACCGTCGCCCCCGGCGGGCAGAGCGAGTGGACCGAGGTCGGCAGCCTGCTCGACACCCTCAACGACGGGCAGTGGAAGCTGACCGCCGCGTCGAAGTCGCCGCTCGACTACGTCGTCGAGTTCGGCGTCCGCGGAGCCGACGGCAAGATCGGCGGGATCGCCACGTTCGAGTCGAAGCGGCCGGTGCTCGAACTCGCCTACGACGCCGACACGCGGTACACGCAGCGCATCCGCCACACGACAGACGTCCTCCGCGACCTCGTCGAGGCGATCGAGGCGGAACCGGTGCAGGGGAAGCGGCCGCAGCGGTCGATCGTCTACTGCCTTACGTTCGCCGAGAAGCCGGACGACCCGGAGTACACGGCCCTCCGCAACCGGTTCCTCGAACTGCTGCCGGTCACGGAGACGAAGCTCGAACAGCCGAAGGGCCGCGCGGGGGCTCGCGGCTACGTCGACGTCCGCCGGTACGACGACGAGAAGCTGGAGGCGTTCCTGAAGGACCTGCAGCAGCGGGGGCTCGCGGAGTCGGTCGGCTGCGTCAGCCTCGGCGACGAGATCGGCCTCCCCCGCCCCCGCGGCGACGTGAACGAGTCGTTCCGCACTTGGCTGAAAGGCGAGAAGGTCCGCCCCGAGGACGTCGTGAAGGGAGCCGGCGACGACTGGTCGAAGATCGCGTACTCCACGAAGCCGGAGACCGCCGAGTCGAACGGGCGGCTGTACTACCACTCGAAGCAGTTCGAGTACGCCCACGGCATCGCCCGGTTGAAGAAACGGACGGACCTGATCCGTCGCTACCTGCCGAACGCCGGCGTCGGGGCGAACTTCTCACCGCACCACGGCCACCACTACCTCGGCCCGACGCACAAGTGGATCACCCTCTTCCGCGAGGGGGGCATGACGATGCCCTGGAGCGAGGACTACATCTGGCAGGTGCCCGTCGGCACCATGCAGATGAACTTCATCACGCTCGACCAGTTCCGTGCCGGGCGGAAGCACCACCCGGACGGCCGCATCCACTACTACGTGATGCCGCACTCGCCCGGCGTCACGCCCGAGAACTGGCGACGGCAGTTCTACGGCGACCTGATGCACGGGGCGAAGGTCCTGAACCTCTTCGAGTTCCGCCCCGTCCAGCACGCCTACACGGAGAACCACGTCAGCGGACCCGAGAACTACGTCGCCGTCCGCCGGGCGCTGTACGAGCTCGGCACCTTCGAGGACGTCGTCCAGGACGGCCGGGTCGCGCGGGGGAACGTCGCCCTCTGGTTCAGCGAGGCGGCCGACGTCTGGGACGACGACGACGGCTCGTTCGGTCCGGCCAAGCGAACCCTCTACACGGCCCTCCTCCACAGCGGGCGACCGCTCGACTTCGTCACCGACGAGGACGCGCTCGACGGGACGGTGGACGACTACGAGGCGTTGTACGTCACCGACCGACACGTCAGCCGCGCCGCGACGACGGCGATTGCGAAGTGGGTCGAGCAGGGGGGCCGTCTCTTCGCCACGGCCGGGGCCGGGTGGTACGACGAGTTCGGCGAGCCGAACGAGTCCTTCCAGAAGTTGACCGGCGTCCGCTACGACACACTCGAAGCCCCCGAGTCCGCGGCCGTGGAGTTCACGAAGCAGGAGCTCCCGTTCGCCGAACCTGCCGACGAGGTTCGGCACGACTCGAAGTCGTTCCCGGTGTTCGGCGCGCTCGTGCGTTCCAAGGTGACGGACGGCGAAGTGCTCGCGACGTTCGCGAAGGGGTCGCCCGCCGTCAGCCGTCGCGAGGTGGGCCGCGGTTCGGTCGTCGCCTGCCAGTTCCAGCCGGGGCTGTCGTACTTCCACCCGGCGATCCCCCGCATCCCGGTCGACCGCGGCAGCCACGCCGACACGATGTCCCACTTCCTGCCGACCGAGTTCGACGAGAACGTCCGCACGTTGATCGAGTCCCCGCTGGAGAACGTGCCGAAGCCGGTCGACTGCTCGGCCCGGCTCGTCGAGTCGCGGCTCCTGCAGTCGAAGGACGGCTTCGTGATCCCGGTCGTCAACTGGTCGCCGGAGCCGGTCGAGAAGCTGGTCGTCCGCGTGCCGAACGAGCACCTGCCGCGGCGCGTCACGAACGTCCGCCTCGCCACCGGTGGCACGGTCCTCGTCCGCGACGAGGGCGATGCCGTCACGTTCACGTTCGACCTCGACGTCGCCGACGCGATCGTCGTCCAATGACCTCAGCGAGTCGACGGAGGAATCCCAGATGACGCGATCGATCGTCGGCCTCGTTCTGGTGGCGGGCTCCACGCTCGCCGAAGCCGCGCCGCCCGTCCACGAGTGTCGCTTCGCCGACTCGCCGATCGTCGTCGACGGGAAGCCGGACGAGGCCGCCTGGAAGCGGGCCGCCGTCATCGACCGGTTCACGTTGCCTTGGCTGGGCGAGAACGAACGGCCGGCGAGGACGGCGACGAAGGCCCGGCTGTTGTGGGACCGCGAGGCACTCTACTTCCTCGCCGAGATGGAGGACGCCGACCTCTACTCGTACTCGACCGAGCACGACGAGAAGCTGTGGCTCGGCGACGTGTTCGAGCTGTTCTTCAAGCCCTCCGCGAAGCACGGCGGGTACTTCGAGTTCCAGGTGAACCCGTCCGGGACCGTGCTCGACGTCTTCATGCCGCGGCGGGGAGCCGGGGCGTACGACCGGTTCGCGAAGGACCGGCCGTTCCACGTCGAGGCGAAGGTCGTCGCAAAGGGAACGGTCGGCGACTGGACCGACGAGGACACCGGCTGGACCGTCGAGGGCCGCATCCCGTGGACCGACTTCCTCCCGACCGGCGGCCGCCCCGCCGTCGACGAGGAGTGGGCCTTCGCCCTCTGCCGCTACGACTACTCGGTCGCGTTCGAGGGACCCGAGCTCTCGACCTGTGCACCGCTCGGCTCGAAGACCCGGCCCGACTTCCACCACTACGAGGACTACGCGACGCTCCGGTTCGTCGGCCCGCCGCGGAATCGCGCCGGCCTCCCCGCGTACGTTCCGTTGAAGACGTCTCGCGTCGTCGGCTCGCCGGAACCACCCCCGCCGTTCCGGGTCGTCCGCGCCCTCCCCGAACTGACGGTCGACTGGCCGATCCAAGCGGTCCTCGAGCCGGGGACCGAGAACCTGGTCGTCGCCGACGAGGACAAGCCGTGGGGCAAGTCGCGGTTGCTGCGGACGACGGGGGCAGGGGAGCCTGAGGTGCTGCTGTCGGTGACCGACACGATCTACGACCTCTGCTTCCATCCCCGCTTCGAGGAGAACGGCTACGTCTTCGTCGGGAGCAACGGGGCCCGGGGCGATGCTCCGAAGCACTCGCGGGTCACGCGGTACACGATCGGTCGAGAGCCGCCGTTCGCCCTCGACGCGAAGTCCGCAACGCTGGTCGTCGAGTGGCCGTCCGACGGACACAACGGGGCGGCCGTCGCCTTCGGGAACGACGGCATGCTGTACGTCACGACCGGCGACGGGACGTCCGACAGCGACACGAACCTGAAGGGGCAGGGACTCGACCACCTGCTCGCCAAGGTGCTCAGGTTGGACGTCGACGAGCCCGACGACGGGCGGGCGTACTCCGTTCCGGCGGACAACCCGTTCGTCGGCAGACCGGGCGCACAGCCGGAGACGTGGGCCTACGGGTTCCGCAACCCGTGGCGGATCACCGTCGACCGACGGACGGGCCACGTCTGGGTCGGCAACAACGGGCAGGATCTCTGGGAGCAGGTCTACCTCGTCGAGCGGGGGGCGAACTACGGCTGGAGCGTCATGGAGGGGAGCCACCCGTTCTACCTCGAACGAGAACGCGGGCCGACGCCCATCTCGAAGCCCACGCTCGAGCACCCGCACTCGGAGAGCCGTTCGCTCACCGGTGGCGTCGTCTACCACGGCGAGCGGTTCCCCGAACTCCGCGGGGCGTACCTCTACGGCGACTACTCGACCGGCAAGATCTGGGGGGCGAAGCACGACGGGGAGAAGGTCGTGTGGCACCGCGAACTCGCCGACACGACGCTGCAGATCACCGCGTTCGCACTGGACGCCGACGGCGAGATCCTGGTCGTCGACCACCGGAAGGGAGGCGGGCTGCACACGTTCGAACGAAACGACGATCCGGAGCACGAACCGGCCGACTTTCCCCGGAAGCTGTCCGAGACGGGCCTCTTCGAGCCGGGCGGACACGTCCCGAAGCCGGGGCTGGTCCCGTACTCCGTGAACGCCCCGCTGTGGTCGGACGGGGCCCGGAAGTCGCGGTTCGTCGCGATCCCGCACGACGCCGGCCCCGACGGCGGCAAGCCGAGGATCGGGTTCTCCGAGAAGAAGGCCTGGACGTTCCCGGACCGGACCGTGCTGGTGAAGTCGTTCGCCCTCGACGACCGCTGGATCGAGACGCGGCTGATGCTGAAGCAGCAGGGGGAGTGGGTCGGCTACTCGTACGAGTGGAACGACGACGGGACCGACGCCACGCTCGTCGGGAAGGCAGGCCGCGACCGCACGTTCCGGTTCCGGACCGAGGACGGCGGGACGCGCGAGCAGATCTGGCGGTACCCCAGCCGGACGGAGTGCATGGTCTGCCACAGCCGGGCGGCCAACTACGTCCTCGGGCTCTCCACGTGGCAGTTGAACCGCGACCACGACTACGGCGGCTTCGTCGAGAACCAACTCGTCGTGTTCGAGCAACTGGGACTGCTCGGCACGCACGACTGGTCCCGCGACGCCGTCGAACGGGTGAAGAAGTCACTCACGGACGACACGACTGCGGACGAGGCGGCCCGGCTGACCCGCACGCGTGACCAACGCCGCTCCCCCCGCTCGACGTTGCTCCCCCGCTCGCCGGTCGCCTACGACCGGCTCGTCGATCCGTACGACCCGGCCGGGCCACTCGAAGCGCGGGTGCGGTCCTACCTCCACGCGAACTGTGCCCAGTGCCACGTCGAGGCGGGGGGCGGCAACGCGGCGATGGAACTCGGCTTCAAGACCAAGCTGAAGGACGCCCGCATCCTCGACGTCAAGCCGCTGCACGACCACTACGGGATCGAGCGGGCGCGTCTCGTCGCGCCGGGTCGGCCCGACCGGTCGGTCTTGCTCGAGCGCGTCGCAACGGACGGACGCGGGCGAATGCCGCCGTTGGCGACGTCGGTCGTCGACGAACGCGCCGTCGAACTGTTGAAGCAGTGGATCGCGAGCCTGCCGGAGCCCGGAGAGGCAACCGACCCACCCGACTCCCGCCCTGGCGACTGAGCCCGTTGCAAGCCCGCGTCGTCGCTCGCGACGGCGGAGGCGAGACCCTTTCCCACTGCGAGGAGCGGAAGAAGTTCGTAGACTGATCTGTCGTCTGAAGAGAGGCTCGAGATGCGGTCGTGCTGCACCATCCTCCTTCTGCTCTGCACCGGTTTGCCGCCGGCTTGGGGGGGCGATCCGGAGTCCGCCGCCTTCGATCTGCTCGAACGCAGGTGCGGCGACTGTCACTCGTCGGACGAGCCGGAGCGAGGGCTCGACCTGTCGTCACCGAAGGCCGTGTTGACCGGTTCCACGCGGCGGTCGGTCGTCGTCCCGGGACGGGGTGCCGCGAGTCTGCTGGTGCAGGTGCTCGGGCGGGGCGCGAAGCCGCACATGCCGCCGGACGAGCAGCTCACGGAGGACGAGATCGCCCTGGTCGGCCGCTGGATCGACGGGCTGCCCGCCGACACGCCGGTCGGCCGGTCCCGCGTCGCCGAGGGGCGTTCGCACTGGTCGTTCCGTCCGGTCGCCCGACCGACCGTGCCAACCGTCACCCGCGACTCCTGGTCGCGAACGTCGGTCGACCGCTTCGTCCTGGCGCGGCTGCGGCAAGCCGAGCTGCAGCCGAGCGAGGAGGCCCCGCGTGCCACGTTGCTGCGGCGACTCTCGTTCGACCTGATCGGACTTCCGCCGACCCCGGAAGAGGTGGTCGCGTTCGACGTGGACGATCGGCCGGACGCGTACGAGCGGGTGGTCGACCGACTCCTCGCCTCGCCTCACTACGGCGAGCGTTGGGGCCGCCACTGGCTCGACCTCGCCCGGTACGCCGACTCGAGTGGCTTCCACGAGGACCACGACCGCCCGGCGGCCTGGCGGTACCGGGACTACGTCGTCGCGAGCTTCAACGCCGACAAGCCGTACGGCCGGTTCGCCCTCGAACAGCTCGCCGGCGACGAGCTGCCGGACGCGACCGTCGAGACCTGGACGGCCACCGGCTTCGGGACGAACGGCCCCGCCAACGAGACGAACGTGGGGAAGTCGCAGCGGGCCAAGGAGCAGTACCGCCTCGACCAGCTCGACGACGTGATCGCGACGACCTCGTCCGTGTTCCTCGGGCTGACCCTCGCCTGCGCCCGCTGCCACGACCACGAGTACGACCCGCTGCCGCAACGCGACTACTACCGCTTCCTCGCCTTCTTCGACGGTACGGACACCCGGCGACTCGAACTCGGAAGTCTCGACGCCGCGGAGCCGAAGTCCGTTCCGTTCAAGGAGCGAGGGAAGCACGCGTACCTGCGGGTTCGCTCGGACGTCCGTTCCGTCGCGCCCACGACGAACGTCCTGTGGCGGGGCGATCCCGCGAACAAGGGGCCGGTCGTCGAGCCCGGCGTGCCGAGCGTGCTCGACTCGGTCGCCCCGTTCTCGCCGGGCGAGTCGACGGATCGCCGGGCGTCGCTCGCCCGGTGGCTCGTGGGCGACGACAATCCGTTGTTCTGGCGGGTGATGGCGAACCGCGTCTGGCAGCACCACTTCGGACGTGGGCTCGTGGCGACGCCGAGCAACCTCGGTCTCCGCGGGGCCGAGCCGACGCACCCGGACCTGCTCGACTGGCTCGCCGACGAACTCCGGCGTTCCGGGGGCTCCCTGAAGTCGTTGCACCGGACGATCGTCACCTCGTCCGCGTACCGGCAGTCGTCGGCGTCCTCGGGAGCCGGGCCGTCGGTCGACCCCCAGAACCTGCTGCTGTGGCGCGCGAACCGCCGTCGGCTCGAGGCGGAGCCCCTGCGGGACGCGATCCTCGCCGTCTCGGGACGACTCAACCGCACGATGGGCGGCCCCGGCATCCACCCCCGCGTGCGGCCCGAACTGCTCGTCGCGAGCCAACGGAACAAGTGGCCGGTCGTCGAACGCGAAGGGCCCGAGCACTGGCGTCGCGGCGTCTACGTCTACGTGAAGCGGCAACTCCAACTGCCGATGCTCGAGCTGTTCGACGGCCCCTCGACGAACCACAGCTGTGCCCGACGCGCCGAGAGCCTCGTCCCGACGCAGGCTCTGTTGCTGATGAACGACGAGTTCGTCCGCGACCAGTCCGCCGCGCTGGCGAGTCGCGTTGCCCGACAGGCGGGGAGCGACGACCAAGACCGCGTCGCGTGGCTGCTTCGTACGGCACTGGGGCGCCCGGCGGAAGCGCACCGGATCGACGAGGGGATCGCCTTCCTCGCCGCCCAGGAAGAACGACTGCGTGCGGAGGGAGTCGCCGACGCCCGTCACGAAGCCCTGACGGATCTCTGTCAGGTCGTCTTCAACCTCAGCGAGTTCCTGTACCTGGAGTGACCCGTGGGCCCCGGCGTGAACACCTTCGATCGACGCGAGTGGCTGGCCCGGTCCGGTGGCGGGTTCGGCGGACTCGCTCTGTCGTGGCTGCTCGCGCGGGACGGGCTGTGCGGCGAGACAGCCGCGCCCGAGTCCCGTCCGCACTTCGCCCCACGTGCGAAGAACGTGATCTTCCTGTTCATGTACGGCGGGCCCAGCCAGGTCGACACGTTCGACCCCAAGCCGGAGCTCGACCGCTGGGACGGCCGGGAGATCCCCGTCTACCGCAAGGAGGACGCGTTCATGGTCGGAAAGACGAAGCCGACCGCGATGCGAAGTCCGTTCTCGTTCGCCCGTCACGGGGAGTGCGGGCTCGACGTCTGCGAGTTGTACCCGCACCTCGCCCGGCACGCGGACGACCTCTGCGTCGTCCGGTCGATGCACTGCGACAGCAACAACCACGGACCGGCCCTGTTGCAGATGCAGTCGGGCTCGTTGCTGTCGGGGCATCCGAGCATCGGGTCGTGGGTGAACTACGGGCTCGGGAGCGAGTCGGACGAGTTGCCGGGGTTCGTCGTGATGATGGACCACCAGGGGGCACCGGTGAACGGGGCCCTGAACTGGTCGAACGGCTTCATGCCGGCCAGCCTGCAGGGTGTCCCGCTCCGTTCCTCGGGCGAGCCGATCGCCTACGTCTCGCCGCCGAAGGGGATCACGCCCGGCCGACAGAAGGCCCAGTACGACCTGCTCGCGAGGTGGAACGGCGACTACGCCCGGCGAAACCCGGCGGACGCGGAACTCGAGGCCCGGGTCGCCTCGTACGAACTCGCGTACCGCATGCAGTCCCGTGCCCCCGAGGCGGTCGACCTCGCGGGCGAGACGTCCGCCACGCGAAGAGCATACGGGCTCGACGAGAAGGTCACGTCGCACTTCGGCCGCAACTGTCTGCTCGCCCGCCGCCTCGTCGAACGCGGGGTGCGGTTCGTCCAGCTCTACAGCGGCGGCAACCAGGGCCCCCGCGCCTGGGACGCGCACGACGACGTCGAGAAGAACCACCGGCTGCACTGCACGGAGACCGACCGCCCGATCGCGGCCCTGATCGCCGACCTGAAACAGCGGGGGTTGTTCGACGAGACACTGGTCGTCTGGGGCGGCGAGTTCGGCCGGACCCCGAACACCGAGGGGGGCAGGGGACGCGACCACCACGCCCGCGGGTTCACGATGTGGCTCGCCGGCGGCGGCACGAAGGGGGGGACCGTCCACGGCGCGACCGACGAGTTCGGCTACCACGCCGTCGAGGACCGCGTCTCCGTCCCGGACCTGCACGCCACCGTCCTGCACCTCCTCGGCCTCGACCACGAGCGGCTCGTCTACCGGCACTCCGGCCGGGACGTGCGGCTGACCGACGTCTCCGGCCGGGTCGTCCAGGAGTTGCTCGCCTGAAGTCGGCCGGTTCCCGGTGTCCGGTCATGCGGGCGCGGCACACGGCCGCGTCACCCGCCGAAGTCGTCGAAGGCGATGTTCTCCGGCTCGACGCCGAGCGAGTCGAGCATGTTGAGGACCGCCTGGAGCATCATCGGCGGGCCGCAGATGTAGTACTCGATGTCCTCGGGGGCCGGGTGGTCCTTCAGGTACTCGTCGTGGAGCACCTGGTGGATGAAGCCGGTGCTGCCAGTCCAGTTGTCCTCGGGCATCGGGTCGGACAACGCGACGTGCATCGAGAAGTTGGGGTGCTTCTGCTCCAGTTCCTCGAACTCCTCCATGTAGAACAGCTCGCGGACGCTGCGACCGCCGTACCAGTAGCTGATCTTGCGGTCGGAGTCCCGCTCCTTGAGCAGCTCGAAGATGTGCGACCGGAGCGGAGCCATGCCGGCCCCGCCGCCGATGTAGACCATCTCGGCCTTCGTCTCCTTGATGAAGAACTCGCCGTACGGGCCGGAGATGGTGACCTTGTCGCCCGGCTTGCAGTTGAAGATGTAGGAGCTGACCTTGCCCGGCGGGGTCCCCTCGGGCGCTCGCGGCGGGGGGCTGGCGACACGGACGTTGAGCATGATGATGCCCTTCTCGCCCGGGTAGTTCGCCATCGAGTAGGCCCGGATCGTCTCCTCCTCGACCTTCGACTCGAACCGCCACAGATTGAACTTGTCCCAGTCCTCGTGGTACTCCGTCTCGACGTCGAAGTCGGCGTACTTCAGGTGGTGCGGCGGGACCTCGATCTGGATGAAGCCGCCCGGCTTGAAGTCGACCTCCTCGCCTTCGGGGAGTTCGAGCACGAACTCCTTGATGAAGGTGGCGACGTTCCGGTTCGACTTGACCGTGCACTCCCACTTTTTGGTCTCGAAGACCTCGGGCGGGACCTCGATCTTCATGTCCTGCTTCACGCCGACCTGGCAGGAGAGCCGGAGCCCCTCCTTGGCCTCGCGGCGGTTGATGTGGGCCTTCTCGGTGGCGAGGATCTCGCCGCCTCCCTCGTGGACGTGCACCTTGCACTGGGCACAGGTGCCACCGCCGCCGCAGGCGGAGGAGACGAAGATCCCCTCGTTGGCGAGCACGCCCAGCAGCTTGCCGCCGGCCGGGGTCTCGATCGTCTTCTGGTCGTTGACGACGATCTTGACGTTGCCGGACGCGACCAGCTGCGACTTGGCCAACTGGATCACCGCGACCAACGCGGCCACGATTCCCACGAAGAACAGAACGCCGTAGAGGATGGTCATGGTTGACAGCCGTCAGCTCTCAGCTCTCGGCACTCAGCCGCGGGGGCTGACTGCAGAACGCCGATCGCCGAACGCTTTCAAAGCTGAATTCCCGAGAACCCCATGAACGCGAGGGCCATCAGGCCGACGGTGACGAACGTGATCCCCAGGCCGCGGAGGCCGGCGGGGACGTCGCTGTACTTCATCTTCTCGCGGATGCCTGCGAGAGCGCAGATGGCGAGGCCCCAGCCGGTGCCGGAACCGAAGCCGTAGATGACGCTCTCCGCGAAATTGTAGTCACGTTCGACCATGAACAAGCTCCCGCCGAGAATCGCGCAGTTCACGGTGATCAGCGGGAGGAAGATGCCCAGCGTGGCGTGCAGGGCGGGGACGTAGCGGTCGAGGAACATCTCGAGGATCTGCACCATCGCCGCGATCACGCCGATGTAGCAGATCAGTCCGAGGAACGAGAGGTCGATGCCCGTGCCGATGGCGTTCGGCTTGAGCACGAACTGGAACAGCAGGTTGTTCACGGGGATCGTGATCGTCTGGATCACGACCACGGCCATGCTGAGGCCGATCGCCGACTTCACGTCCTTCGACACGGCGAGGAACGTGCACATCCCCAGGAAGAAGGCGAGTGCGAGGTTCTCGACGAAGACCGACTTCACGAACAGTGCGAGACCGGCTTCGAGGGTCGGGAGTTCGATCACGGTTGGTACTCCGTCGGGGGGACGGTCGGGGTGGTTCGCAGGGGTGTCAGTCGGCTTCGATCTGCTCGGGCCGGATGGACCGGATGAGCCAGATGGTGCCGCCGATGATGAAGAAGGCGGACGGGGGCAGCAGCATCATGCCGTTGGGCACGTACCAGCCCCCTTCCTTGACCGGGTTGAGCAGCGTGTAGCCGAACAGCGAGCCGCTGCCGAAGAGCTCGCGGAAGACGCCGCAGACCACGAGGATCAGGCTGTAGCCGAGGCCGTTGCCGATGCCGTCGAGGAAGCTGAGCTTCGGCCCCTCCTTCATGGCGAAGCCCTCGGCGCGACCCATCACGATGCAGTTCGTGATGATCAGCCCGACGAACACCGACAGCTGCTGGCTGACGGTGAAGGCGTACGCCTTGAGAAGCTGGTCCACGATGATCACCAGCGACGCGATGATCGTCATCTGGCAGATGATGCGGATGCTGGCCGGGATGTCGTTCCGGATCAGGCTGACCGCGACGTTCGAGCACGCGACGACCGCCGTCACCGCGAGACACATGATGATCGTGGGCCACAACTGCGTCGTCACCGCGAGGGCCGAGCAGATGCCCAGCACCAACAGTGCGATCGGGTTGCGGTTCACGATCGGGTCGAACAGGACGTCCTTCGCCTTCGGTTCAGCCATCTTTCGCCTCCCGCGGGGAGTCGTTGGTCGTCTGGTTTCGCCGTGCCGTCTGCAGCGTCTCGCGAGCGGCAACCGCCGGTTCAGCGGACTTGACCGCTTCGAGGAACGGCCCGAACCCGCGCGGGCCGAGCCAGTACTCGAGCATGTTCGTCACGCCCTGCGACGTGATGGTCGCCCCGGCGAGTCCGTCGATCTCGGTGGGGCCGTTCGCCTGCCCCTTCACGACCTGGATGACGACCTCGCCGTCGTCGTCGAGCGCCTGCTTGCCGTCCCACTGGGCCTTCCACTTGGCGTTGTCGACCTCGCCGCCCAGGCCCGGGGTCTCGGCGTGCTCGTAGTAGGTGATGCCGCGGATCGTCTCGCCGTCGTCCGCGAGGGCGAGGAAGCCCCACAGCGTGGACCACAGGCCGTAGCCTCGGATCGGGAGGACGTAGCCAGCCGTGTCGCCGCTCTCGGTCTTCACGCGGTAGGCGACGGTGAAGGTCTCCCGCCGGCCTTGAAGCCCGGCGATGTCCCGGCCCTCGATCGGCTTCGTGTAGGCCGGATCCTTCGCGGCGGTCTTCGCGTCGAACTTGTCCGGCGTGATCTCGTCCTTCGACTTCGGGTCGGTCACCTTCTCCATCGTCTCGCCGGTCTCGAGATCGACGAAGAAGGCCTCGATCCGGTCCTCGTACAGCTCGGCCTTCTCCTCGTTGGAGAGCTCGCCGACGTTCTCGACGCCGAGCAGCGTGGAGGCGGCCTGCAGGATGTTCTGCTTGCGGAACAGCTCCTTGTTCTTCTCCTGCTCGTTCCGCAGGCCGACCGCGACCACGGAGACCGCGACCGAGCAGACGAGGCTCAGCAGCACGGCCACCTTGAAGGTGTTCACGACCGAGTTCTTGTCCGACTTCGCCGGCTCCTCGACGTCGGTCGTCTGGGCCTCAGCGGACTCGGTCTCGGGCGGCGTCGACTCGTTTTGTTCGACGGCATTCGGTTCAGGCGACACGGGCAAGCCTCCGTTTGACGTTTGCCTGCACGACGAAGTAGTCGATGAGCGGGGCGAACACGTTGCCGAACAGGATCGCCAGCATGATCCCCTCGGGGAAGGCGGGGTTCACGACGCGGATCACGATCGTCATCGCCCCGATGAGTGCCCCGTACCACCACTGGCCGGTTCGTGTCATCGACGCGGAGACCGGGTCGGTCGCCATGAAAACCGTGCCGAAGGCGAAACCGCCCACGACGAGGTGCCAGGTGAACGGGAAGCCGAACATGGGGTTCGTGTCGCTGGCGGACATGGTGGCCACGCTGAAGACCGCCGCTCCGATCACCACGCCCGACATGATTCGCCAGGAACCGATGCCCGTGCCGATCAGGATGGCCGCCCCGATCAGGCAGGCGAGCACGGAGGTCTCCCCCATCGAGCCCTGGATCCAGCCCATGAAGCAGTCGAACCAGGTGTACTCGATCGACTCCAGCCCCCCCTCGGCCGCGGCACCCAGGGCCGTCGCACCGCTCAGGGCGTCAAAGGCTCCCTCGCTGGACCGCGGCGCCGACCAGATCGACCCGCTGATCTGGGCCGGGTAGGCGAAGTACAGGAACGCCCGGGCGGTCAGCGCGGGGTTCAGGAAGTTCCGTCCGGTGCCGCCGAAGATCTCCTTGCCGATCACCACGCCGAAACTGATGCCCAAGGCGACCTGCCACAACGGGATGGTGGCGGGCAGCGTCAGCGGGAACAGCATGCTGGTGACGAGAAACCCCTCGTTGATCTCGTGGCGGCGGACGATCGCGAACAGCCCCTCCCAGGCACCGCCGACGGCCACCGTGACGAGGTAGATCGGCAGGAAGTAGAGCGCCCCGTGGACGACGTTCGCCGCCCAGTTGCCGGGCTGGTCGATGGGAAGGCCGAGGTTCCGCATGACGGCGGCCTGCCAGCCCGGCACGTCGGCCGGCTGCAGACCCTGCGACTCGAGGATTCCCTCGATGCGGAGGTGCGTCTGGTAGCCGGTGTTCCAGAGCGCCATGTAGATCGTGGGGATCAACGCCACGACGACGATGCTCATCAACCGCTTCAGGTCGATGCCGTCGCGAACGTGGGTGCTCCCC
>JANQQW010000027.1 GCA_028284885.1 Planctomycetaceae bacterium
ACCTCCGGCGGCTCGAGCAGACGGCCCCGGTCGCCGGTCTCGACGATCCAGGTGTCGAGCGCCGCTCGCAGGCGGAGCAGGGCGGCACGGTGCTCGGGCTTCTCCGAGTCGGCGAGGTTGTCGATCTCGTGCGGGTCGGTCTGGACGTCGAACAGCATCTCGTCCGGAAACGGTTGCATCAGTGCGAGCGGCGGCCCGGTCAGCCTCCCCTCGGCTTTCAGTCGCCGCATCAACGGCTTCACGAGGAAGCACTTCTCCTTGTACCGGTTCAGCGTCTCGAAGCCGGTCCCAGGCGTGTAGTTTCGGACGTAGTGGAAACGGGCGTCGTGGACGGACCGCATGCGGACGACCGTCTCGTCGATCCGGTCGCGGGCCGCGAAGGCGAACGTCCGCAGCGGATCGGCGTTCGGCCCGAGGAACACACGGCTCTGCATGGCGGCCGGCCGTTCGACACCGGCGGCGACGAGCGTCGTCGCGGTCAGGTCGAGCAGGCTCACGACTCGGTCGCTGACCGTGCCCGGCTTCTCGCGTTGGCCGAGGACGGGGTGGTTGGCCGCGTCCCGAACGATCAACGGCACCCGCAGCCCTTGGTCGAACGGCCAGTGAATCCCGCGAGCCGTCAGCCGCCCGTTGTCGGCGAAGAAGAAGACGACCGTGTCGTCGTCGAGTCCGTCGGCCTTCAGTCGGGCGAGGATCCGGCCGACGCGGACGTCCGCCCCGCTGACGGAGTTCAGGTACCGCGCCCACTCCTGCCGCACGACCGGGTGGTCCGGGTAGTAGGGCGGCGGCGTGACGTTCTCCTCGGTCGCCACCCGGGGATGCCACTCCTCGCCCACCCAGGGCACCCGCTCCTTCTCGGCCGACTTGCGGTCGTAGATGTCGTACTCCGCCTCGGGCAGGTTGACCATCGCGAAGAACGGCTGCCGGTCCTTCAGGTCGTCCCACTGGGCCGTGTCGAACAGCTTGCCCTCGTTGACGAAGTTGAGGTCCAGCTTGCCGGTCCCCTCGCGCTGATCGCCGAGGTGCGTGACGTTCGCCGTGTAGTAGCCCGCGTCCCGCAGCCGCAGCGTGAGCGGTCGCACGCCGGGCGGCAGGCGGAAGTCGTCGTCCCGGTGCGACCGCATGTTGTGCGTGTCGGTCGTCGTCTGGTACATGCCGACGAGGAAGCAGGACCGACTCGGCGCACAGACCGGCGAGGTGGCGAACGCGTTCACGTACCGCACACCGGACTTCGCGAGGGCGTCGAGGTGCGGAGTCGCGACGTTCTCCCGACCGTAGCACCCGAGGTCGTTCGAGAAGTTCTCGCCGACGATCCAAAGGACGTTCGGTCGCTCGGCCGATCGAGCCGACGAACCCGTCGCGACGCACGAGACGAGAAGGAGCAGCGGAACGAGGCGTGACACGAGATCCTGTCCGACCAAGAGGTTCGCGACTGGTAAGCTGACGGGGACAGCGTCTGGGGCGTCCTCCGCGAATGCAAGGCCGCCCGCCCGTTCGGAGCCCACGATGACACGCCTGCTCGCCTTCCTGCTGACCGCGTCGACGGTCTCGCCCGCCGCCGCCCAGCCGATCACGGGGCACACGGAGAGTCTCGACAGCTTCGTGCTGAACGCGGACTTCGTTCTCGTCGGTCGAGTCGAGACGATCGGCGAACCGGACGAGCAGGGGGTGTTGCCGGTCATCGTCGTCGCGGCCGAGCGACTGAAGGGCCCGCATCGGGTGAGACGGTCGGTTCGACTCCGGACCGCCCCCCGCACGCTCAGGGCTTGGAAGACCGCCGAGGCGCGGCTGTTGATCGTGGGACGTTCGGGCGACGCGGCCGGCGCGGGCGCAATCGACCTTTCCGCCGAGGACCTCGCCGTCTTCCGGTCCGACACGTCGCGTCTCGACGACGGCGACGCCGTCCTCCGAGCGGCCCGCGGCGTTCTGCGGAACCGACCGGGCGTCACGCGAGTCCGGACCTTCACCCGCATGCTGCCGCGGGAGGCTGTCGCGAAGACCAGGTACGGCGGCTACGCACAGACGTCGTTGACGGTTCCGGTGGACGAACGGCTCGAAGCCTGGGCCCGCCGGGTCCTGCGGGACGCGACCTCGTGGGAGCGCCCGGAGGCCGCCCGAGCCCTGCGGTACTTCGACACGGCCGAGAACCGCGCGCTCGCGAAGTCGCTGCTGGCCGACGACACGACCGCCATTCGACACCGCGCCGCGGAGAACGCGGGGCGGGAGGTGAAAGTCTTTCTCGTTCGCCGAGCCGCCCACGAGACCCTCGACTACTGGGGCGTCGCCCACGACGAACCGGCGTTCACGGTGGAGCGCTGGCTGCCGGGCGAAGTCGAGCTTGCCGGACTCTCCAACACGAAGGTCTCCCCGGCCGACCTTCGGAAGCTCCGCCGGTTCCCGAACCTCAAGATGCTGTTCCTGTGGAACTCGACGTTCGAAGGGAAGGTGTTCGACGAGATCGCCGCGCTCGGGTCGCTCGAGGAGCTCTACCTCGACGGCACCGCCACGACGGACGCCCACCTGGCCCAGCTCGCGAAGCTCGAGAAACTCCGCTACGTCGGACTCGGCGGGACGCGGATCACGAGCCGCGGACTCGCCTCCCTCGCGAAGATCGACTCGCTGAAGAAGATCACGCTCGAGCGGGTCGAAGGCGTCGATGCCGCGGACGTCGAACGTCTCCGCAACACGCGGCCCGACTTGGTCGTCGAACGGTAGACGGACCACTCAGCCGTCGAGCGACTCCCAGCGCTCGAACGCCTCGGCGAGTTCGGCTTCCAGAGCCTCCAGCTCCGCCTTCGCGGCGGCGATCTCCTGGCCGTCCCGTTGGTAGAAGGCCGGGTCGGACATCGTCTGGTGGACGTCGGCGATCCGCTTCTCGAGGTCGTCGATGCGGGCGGGCAGGGCGTCCAGTTCGCGTTGGTCCTTGTAGCTCAGCTTCTTCGCGGACGGCTTCGGGGGGGCCGTCGTCTCCAGTGAACGCTTCGGCGAAGGGGCGGGTTCCGTCACGGCGGCCGGCTCGGCCTCGGCCCGCTGGCGAAGCCAGTCGTCGTACCCGCCGTCGTACTCGCGGACGACGCCGTTCCCCGCGAAGGCGAGCGTGCTGGTGACGACGTTGTTCAGGAACTCGCGGTCGTGGCTGACGAGCAGGATCGTACCGGAGTACTCCTGCAGCAGTTCCTCCAGCAGGTCGAGCGTCTCGACGTCGAGGTCGTTCGTCGGTTCGTCGAGGACGAGGACGTTGGAGGGCTTGGTGAACTGCTTGGCGAGCAGCAGCCGGTTTCGCTCGCCGCCGGAGAGGAAGCCGACGCGGGTGCGGGCGCGCTCGGGCGGGAACAGGAAGTCCTGCAGGTAGCCGAGCACGTGGCGTTTGTTGCCGTTGATCTCGACGAAGTCGCGACCGTCGCCGACGTTCTCGACGGCCGACTTCTCCTCGTCGAGCTGGGACCGGAGCTGGTCGAAGTAGGCGACCTGCAGGTTGGTCCCGTTGCGGACGGCTCCTCGCTGCGGCTGCAGTTCGCCGAGCAACAGCTTGAGCAGGGTCGACTTGCCGACGCCGTTCGGCCCGATGAGCCCGATACGGTCGCCACGGAAGATCGTGACGTCGAGACCGTCGACGATCGGCAGGTCGTCGTAGGCGAACTCGAGTCCCTCGGCCTTCGCAACGAGCGCCCCGGACCGCTCCGCCTCCTGGAGTTGCACGCGGGCCGTCCCGACCTTCTGCCGACGTGCGCGGCGTTCCTCGCGCATCTTCTTCAGTGCCCGGACGCGTCCCTCGTTCCGCGTGCGGCGAGCCTTGATGCCGCGGCGAATCCAGCGTTCCTCCTCGGCGAGCTTCTTGTCGAAGAGCGCCTGCTGTTGCTCCTCGGCGGCGAGTTGGGCGTCGCGGCGTGCGAGGAACGTGTCGTAGTCGCAGGTCCAGTCGAACAGCCGGCCGCGGTCGACTTCGACGATGCGACTGGCGAGCGCCCGCAGGAAGGCCCGGTCGTGGGTGACGAACATCAGCGTCCCGTCGAACCGCCCGAGGTAGTCCTGCAACCAGAGGATGCTGGCGATGTCGAGGTGGTTCGTCGGCTCGTCGAGCAGCAGGAGGTCCGGCTGGTCGACCAGGGCCCGGGCGAGCAGGACGCGGCGCTTCATTCCGGCCGACAGCGACTCGAACCGGCCGTCGGGGTCGAGCGACATGTCGCCCAGCGTGCGCTCGATGCGGTGGAGCGCGTCCCAGCCGTCGTGCTCGCCGATCGCCGCGACGGCCTCCGCGTGTTCGGAGAGCTCCTCCTCCGACGCCTCTCCCGACTGCACGAGCCGGTCGATCCGACGGAAGTCGGCGACAGCCGTCCCGAGGTCTCCGAGTCCCTCGGCCACGCGGTCGAAGATCGTGCCGGCGAGGTCGGTCGGCACGTGCTGCGTGAGGTACGCGACCTTCGCCCCGTCCTCGAAGGTGACGCTTCCGTCGTCCGGCTGAACGAGTCCGGCGACGAGCTTCATCAGCGTCGACTTGCCGGCTCCGTTCCGCCCGACGAGCCCCACGCGTTCGCCCCGCTCGACGTTCAGCGAGACGCCGTCCAGCAGGGTGGGGGAGGAGTAGGTGAAGCGGAGTTCGTCGAGGGCGAGCAGCGGCATCCGGGCGGTCCGACGTCGTGGCGGCAGGGGAGAGGGGAGCATAGTGAACCGCACCGCGATCGACAGGCGTGCCGCCCAGCGGAATCGGCCGGGATTCTTCTTGCAGAACTCACGCGGTCCGACGAGACTCAGCCGTTCCCTTGGCCCGTTCGGGCCCGTTCGGACGACTCCGTCGAGGTTTCCCGATGCGTCGTACGCCGCCGCGCCGCGTGGGATTCACGTTGATCGAACTCCTGCTCGTGGTCGCCATCATCGCGATCCTGCTCGGACTGCTGCTCCCGGCCGTGCAGCAGGCGCGGGAGACGGCCCGACGAAGCAGCTGCAAGAGCAACCTGAAGCGGATCGGCGTCGCCCTCCACACCTTTCACGACGTCCACGACCGCCTGCCCCCCGGAGCGGCCTACGGTGTGCGGGACGTGACGGCCCCCGTGGCCAACGCCGCCTACGACCGTCGCTCCTTCACCTGGGCGGCCTACCTGCTCCCGTACCTCGAACACGCCGACGTCCACCGGCAAGTGGCGGTGGAACTGGCCCTCGGGCAGCGGCTCGACGGACGGCAGATTTGCGAAGCCGTGACCGACGCCGACGACTCCACCCGGATGTTCACGGACCACGACGTCCGCGACGCTCTGCGGATCGACCTGCCGATGCTCCGCTGCCCGTCCGGACTCGGGCCGATGCGGGCGGAGTCCACGCGGATCGGCCTGATCCACTACGCGGGTACGCTTGGCGAAGTCGGCGACGGCGAGAAGAGCTGGCCCCACCAGGCCTTCTTCCCGCTGGACGGCCACGTCGTCCGCATGTCCGACGTGGAGGACGGACTGAGCCACACGTTGGCGGTGGGCGAGGCCAACAACCGGCACAGCCGCGGCGACAGCGTCCCGTACGACGCCGGCGACGACTTCGCCCCCCGGCTGTTCCAGGACCAGAACGAGCAGTGGACCAACGCCTGCCGGTGGGTCCGCTTCGACCGCAGGATGAACTCCGCCCGCAACGAGGTCTTCCGCTCGACGCACGACGGCGGCGTGCAGTTCCTGTTCGGCGACGGAGCCGTCCGCTTCCTCAGCGACCGCATGAGCCTGACGACCTACGCCGCCCTGGGCTCCCGCGACAACGGCGAGAGAACCGGCCCCTGAGGGACGGCTGCCGCTGGAGTCCCGTCGAACGCCCTGTCGTCGACGCGACGACGACCGCCGGTGGACATCCGCACGTCGAATCGATGCAATGGCGAGACCTCCACGGGATCGCTGACATGGCCGACATACCTCGCGTCTTCATCTCCTCGACGGCAGAGGATCTCCGCCAGCACCGGAAGGCGGTAGAGGAAGCCGTCCTCCGAAGCGGCTGTCATCCCGTGGGCATGGAGCGGTTCGGCGCCGTCGCGACGTCCCCTGTCGATGTCTGCCGAGACACGGTGCGGTCGACCGACGCCCTGATCGTCATCGTCGCGCACCGCTACGGCTGGGTGCCGAGCCCGGAGCAGGGCGGCGACGGAGCGAAGAGCATCACGTGGCACGAAGTCGAGACCGCCCTCGAGAACGGCTTGCCCGTACTCGCGTACCTCGTCGAGCCGTCCCATCCGTGGCCGGAGCTGAAGGAGCAGGATCTGCTTGAGAGGGCCGAGACCGAACAGGAGATGATCGCGGTCGGCAAGAAGGTGAAGTCGCTGAAGGCCTTTCGGCAGTTCCTCGACGCCGAGGCCGGGCTGACACGCGATCAGTTCACCACGCCGGACGACCTGGCGAAGAGGGTCACGGCCGACCTGAAGAACGTGGACTTCTCGGCCGCCGAGCCCGCCGGGGCGACGTCCCGCCCTTCAGTCTCGTTCGGATTCCACGATTACCACCCCCTGCAGCCCGCCACGCACTTCCGGGGACGTGAGGACGTTCTGCATGAGCTGCAGGAGTGGTGGGACGATCCTGCACACCCGGACCGGGTGAAGTCGCTGGTCGCGATCGGCGGTACCGGCAAGACGGCGATCGCCTCGGAGTTCCTCCGCCGGAACCGCCGCGAGAAGACGTTGCAGGGCCACGTCTTCGTCTGGTCGTTCTACGAGGATCCGAACACCGACAACTTCCTCGCCGAGGCCTGCTACGTGTTCCTCGGCGAGACCGAGAAGCAGAGCGAGCCGGGTGGCCGACTCGTACGGCTCGAGCGGGCCCTGCGCGACGGAGCCCCGCACGTTCTCGTGCTCGACGGCCTCGAGCGGATCCAGGCCGACCAACAGTCCCGACGCAGCTTCGGCGAACTGGACGACCACCAGCTGAAGAACCTGCTGCGGCTCGTCGCCGCCGACGCCCTCGGCAACACACGGGCGCTGGTCACCACGCGGTTTCCGTTGGCCGACCTGAAGAGCTGGGACAACGCCGGCCACCGCACCGTCAAGCTGCAGAACCTCGAGGAACCCGCGGCGGTCGCCTTGCTCAGTGAGTGGGGTGTGCAGGGGGACGACGACGTGCTCGCCGAACTGGCCGACCGGCTGGGCCACCACGCCCTCTCGGTCTCGGTCCTCGGATCGTACCTCGCGGAGTTCTGCGACGGGGACCCGTCGAAGGCCCCCGACTTCGCGGTCGACGAGGCGGCCACGGCCGACCCGCAGGCCGCCAAGCTGGGCCGCATCCTCGCCGAGTACGCCCGCTCCCTCCCGGCTCCCGAACGCGACCTCCTCGTCCGCCTCTCCGTCTTCCCCCGCGGCGTCTCCGTCCAAGTCCTCGGCTACCTCGTCAACGCCGGTGGCGAGATCGCCGGACACCTCGTCAACGCCGACCAGGAGAGACTCGTCCGCCTTGCGAAGAGTCTCGAACGGCAGGGGCTCGTCTTCTCCTACGGCAAGGGGCAAGAACTCCGCTTCACCGCCCACCCGTTTCTCCGCGACCACTTCCGAGCACTCGTCGGCGTCGCCGAGTCGGAGATCTACGAAACGATTCGCTCCGCCTACGCGCCGAGCCTCGAGTCCAACCCATCGACGAAGCCGACCGACAAGGAGGTTCTCGACCGCTACGAAGAGCTCATCGAGTACACGATTGGCGCGGGCGACGTCTCGAGAGCGTTCCGCCTCTACTGGTTTGCGATGGGCCACTACGAGCACCTTGCCAAGGTTCTCGGGGACTACGCGCGCTGCCGTCGAATTCATGGCTTGTTTGCCACGAGTGACGATCCATGTCGATTCCATGAAGACCTAGATCCCCAGCAGCGTGGTTTGGCAGCCGCCGACTCAATGCTTGTGGCTATGGCCCTAGGCGATCTCGACACCGCTACAGAACTCGGGAGTGTCGCGATTCAGCTCGCTCATGCTGGAAACCATCTCGGCAACAAGAGCCGGAGCTTGGCGAACCAAGCGGAACTCTCCATTACACGAGGACATCTCGTGGTCGCGCTCACACTCTCATCCGACGCAGCAAGCCTGGCCCTCGATGGTGTAGACGACACGACCTGCGACGATACGCATCGTTGGGAGGCACTCAGCTGGAGAGCCTACAGCAATCACTTGGCGGGACGTGTCGAAGATGCAGTGGCCGACTTCCGTCACGCTGCCCAGTTCGTGGAGTCGGGGTCGAATTGCGATTTGGCCGTCTATCAGCAGCTGTGCATGACGGATCTCGACCGCGCGGACGAGGTAATCGACGACTGCAACCGAGTACTTGAATTCTGTTTCAGCGGCGACTTCCGACAAAGCGCCGCACGCTGTCGGTACGCACTCGGCATGGCCTATCTCCACACCCGAGTCGCGACCAGCGTCACGATATCGTCCGAGCTCAGGAGTTGGTCGACTGAATCAGGGAGTGTGGAGTCTCTGATCGAGAGCCACCACCTCGCCTCCGAGATTGCCCGGATCCAAGGGGACGTCGAGAGTGCGGTGCACGAAGCGGAGCTCGGGCTGACGCACGCGCGGAATCACGGGTTCGGCCTCCTGCTGATCCAGCTGCTCATCTCGCTGGCGAAGGCGCACCTGGCGGCACCGGACGATCGGGCGGCGTTGGCGGCGGCGCGGGAGGCGCTCGATCTTTCGCGGGCGGAGGAGTGTCAGTACGCCTGGGGCGAAGCGGATGCCGCCCACGCGTGCGGGGTTGCGCACGCCCGGCTCGGGCAGGTGGAACAGGCTCGGAAACGGTTCACCGAGGCACTCGCGGTCCGCGAGCGAATCGGGCACCCGCGGCCGGACGAGACGCGAGCCCAACTCGCCAAGCTGCCGTAACGAGTGACCGCATCAGGATCTCGGTGAAGATCCGGCGCGTGCCGGACGTTGTCTGTGGACAACCGGTCACACACTGGGTGGAATGAGTCACACCCCAGAGCACCCAGACCCCCGGGCCCGCCGAATGCCTTCTCCTCCTCAGCCGGACAGCCTCGCGTCGATTCTCGGCAACCCGGACATTCGTACGTTGATCGAGGTCGTGGTCGAGTTCGCGAAGGACGACGACCTTGGCAAGCTCGTCGACGGGCTCTCCAAGCTGTTCAAGCACGAAGACGCCCGCAGGCGAATCACCGAGGCCAAGCGGTTTCTGAAGGACGGCCACGAGCGCGACCGCTTGGACGAGATCGTGCGGTTCCTCGAACGAGGTGACCACCTGGGCGCCTACGACGCCGCCAGCAACCTCCTGGAGAAGTACCCGAACAGTCTGGGAGCGAAGTACCACGCGGTGATCGCCCTGGGGCGCTGTGGCTTCGTCGACATGGCCGAGGAGCTGGCTGGCCCGGAACGCTGGAACCTCGCGGAGACCTCGAAAGCCGACCTCGCCGGTCTCGCCGGCGCAATGGCCTTCTACCGGGCCCAGCGCGAACGGACGGAGCGGAAGAGGAAGTGCGACGAGTCGAAGTCTCATGAAAATGGCGACGAGAAGAGCGAGTCCGACTCACAGCCGCTGTTCGAGGAGGTGACGAAGAAGTACCTGGAGTCGTACCAACGGCTGGCGAGCGCGGAGGCCTACCTGGTCAGAGAGCGTGTCTGGCGAACCTCGGAGCAAGACGCGAGGGACCTCAAGCAACAGTACGCTCGGCGAGCGGCCGAGATGTTCGTCGAGGTCTACGAGCAGACGGGCGGCGTCCTCTCCGGCATGAACGCCGCCGCCATGTACTTCCTCGCCGACGAGGTCGACACCGCGAGCGCACTTGCGACCCGGGTCGCCCAGGGTTTCGACGACGACGACGCCTCGCCGGACTCTCTCGTCGCCAAGGCGATCGAGTACGTCCTCCACCTCAAGGTGGGCAAGTTCGAGGCGACCATGGAGGAGCTCGGCGAGCAGTGGAACAGGGACGCCCGGCTCGCCCGCGTCGCTAACCTGTGGCGGCAGATCGACTCCGTGTACGAGAAGATGTGCTCGAACCTCGAAGGCTCGTCCGAGTCGCCCGGCAACAGGGACAGGAGGATCTTCGACGCCTGCAATCCCAGGTACCGGTCACCGTGCATCGTGCACTACGGGGGGCACATGATCGGCGTCGGCAACGTCTGGTGTCGCTTCCACGCAGACGAAGAAGTGCAGGTTCGGGAGGAAATCGAGACGCGACTGGCGGAGCACAACGTCGGCGCCGGCTACGGTGGTCTCGCGTGTGGTGCCGACATCCTGTTCGCCGAGGCGCTGCTCGACCGCGGGGCCGAGTTGCACGTGGTCGTTCCGTTCCGAGTGGAGGACTTCGTCAACACGTCCGTCCGTGCCGGGGGCCCGGAGTGGATCGATCGGTTCGAGAGAGCCCGCGAGCGGGCGACCTCGGTTCAGGTCGTCTCCGAGGACCAGTACCTCGGCCACCCGGACCTGTTCCTGTTCGGCAGCCGGATCGCCATGGGGGCCGCCATCATGCGTCACCGGACGACCCGACTGCCCTTGAAGCAGATCCTCGTCTGGGACGGAGAGCAGACGGGGTCCCCGGCTGGCACCTACCGCATGAAAGTGGACTGGCGGTGGAAGCAGGACTACGTTTCCACCAAGGGGAAGAAGACCGGCAACCTGGCCACGAGGATCCCAGAGCCCGTCGAGCCGTCGGAACGCGCCGTCAAGGCCCTGCTCTTCGGCGACGTGAAAGGTTTCAGCAAGCTCGACGAACAACTCGTCCCGGTCTTCTGGGAAGTGGTGATCGGCGGGTTGTGGAACGCCATCCAGCAGTTCAAGGAGAAGCATCCCGACTCGATTGCCCACTTCAACACCTGGGGCGACGCGGTCTACCTCGTCGTCGACACGGTGGAGAACGCCGCCGAGTGCGCGCTGCGACTGCTGGATACGGTCGAGAACATCGACCGAGAGAAGTACGGCTTCCCGAAGGAACTCTCGATGCGGTTCGGCGCCCACGTCGGAGCCGTCTTTCCGCGCCCCGATCCGCTCAACGAGCAGGAGAAGAACTTCCTAGGCTCTCAGGTGGCCCGGGCTGCTCGCATCGAACCGGTGACCGAGGCGGGCCAGATCTTCGTGAGCGAACCGTTCGCCTGTGCCCTGGCCTTCGCGGACCTCTCACCCGCCGGTGAGTACGGAACCGACGACGAGGGCAAAAAGCGAATGAACGTCGGGGAGGAGAAGTTCGACTGCCGCTACGTGGGTTACCGGTCGGCCGCGAAGGACTACGGCGCCTTCCGCATGTACCGGCTGACCCGCCGAAAAGGTCACGACGACCGGGCGAAGCCGTGACGCCCGTCACAGGCCGAGGAAAAGCACCAGGCCGATGAAGGCGGCGAGCCCCAGAACCGTCAGGCCGACGCCGACGTTGCCGTTGAACAGCAGCACGCAGCCGGTCGCCACCACGAACGCCGCAGCCAGGCCGATGCCGGTCTTGAAGAGGGTGTCGTAGGCGTCCGAACCGGGCACCTCGACCAGCTCACGGCACTCACGGCAGTTGACCGAGCCCCCCTTCAGCGAGTTCTTCACCTCGAACTCGGCTCCACACACCGGACACTGGACGTTGATCACGGGCGGCTCTCGCTGGGCGAACGGCGAAGCATCAGAGACAACGTACGCTCGTCGATCCCGCACTTCCAGCCACTCAGGGCAAGGTCGAAGTCGAGTGGTCGCCCGGGTTTCGTTCGAAACTCGCGAGAGTTCCGGCAAGTTCGGTAACCTCGCGTTCCGAACGGCTCAGGAACCGGGCATGAACGAACAACCCTACATCGCCTGCCCCAAGTGCGGAGAGCCGATCGGCGACGACGCTCCGCAAGGTCTCTGCCCGAAGTGCGTCCTCGCAGAGGTCGCCACGGTTCCGTACGCCGAGGATGGACCGACCGGCCGCACGCCCCCCCCGACCGTCGAGGAACTCGCGCCGCACTTCCCGTGGCTCGAAATCCAAGAGCGAATCGGGGCCGGGGGCATGGCGGCCGTCTACAAGGCCCGGCAGCCGAACCTCGACCGTTTCGTCGCCCTGAAGATCCTCTCCGCCGAACTCGCCGAGGACCCCGCGTTCGTCGAACGGTTCAACCGGGAGGCCCGCGTGCTGGCCCGGCTCGGCCATCCCAACATCGTCGCCGTCTACGACTTCGGCACCGAGGGTCCGTACTGCTACCTGCTGATGGAGTACGTGGACGGCGTGAACCTCCGCGAGGCGATGCAGACCGGCGGGTTCGCCCCGGCCGACAGCCTGACCCTCGTCCGCGACATCTGCACGGCTCTCGAGTTCGCCCACGCCGAGGGCGTGCTGCACCGCGACATCAAGCCGGAGAACGTCCTGCTCGACACC
>JANQQW010000045.1 GCA_028284885.1 Planctomycetaceae bacterium
CGACCGACGGCACGCTCCGCGACGCTCGCGACGTCGCCGCGACCTCGGCCCCGGTCCTCGTCGACGGACGGATGTTCGTGACACGTCGCTCCGGCGAGACGACGTTGCGAACGTCGGACGGCGAGCCGACGGCCGGCACGGCGAGCGTCGAGGAGTTCATCGCCGTCCACACGACGAACCGGCTCGACCATCGCCGGGACTCGTACCGCTGCCCGGCTCCCTGGTTGGACGCCGAGATTCAGCGGCACTCCGAGGCGACCGGCAAGGCGAACGCCTTCGAGTCGTTCAACGGCATCGGCGGCGGATTCGGCGGCGGGTTCGGCGGAGTCCAGGGCGGAGGGGGCGGCGGATTCAGCGGCGCCGGCGGATTCTCCGTCGACGACCCGATCACCTCGGACGATGACCCGGACGAACCCACGGAACCAAGCGAGCCGGACGTACCGGGCGAACCGAACGAGCCGCAGCCGACGACGGAACTCGAGCAGAACCCGTTCGGCGGCGGCGACCTCGGCGGGGGTGCGCAGATCGTCGATCCGCTCGTCGCCACGCAGCAGCAGGCGATCGAGAACCTCGGGCTCGGCAACGTCTCCACACTGCAGGGCTTCCAGGGCTCGCGGCTGCTCCACTGGTCGGGCCGCAACTTCAACACCATGGGAGACCGCGTCGTCTGCACGAACGCGAACACCGGCGAGACGGTCTGGACGACGACGTTGAAGGGGGACGTCGCGGAGGTCGGCGGTCACCTCGGCACGCCGCCCGTTCCCGCCGGCGAACACCTCCTCGTCGGCACGGTCGACGGCCACCTGCTGCTGCTCGACCGCGAGACCGGCGAGACGGTCCGCTCGGTCGAGATCGGCAGCGAGATTCGCTTCGCCCCGACCGTCGCCGCAGGCCGGGTCTACGTCGGCACACAGGACGGCAAGCTCGTCTGCCTGCCCCTGCCGGAGGCGACGACCGACTGGCCCCAGTGGGGCGGCAACCCCGCCCACACCGGAGTCGTCCCGTAGTTCACTCCGGGATCGACTGGAACTCGCCCGTCGCGCGGATCTCGCCGAACGGCGACTCCTCGCTCGTCTCGGACGCCTGCCGTTCGCCCGTCAGCCGGACGCGGCCGCTCGGCTCGAACGGGCTCGTGCCGGGCGTCGGCGTGGGGACCAGCGGGCGACGGGGGGAGGCGAAGGCGATCGTCGTCGGCAGCGGCTGGGCGCCGGGCGACTTCGTCCGCACCTCGCGCTTCACCTCGGACCGGACGCTCCCCTTCTGCAGCGGGCCCATGCCGAGGAAGAACCAGTTGCTGTCGTTCGACTTGGCGAGCGTGATGCCCCCCTGCCCGATCGCCTGCTGTTCGCCCGGCGTGTAGGCGACGAACCCGAGCTTCGCGACGGCCGACTGGTTCTGCTTCTTGATGATCTGCAGTTCCGGGATGGAGATCGGCATGCCGGGGACGGCGATCTCCGGGATGCCGAGGAACGTGTCGACGACGTCCGTCCCGACGCCGCCGCTCCGCGGTTCGAGCACCACCTCCGCCTTGTCGGCCGCCGGCACGAGCGTCGCCCCGGAGTGCATCAGCCGCGTGCGGATGGACGAGACGAGGTACGGCTTGTCGACCGACTCCAGCTTGCTCTCGTCCAGGAACACCTTGTGCCCGGCGAACGGCTCGAAGTTGACCTTGTCGAGCGACTGGTCGATGGCGTTGGAGATGAGGAGCTGTTCCAACCCGGTCCGAGCCGTGTTGGAGGTCTTCATCGTGGTACAGCCGACCGATCCGACGAGCGTACAGACGGCGAGCGCGAGAGCGCGAGTGAGAGGGGCGCGCACGGTAGGGCCTCGGAGATGACGGTGTGGAAAGATGGAGCGCCCGCGCCGAAAGAGCGTGGACGAGAGAGGAGAGGCCGGGAGAGTGGCGGGAAACGGGGTTCGGGTCAAGGGGAGTTCGGGGGGCGTGAACGGCGGGTGTGGCTGGGGCAGAGCGACGAAGTCGCGGTGCCCCGGAGCGTGGCTGGAGTGCACGGCGTCCGTCTTCTGGTGGTGCCTTCGGAGCCGCCCGACTGGCCCCCTCTCCCCCGCTGGGGGGTGTCCCCATGGTTTCGTCGTCGCCGCGGGGGAGAGGGTCGGGGTGAGGGGGCGCAGGATCGACGCACGCACTCGTGCCCCCTCTACCCATCCCTCTCCCCCGCAGTCTCGCCTTGGCCGCGAACGACGCCGACAGCGGGGGAGAGGGAGCCTGGTGGTCCTGTCGCTCCGAGCCGCCCGACTGGCCCCCTCTCCCCCGCTGGGGATGTCCCCATGGTTTCGTCGTCGCTGCGGGGGAGAGGATCGGGGTGAGGGGGCGCAGGATCGACGCACGCACTCGAACCCCCTCTCCCCATCCCTCTCCCCCGCAATTTCGCCGTGGCCGCGAACGACGCCGACAGCGGGGGAGAGGGGGCCGTGTGGTCCTGTCGCTCGTGCGTGGGATCACCACCCGCAATCGGACGCCCCCCGGGTGTCGATGCCTGCTTGACAGGGCACGCGTGTCGCGGTGAACTGCCGTCACTCAGCGTGCGTGCGGGAACGAACGGGTCGGCTCGGGAGAACGGGGCATGTGCAGTTTGATCGTCGGGGCGGCGATTCTGGGGATCATCATCGGAGTGATGGAGCAGGAGGACTTTCCCGGGTGGGGGAAGATGGTCCTCTGCGTGCTGGCCGCGTTGTTGCCGGCGGCCCTCGTCAACACGTTCCTGCCGCCGGAACTGTTCTTCGTCGGGCTGGCGGTCGGGTCGCTGTGTGCGGGGCTGGCGATCTCGGCGTTGTGCGGCATGAGCGTCCAACGCGCGGCGATCGCCGCCGGCATCTACCTCGCCATCCAAACCGCCCTCTCCTTCGCACTCCAGGCGATGATGGCATCGTGAGGGACGGGTCTTCGTCCTCGCCGGACTGCGCGTTGGGGCTGTTGGAAGTGTCGCTTCTTCGTCCGGCGGAAGCCCGCGTTGGGCGTGGCTGGGGCAGAGTGACGAAGGAGCGGTGCCCCCGGGCGTGGCCGGAGTGCACGGCATCCAACGTCAGGTAGGCATTCGGAGCCGCCCGTCTGGCCCGCCCGCCCCGACCCTCTCCCCTGACGGAGGGGGAGACAATTCGGCCAATCGGTTCCCTCTCCCCCGAGGGGAGAGGGTTAGGGAGAGGGGCTCATCGGCGATCGTCGCCCCCAAGAGAAGCGACGCGGCCAACCACGCCACCACTCCGGAACGTCCACCACTCGCCAGCCACGCCCCCCTCTCCCCGACCCTCTCCCCGCGGGGGAGAGGGAGCCAGCGAGAGCTACGCGGCGTAGCGGCCGTCGGGGGTGATGCGGGCCTGGCCCAGGGTGGCGAGGGTCTCCAGCAGCTCGGCGACGCTGTCCGTCTTCGCGCGGGTGAAGTGGCGGGCCGTCTCCTTGGCGGTCAGCGGCGTGGGGGACTGCTGCAGCACGGACTGCACGGCCTGGAACCGCTCGGGCAGCGTCTTCGGCCACGGGGCCTTCTTCGGCTTGGCGGCCTTGGCCGGCTTCTTCGTCGGCGTGTCGTCCTCGGTGCCGGGCAGGTCCGGCTGGGTGGTCCCCTCGGGGTTCTGGAACTCCGGCCGCAGCCAGCGGATTTTCCCGGCCGCCTCCTCGGCCGCCCGCTCGGCGTTCAGGGCGACCAGCCGTTCGAGGATCTGCTCGTCGGCGAGATCCCGCGGCCAGCCGTAGGCGTCGGCGACGGCGTCTTCCAGTTCGTCGTGAATCTGCCTGAGGACGGAGACGAGCCCCTGCTCGTGAATCGTCCGCTCCTTGTCGGACAGCTCCTCCCCGGCCCGCAGCTTCTCGAGGACGTTGTACGTGTCCGTCATCGTGAGCTTCGGATGCTCCGACTGCCGTTCCTTCCGATGCAGGTCGAGTCGCTCCCCGATGTCGCGAATCCGCTGCTTCATGGATTCATCGGCATCCGGAAACGGGAATGTCTCGAAGCAGCGCGTCTTGTTGTAGCGCGGATCGTTCCCGACACCGAGTCGGCCACCCGCTGCCAATGCCCACTGCACGTGAATTCGGCTCGATAGAACGCCTAGGAAGTAGGCGTCGCCGAGTGCGATCACTGCAACCGTACCCTCTGCCAGAACGTCAGCTGAAAAGCTCTCGAAGAACCGGTGCTTTGCGGTTTCCGTGGTCGCGAAGTATCGCGGTAGATCAGTGATCGACTTCCGCATTCCGGGCTGGTTCTCGCCGAAAATCCACCACTTCTCACGTTTGAATGCGCGGGGATTGTGGGCTCGCTCCGGCTTCACACGGTCAAGCAATCGTTGGTAGGAGGCCGGGTACGTGTCCCGCAGTTCCTCCTCCGTGAGCCCGTCGCAGTCGAGCGCCCAGAGTCCACGCCGGACCCGTGTGACATCGCGACCGCTCACGAACGGGCGAGCGAGACGCGATCCGTCCTTTGCTTCGAGGTCCTTGGCCTCCTCCGCCGTGACGATGAATCCGTCGCCGTAGAACTTCGTCCCCCAATACGAAACAGACGCATTGGCCTTCAAGGCGACCGCAGCCGCGGGCGACGCCCCGATGCGCAGGTCCGACGTGATTCGCCCTTTCCCCTTCAACACGGCCGAAGCATCCTCGTGTTTCGCGCCAGGCTGCACGCTCTTGGGAACGGTCATCAGCGTCCCATCCTCGTCCGATGCAGCCACACCAACGGTCATGGCCACTCGCACCGACGCACCGTCGGCGGCATCCACCCACGGGTGATCCGGAATCGAAAACCAAAGGTTTCCCGGCGGCTTGGTCTCGAGGAATCTGGCAACGGTCGCTCGGTTGAACGACTGCGTAATGCTGTTCGTCGTAATGAACCCGAACCGCTTTACGGATCCATCGCGAGTCAGCGTGCCCGCTTTGTCCCACCAGTACATCACGTAGTCCGCGTTCTTCGGAACCTCCGGGAGCGCGTCCGCAAGTGCGTCGACGTAGCCGTCCCCCAATGCGAGCCGCATCCGTCGTGTGCCGATAAACGGTGGGTTTCCAACGACGTAATCCGGTGGCGGATCGGACTCGCGCCACCATGCGGTCGGGCGCGGATTGACGTATCGAAGCTCGGTGACCTGTGCGCCCTCGTCCGGCACTTCCTCGCCGGTGACCGGATGCGGTTTCGTCGTTCGGCCGTCCCAGCGGGTGACCGGGTTGCCGTCGTCGTCGAGGACTTCTTCGACGCTGTCCCATTCGAGGACGGCGTCGCGGCATTCGATGTTGTCGTACTTCTTGATGACCGGTTCCGGGACGGTCATCTCGCTGCCGCGGGTGCGGAAGTGCCACTGGAGGTAGCCGATCCAGAGGACGAGGTCGGTGATGGCGGCGGCGCGGGGGTTGACCTCGATGCCGAGGAACTGGTGCGGGTCGACGGTGAGCAGCGGCATCTGGCGTTCGCCGTACTCGCGGAGCCGGTTGAGCACCTCGCCTTCGAGCCGCTTCATGAGTTCCAGCGAGACGTACAGGAAGTTGCCGCTGCCGCAGGCGGGGTCGAGGACGCGGGTCTCGCAGAGCCGTTCGTGGAACTCGCGAACGGTGCGGACGGCATCGGCGGTCTTGCCGTCCTCGTCGAGCTTGGCGGCGGTCGCCTGCACGCTGTCCCACTCGTCGCGGAGCGGTTCGATGAGCGTGGGCATGACGAGCCGTTCGACGTAGGCGCGGGGCGTGTAGTGGGCGCCCAGCTTGTGCCGTTCGACCGGGTCGAGGGCCCGTTCGAGGAGCGTGCCGAAGATGGCCGGTTCGACCTCCCGCCACTGCGCCTCGGCCGCTTCGATGAGGAGTTCCAACTGGTCGGCCGTGACGGGGAGCGCCTCGGGGTTCTCGAACAGACCGCCGTTGAAGCGGAGGAGCTTCTTGCGAAGGATGGGCGAGAAGCCGCCGGTGTCCATGGTCTGCCAGAGCGCCTCGACCATGGGCCGGAAGTTGGGGACGTCGTCACGGAGGCTTTCGAGGAGTTCGCGGAACGAGCCCTCGGGGATGAGGTTCACGTCCTCGGCGAACATGGTGAACAGGCACCGCATGAGGAACTGGGCGACCCGCTCCGGCGTGTGCGACGCGTCCTCCTGTTCGAGCGCCTTGGCGAGCTTGGCGAGTTTGTCGGCCAGCCTTCGCGTGACGACGGCCGAGATGCGGGACGGGTCGAGCGAGCGGGGGTCGGTCCAGAGGAGGCGGAGCCGGTCGCGGACCTCGGGCTGCTGGAGTTCCTCGAGGCGGATGCGGTAGCTCTTGGGGTCCGGGAAGGGGACGTACTGCTTGCCGGACTGGGTGAAGTCGGCGTAGAGGTCGAAGCAGTGTCCGACGTCGGCGACGACGAGGAAGGGGGGCCATTCGTTCGGGATCGCCTTGGCGTAGCGTTCGGCCTGCCGGGCGGCGGCGGACATCGCCTTCTCCCAGCCGGCCGTGCCCCGTTGGGCGGTGCCGGTGCGGAACCTCTTCTGCCGGGTCGTCTCGGCGAGGGCGGCCCGGATTTCCTCGGCCTTCCGATCTGCCCCCTGCTTGCTTTCGAGGACGAAGCAGTCGGCGCGGTAGAGATCGACGCGGCCATCGCTGCCGTCGTTGAACTTCACCGCCTTCTCGAAGACGTACCGGTTGGCCGACTCTTCCGGGACGGTGGGGTCGGGTTCGGGGAGGCCGAGGAGTTGGCAGAGTTCCTTGAGGAAGGACTGCGAGTTGGCGATCTCGCCGCCGCCGGAGGTTCGCCAGCGGGCGACGAATTCGGCGGCTTGGGCGTTCTGGGCGTCGGCGTTGGGGGCGTCGGCGGACACGGTCGCGGCGGCTCCTTCGGGCGGGCCTCGCAGTGGACGTGAACGGGGGTGCGGCGTCAAGTGGGGGCGTGGGACCGTGTGTTGGCGCCGTTCCTCGTCCCCCTCACCCCGACCCTCTCCCCCGCAGCGCAGTCGAGACGAGTGGGACAGCACCCAGCGGGGGAGAGGGGGCCATCGCGCGAGCTGCACTGCCACGCAGTGCAGTCATCGTCTGGCGATGGCCGCATTGCGATCGACGTCCGTCGTCTGCAAGCCGTTCCCAATTGGCGCGCGAGAGGTGGTTCGGTCGCCGCCAGACTGCGACTGCACTGCGTGGCAGTGCAGCTAGGGGGCGTGCGGGTTGAGGCCGTGGGGCAACCAGGTCGCTCTTCTTGAAGGGACGTTGGAGCGCGTTGGTGGTCCTCAAGTGGAGGCGGTGATGGAGCGGTGTGTCGAGAGTGAGTGGGTGGTTCGGGAGGTCGTGCCGGGTGGGCCGACCGGGGTGTGGTCGTCGATGTCGTCGTTGGTTGGAGGCGTGGTTCTCGATCGGCCGGGCGTCAATCGGAACGGGGTTGTTGTCGGTCCGGGTGTGGCTCGTGCGGGTGGTGTCGGTCGTGTGGGCGTGGGGCGGGTGGCGAGCCGGTTTGATGCCGGGATTCAACGAATTCGCTCAAGAACTCGTTGCCTGCCTGCAACCCCGGGGCTAGGTTTTCGGACCCTCCCGAAAAGTCTCCCAGTCTCGCCCTCGCCGTACGACCGGAGTGTCGTGCCCGGGGGAGACGGCCGCGGATCGCGGCCACTGAGTAGACACCCTAGACCGACCACCGAGACCCGCACGGTCCGGCCGTCGAGAGCGCCGCTCCCGACCGGCCTCCCGTGCTCGACTGCGCCGGGAGAAAACCTGATGACCCGTTCCCACGGTTCGCTGCTGGTCGTCGACGACGACCGACACATCCTCGAGGGCATGGCGGACTACCTCCGCAGCCTGGGCCACCGCACCGAGACGGCCGGCAACTGTGCCGACGCGATAGAGCGGATGCGGGAGTTCCCCTTCGGGGCGTGCGTCTGCGACGTGAACCTCCCCGACGCCGACGGCTTCCACCTGCTGGAGTGGGCGGTGGAGAACTGCCCGGACACGCCGGTCATCCTGCTGACGGGATACGGCACGATCGAGTCGGCCGTCGAGGCGATCCGCATCGGGGCGTTCGACTACCTGACGAAGCCGGTCATCGACGAGGAGCTGTCGCTGACGATCGAGAAGGCGCTCGGCCGGCGGGAGATCGTCGAGGAGAACAAGCAGCTCCGCGCCCAGCTGGACCAGCGGTTCGGCATGGGGAACATCGTGGGCAAGGACTACAAGATGTCCCGCCTGTTCGACCTCGTGGAGAGCGTGGCCGACACCCGTTCCAGCGTGCTCATCCTGGGCGAGAGCGGGACCGGCAAGACGCTGACCGCCCGGGCGATTCACCAGCTGAGCGACCGGCGGGACAAGCCGTTCGTCGAGGTCGCCTGCGGGGCGCTGCCGGACTCGCTGCTGGAGAGCGAGCTGTTCGGCCACGTGGCCGGCGCCTTCACCAGTGCCCAGCACGACAAGGAGGGCAAGTTCCTCCAGGCGGACGGGGGCACGATCTTCCTCGACGAGATCGGCACGGCCAGCCCGTCGCTGCAGGTGAAGCTGCTCCGCGTGCTGCAGGACCGCCAGTTCGAGCCGGTCGGCGGCAACACGACCCACGACGTCGACGTGCGGCTGATCTGTGCGACCAACGAGAACCTCGCCGAGCTCGTCGAGCAGGGCACGTTCCGGCAGGACCTGTACTACCGCATCAACGTGGTGAACCTGACGCAGCCGCCGCTGCGGGAGCGGATCGGCGACATCCCGCTGCTGGTCGAGCACTTCCTCGACAAGTTCCGCGAGGAGACCGGCAAGCCGGTCGAGCGGTTCGACGACGGGGCGATGCACCTGATGCAGCAGTACGGCTGGCCCGGCAACGTTCGCGAGCTGGTCAACGTGATCGAGCGGGCGGTCGTGCTCTCGAAGGGGAACGTGGTCACGGTGACGGACCTGCCGGAGGACCTGCGGCACTCGTCCGCCACGCCGGCCAGCATTCAGGCCCGCCTGCAGACCGGCGGGAACCTGAAGGCCGCCCTCGTCGACCCCGAGCGGCAGATCATCATCGAGGCCTTGGAGGCGAACGGCTGGAACCGCCAGAACACGGCCAAGATGCTCGGCATCAACCGGACGACGCTCTACAAGAAGATGAAGAAGTTCGAGATCGAGTTCGAGACCCACGTCGCCAACGTGTAGGCGGGAAACACCAACTCCTCGTGGCTCGAATCGAACGGCCTCGCTCCTCCCGGGAGTGGGGCCGTTTCTCGTTTGCGGGGGCGCGTTGGCTCGCCCTCGCCCGTCGGGCGGGCCGCGTTCGTGTTCGCCGGGCCGCTTGACACCTCGGGGCCGTCCGCTTGAATGGGGCCCTCTGATACCACTCGCCGAGAACGACCCATGACCAACTACCGCTTCAGTGCCCTCCTCCTCGCTCTCCTCTTCGCCGTCGGATGCGGTGGTGGTGGCGGCGGAACCGACCCCGAGCCGATCCCGACGACCAGCGTCAGCGGAACCGTCACCGTGAAGGGACAGCCGTTCAAGGAGCCGGGTTTCGGCGTCACCTTCTGGCCCGACGGCCGCCCCGCCGGCACGACTCTGCCGATCGGCGAGGGGGGCAAGTTCTCCGGCGAGGCGCCGATCGGAAGCTGCAAGGTCACGATCGTCGCGGTCGGTTCGGACGAAGGCGGCCACGCGGCTTCGGGCGAAGCCGGTATTCTCGAAGTCTACACGTCCGACGCGACCACCAAGCTCACGGCCGACGTCGCCGAGGGCAAGACCTTCGAGTTCGAAGTCGGCCAGTGACGCCCGCGGTCGGCCGCGGACCAGTCTGCTCACTCGACGCCCAGTCCGTGACTTCGTGCGCCCAGCTTGCGCGCAGACTGCAGAAATCGGCCGAATCTCCGATAGGAATTGCTGGATACGTCGAAACGGATCGGTACACTCGGGCGAACTAGACGTGTCGGACGGAACGGGATTCCGTCCACCCACCCACTCGGCCCGGTGAGGCTCCCCAAGATGTTGACCTTCCAAGGCTTCGGCGGACGTTCCTACTGCGATGGCGTGAAGCGGCGGGACTTCCTCCGCATCGGCGGGTTGGCCCTCGGCGGCCTCACGCTCCCTGGCCTGTTGGCGGCGGAGGCCAAGGCCGGTGAGACGGCCACGGGCAAGTCGATCATCAACATCTACCTGGGTGGCGGCCCCACTCACATGGACACCTTCGACTTGAAGCCGAAGGCCCCCAAGGAGTACCGCGGCGAGTTCAACCCGATCGCGACGAACGCGGACGGCGTCGAAATCTGCGAGCTGATGCCCGAACTCGCCACCGTGGCCGACAAGTACACCATCATCCGCTCGATCGACGGCCTCCGGAACGAGCACAACGGCAAGCAGTCGGAGTCCGGTTGGGACAACCGCTCGCTGCAGTCCATCGGCGGCCGGCCCGGCATCGGCTCGGTCATGTCGAAGGTCTGGGGCGCCTCGCAGCCCACCTCCTACGGATCGGCCCCCACCAACGTCGATCTCACTGGCTGGACCCGCCCCGGGTTCCTCGGCCAGATTCACGCCGCCTACCGCCCCACCGGCGAGGGTCGCTCGAACCTCACGCTCAACCGCAGCGTCCCGGTCGAGCGGCTCGACGACCGCCGCGCGCTCCTCTCGGGCCTCGACCGACTCCGGCGTGACGTCGACTCGTCCGGCATGATGAACGCCGTCGACAGCTTCACCGAACGTGCGACCGGCATCGTCACGTCTGGCCGGCTGGCCACCGCGCTCGACTACAAGCAGGACGACCCTCGAGTCGTCGCCCGTTACGGGATCGGCGAACGCCGCGACATCGAGCGGTTCCTCGTCGCCCGTCGGCTCGTCCAAGCCGGCGTTCGCTGCGTCTCCTTCAACTGGGGCAGCTGGGACACGCACGGCAACAACTTCACCAGCATGAAGACCCAGCTTCCCGCCCTCAGCCGGGGCCTCACCGCCCTCATCGAGGACCTCGACGCCCACGGCCGGCTGGACGACACCATCATCATGATGTCGGGCGAGTTCGGCCGCACGCCGCGGATCAACGGCAACGCCGGCCGCGACCACTGGAACCAGGCCGGCTTCTTCTTCCTCGCCGGTGGCGGCATGCGGCACGGCCAGGTCGTCGGCAGCACCAACGCCCGCGGCGAACGACCCCAGGACCGACCGGTCCACCTGCAGCACGTCTTCACCACGCTGTACCACCAACTCGGCATCAACCCCGAGGCGGCCCACCTCACCGACCCCAACGGCCGCCCCCAGTACCTCGTCGACGAACGCGAGGTCATCCGCGAACTCGTGTAGGTCCAGGACGAGGCGTCTGCCCGCGCTCCCCGCAACGCTCGCCTTGCCGGGAACGAACCGACCAGTCGACGAAAGCGTCCCGAAGTGATACGTACGACGCTGGCAGTTGCGATCTTGGTGGTTTCCGGACTGACCGGAGCAGCAGAGCAAGACCTGTCCCCGCGATACAAGGATCCCGTCGAGAACTACTCGAAGGTCGAACTGCAGGGATGGACGCTGCTCGTCAACCGACGACTCAAGGAGCATCCCGACGTGCGTCGCGACGCCCTCGACACGTTCGAGTGGCAGCTGCAGACGATCAAGCGGATCGTCCCGCCACACGCCACGAAGGTGATGCAGGGCGTCACGATCTGGCTCGAGTACGACTGCGTTGCCGCGGCCCAGTACCATCCGGAACGCGACTGGCTCGTCGAGAACGGATACCATCCGGCCAAGGCCAAGTGCATCGACGTCGGAGACGTTCGCCGATACATCGGTGAACGTGGAAACGAACCCGTTATGGTGTTGTTGCACGAACTCGTGCACGCCTACCACGACCAGGCGCTCGGCTTCGACGACGAACGCGTCGTGGCGGCATTCGAGAAGTCGAGGAAGACGGGGGGCTACGACGAGGTCCTGCACGATCGTCGGGAACGCGTACGGCACTACGCGCTCACGAATCACAAGGAGTGGTTCGCCGAGATCAGCGAGTCGTATCTGTGGGTCAACGACTACTTCCCCTTCAACCGTGCGGAGCTTCGCAAGTCGGATCCCGAGGCGTTCCGCTTCATGGCGTCGGTGTGGAGTCGGGCGGCGGAGCCCGCCAAGGGGGGACGCAACACGGAGCCGACGTCACCCCGGACGGACGGCCCGCAGTGAACGACCGGTCGAAGTCGATCGTGCTCCGGGTCGCGGGGCTGTACCTTCCGGCCCTTCTGATGGCATCGACGGTTCGGGCAGCGCCGGCGGAGCCAACGGAAGAAGCGGCGGCCGTGCTCGGTCGGTTTCTCGAACGGCACTGCGTCGTGTGCCACCGCGGCGAGGAGGCGAAGAGTGGCCTTCGACTCGACGACCTCGTGGCCGGAGGAGTCGTCGCGGGCGACGTGAAGCGCTGGCAGCGGGTGCTCGAGATGGTCGAGATCGGCGACATGCCGCCGAAGTCGCGAGCAAGGCCCGCCGAGGGAGAACGTACGGCGTTCCAGTCCACGCTCGCGTCGGCTCTCCGGTCACTCGGCGTCGGACGCGACGACCGGGAGTCGGAGCTCCCGCGAAACGGGAACCGTGTCGATCACGCTGCTCTCTTCAGTGGCGAGCACCCGGGCCCGGCGTACACACCGGCACGCGTCTGGCGGATCAACGGCCGGATCTACTTCCAGCTGATGCAGGACCTCGAGTTGGGGCGCGACTTCGTGGTGCCCCTCCAGAAGAACGACGAGGGCTTCCACGACTACGCCAGTCTGTACGCCGACGAGGCGACCATCCGCACGATGATGCAGAACGCGAAGCGCGCGGCCACGGCGATGATCAAGGGGCGTCACGTCAGGCCGCGGGGGGCCGCTGAGAAGGACCCTGCCAACAAGGGCCGCTACCTCGGCAGCCGGCATCGCCCGATCACCGAGTTCGTCGCGATCGAGGGCCGGCCGACCCGCGAGCAGCTCGACGCCGTGGCGACGTTCGTGCTCCGACACCTGACGAAACGCGAGCCCTCGGCCGACCAGTTGGAACGCTCCGTCACCGGTGTGCTGGTCCCGTGTGTCGATGCCGGGGGCAACGAGGCCGGGCTGCACGGGTACATCGTCTCCGTCTTGCTCTCGCCCGAGTTCCTGTTCCGTTCCGAGGTCGGCCGGGGAAGGGAGTTGCCGGACGGTCGCCGCATGCTCTCCCCGACCGAACTCGCCTTCGCCCTCTCCTACACCTTGCACGACCACCCGGTCGACTCGCTCCTGGAAGCCGCCCGGGAGGGGCGACTCAAGTCTCGCGAGGACGTCGAACGTGAGTTTCGACGACTGTACGACGACGAGAAGCTGCTGCGTGGTCGGATGGCGAACGGATCCGTGAACCGCGTGTGGGCCGCCTCGAAGCCGTACGACGTTCCCGCCAAGCCCAGGTTGCTGCGGTTCTTCCAGGAGTACTTCGGCTACGCCCGGGCAGAGGACGTCTTCAAGGACGAGACCCGACACGGCGGAAAGCACGACCCTCGTCAGTTGATCAAGGACGCCAACTGGACCGTTCTCGACGTCCTGGCCGACGATCGAGACGTCCTCGAACAGTTGCTCACGACGGACCGCTTCGCCGTTCCGCGTGGCCGCATCAGCAAGAAGAACCCCGACGAGAAGCCGCGGATGCCGGGGTACCTTGCCGCGTACAACCTGACCGAGTCGCCCGAGAACGACCGTGGGTTCGAGCTGACGAAGATGCCCGCCGGGCAGCGTGCCGGCCTGCTCACGCACCCCGCCTGGCTCGTGGCCCACAGCACGAACTTCCACACCGACCCGGTCCGGCGGGGCAAGTGGATCCAGGAGCACCTGCTCGGCTACCCCGTGCCCGATCTCCCGATCGCCGTTCAGGCCCAGCTACCCGACGAGGCGCACAACACGATCCGTGAACGGTTCCGTGTCGTTCGTGCGGACGCCTGTTGGCGCTGTCACCGGAAGATGAATCCGTTGGGGGAACCGTTCGAGGCGTTCGACGACTTCGGTCGGTGGCGGGACCGCCACCTGGTGGGGACGGACGGGAACCTCGTCGAGACGGACTTCGAGCGGACGAACCGGTTCAACCCGGACCACGTGAAGAACGCCGAACCGGGCAAGCCGGTCGACACGACCGGCGAGCTCGTGGGGACCGGGGATCCGAGTCTCGACGGCCCGGTGGCGGACGTCCGCGACCTGATGCGCCGGCTGGCGAAGAGTGACCGCGTTCGGCAGGTCTTCGTCCGGCACGTTTTCCGGTACTGGATGGGACGCAACGAGACGCTCGACGACTCGCCGACGCTGATGGCCATGGACAAGGCGTACGTCGACTCGCGCGGCAGCTTTCGTGAGACGCTCGTCGCCTTGATCACCTCCGACTCGTTCCTGCTTCGCAAGTAGAACGCCTTGCTCGGCCTGAGAGAGTTCCGATGATCCACCGACGACGACTGCTGAAGACGATGGCTCGAGGTCTCGGAGCCTGCTCGCTGACGCCGTTCCTGCTTCAGCTTCGTACCGAGGCCGCCGCGGACGGAGATCCGTCCGCGTTGCCGAAGCGGTTCGTGTTCGTCATTCGGTCGAACGGCGTGCTGACCCGCGAGATCCTGCCCGAGGGGCTCGAGGACATGGTCCGGGAGCGCCCGCACGCCAGCAGCCTCGACAAGTGGCACGACATCTCCCTTGCCGAACATCCGGTCCCGGTCGGCATGAAGCCGCTCGAACCGTACAAGGACGAACTCACGCTGATCCAAGGGCTCAGCGGCCGAATGATGAACGGTCAGCACGAGGCCGGCTTCGGTGCGCTGGGGGCCTACAACGGCAAACGGTCACCGCGGGACGAGACGGTCGACTGGGCACTGGCGTCGCACTCGGGCGGTGTCGTTCCCCACGTCGGCTTCACCATGGACCATGCCGGGACCTCGGTGACCTACCCGCACCTCTCCGCCTCGGGGCCTCGCAAGCCGCTGCCCTACTACGCGGACCCGATGCTCGCCTACACCGACCTTTTCGGAACGGTGGCGACAGGCGGCCGGGCGAAGGTCGCGATCGACGTCGACCGCAACATCCTCGACTACATGACCGAGGACGTGAAGCGGTTCCGGCGGCAACTCTCGTCGCGTGAGCAGGAGAAGCTGGGGCACTACCTCGACGGGTTCGAGACCCTGCGGACTCGCCAGCAGAAGCTGAAGGCGATGAACGCCCGACTGGCCGCCGCGGCACCGGAGTTGAAGGACGCCTTCCGGAGCGCGATCGAGACTGAACGACTCGAGGCGCACTTCGAGCTGGCCGCGTCGTCGCTGATCGCCGGTCTCACCAACGTCTGCACCATTCGCTGCGAGCACCTGGGAATGCGGCTCACCGGCCTGGGGCTGGGGAAGCGGACGGTGCACGGCATCGGTCACATGATCGAGAACGGCCCCGACGGCAACACCGGCGAGGCCTTCGACGGCGAGGCCGCGGCCTTCGGCGAGTTCGACACCCGCCGGCACGTCATGAGCTTTCACATGCAGCACGTCGCCAGTCTGTACGCGAAGCTGAAGGCGGTCCCCGAGGGAGAGGGCACGATGGCCGACAACACCGTCGTCGTGTACTTCTCGGATCACGGCGACCGACACCACAGCCCGTTCTACCTCTGGCCGATGACGGTTCTCGGCAATGCGGGCGGTGCGTTCCGAACCGGCCGGTACCTGCAGTACCCGGGGCACCGGGAACGGGGCAACCAGACGATCGCGAACTTCTATCTCTCCCTCCTCCACGCCGCCGGCGACCGACGCAAGACCTTCGGCCAGCCCGACCTGGAGTCCCCCGAGTTCATCGACCAACGAACTCCACTGGCCGACTGGATGGCCTGACGCCTTCGGCTCGCGGACGGCTCCCAGCCACATGGGTGGCCGTCGGGATTCAGTCGAGCCACTTGGCCGGCTTGGGGGGCTGCGGCTTCCACTCGGGGCCGCCGAGGGGGAGTTGGTGGGTGGCGACGTCGGCGAGGCGGGTGCGGGCGCGGGTCAGCATCGACTGAACGCGGTCCGGGTGCTGCTCGGCGAGGTTCGTCTTCTCCGCGGGGTCGTCGGCGAGGTTCACGAGGACCGGGCCGGCCTTCGTTTCGGGGATCTCCTTCACCTCGTCGAAGTAGAGCTTCCAGTCGCCGACGCGGATCGCCTGCGGCGTCGCCCAGCCGTGCCAGTAGAGGAGGTCACCGCGGGCGTGCTCGGCCTTGCCGGTGACGAGCGTGTTCCAGACATCGATGCCGTCGAGCTTCTGGGTGAACTTCGACTCGCCGAGTTCGATGCCGCAGGCGTGGGCGAGGGTGGGAAGCAGGTCGACGGCGGCCGTGAGTTCGTTGCTGACGCGGCCACCGGGGATGGTGCCCGGACAGCGGACGATGCACGGGACTCGGTTGCCCCCTTCCAGCGTGCTCCACTTGAGGCCGCGGTACGGCTTCGACCGGCCCCACTGCCGTTGGCTCGGCTCGGTGCCGTTGTCGGAGAGGAAGACGACGACCGTCTTCTCGCCGAGGCCGAGTTCGTCGATCGTGTCGAGCAGGCTGCCCATGCGGGCGTCGAGTTCCTCGACGACGTCGCCGTACTCGCTCTTCGTGCGGCCCTTCCAATCGGGGTGCGCCTGGGCCGGGAAGTGCGGGGCCGTGAGCGGAACGTACAGGAAGAACGGTCGCTCGCGGTTCGCCTCGACGAACTTCTCCGCCTCCGCGAAGAACCGCTCGGTGATTCGGCGGTTGTCGTACGGGTCCTCGATCAGCTCGTCGCCGCGGTACAGCTTCTTCGTCTGGTTGTTGCTCTTGGTGATGTAGAAGCAGTCGTCGAAACCCTGGTTGGTCGGGAGGAGCGGCAGGGCCTCGCCGAGGTGCCACTTACCCGTCATGCCGGTGCGGTAGCCGGCCGCTTGAAAGACCTCGGCCATGGTGACGGCCTTCGGGTTCAGGCCGTTCCGCGGCGGGATCTTGTAGCCGCCGACGCCCCCCCGCCATCCGAGCCGCACGGGGTACGACCCGGTGAGCAGCGCCATCCGCGACGGCGTGCAGACGGTGCAGCCGGCGTAGAAGTCCGTCAGGCGGACGCCCTGCTTCGCCATCTTGTCGAGAGTCGGCGTGCGGACGTGCTCGGCGCCGTAGCAGGAGAGGTCGCCGTAGCCGAGGTCGTCCGCCATCACGACGACGACGTTCGGCCGGTCGTCAGCGAGGAGACCGCTGAGCGGGGCGAGCAGGAGTGCGATGAGGAGCGGGGGCTTCATGGGCGGCGAGCTTTCCGTCGTGAAGGTCGTTCGGGCGACCGTACTGCGGACGTCGACGTGCTGTCCAACGTCACAGCGTGGCGATCCAAGCCCGCGCGATGAGCAACAGCAGGCCGGTCACCGTGGCGGCGACCAGTCCGGTGACGAACGGGTTCTCGCCGAACTCGCGCGGCAGCGACTCGACAGGCGCCCGTTCGCCGCAGTCGGGGCAGAGGCCGTCCTCGAGCTCCGCGCCGCACACGTCGCAGGTCGAGTCGGACACGGTTGCTCGCTCCCGCCGGTCAGCCTTCCGCACCAGACAGGTAGGCGAGCCTTCCGCAGTGCTTGCAGAAGACGAACTTGCCGGCCTTCACCTCGACGTACAGCTGCGGCTCGAGCGTGACGTAGCAGGCGGTGCAGACCGAGTCCTCGACCATGGTGAGGGCCCCGGCTCCGTGAGCGGCGATCAGGCGGTCGTACTTGTCGCGGATTCCCTCGGGGATGCACGTCTCGGCCTCGGCGATCTGCTTCCGAAGGGCGTCCGCCTGGCTCTTCAGGCCCTCCTCCGCGGCGGCCACCTCGTCGGCCACCTTCTTCTCGTCCGCCCGGGCCGCCTGGCAGACCTGCTCGTGGTCCTTGATGCCCTGCTCGGCCGCGTCGATCTTCTCGTAGACCTCGAGAATCTCGTCCTCGAGCACGCTGTTGGCCATCTCGTCGGCCTGAATCTGGCCCTTGACGATGTCGAACTCGCGGTTCGTGGTGACCGTGTTCAGCTTCACCTTCAGCTCGACGATCTTCGCCTCGTTGGTCTTCATCTGCAGCGACTTGGCGTCGCCCGTCTTGCGGAGCTGGGTGAGGGCCTCCTTCTTCTCCTCGAGCTCGGCCTCCTTCTCCTCGGCCCGCTTCGTCGAGGCGGCCACCCGCCGCGGCCCGCGACGGATGCGGTCCTCGATCTCCTCCAACTGCACGAGCAGGTGGTGAAGCTGCTTCAAGTCGCTCGTCGCCGACGCCATCCCGTGTTCCCCTCGGTTCGCACGGCCCGAGTCCCGGGCCTCGCCTCGCCATTCCGGTGAGGATACCGACCCCTTCCGAAGTCGCACAGTGGTCCCGCCGCCTTTCCCGGAAAAAGCCCGCATCGCCACGATCGCATCCGTGTAGTACAACTCGCCGCACATCGAGAGTCGTCGAACGGCTCTCGACGAGTCCCCTCTCCCCCCGGGAGAGGGTTAGGGTGAGGGGCTGCAGTCGAGCGGCTTCCAACTTGGGCAAGTCGCCAGCCGACGACCCCCTCACCCCGGCCCTGTCCCCGAGGGAGAGGGTGCCAGGTTGTCACCACGCAGGGAGGCGTTGGCGTGCACACGGTTGGCGTGATTCCGGCGAGACTGCAGTCCACGCGGCTGCCGCGGAAGCTGCTGCTCGACGAGACCGGTCGGACGCTGCTGCAGCACACCTGGGAGGCGGCCCGCGGGGCGTCGCGACTGGACGAGCTGATCGTCGCGACCGACAGCGAGGAGATCGCGGCCGTCGTCCACGGCTTCGGCGGCCGGGCCGAGCTGACGGGCGAGCACCCCAGCGGGACCGACCGCGTCGCCGAGGTCGTCCATCGCTGCTGCCCGGAGGCGAAGATCGTCGTCAACGTGCAGGGAGACGAGCCGGAGCTCGACCCGGAGACGATCGACCGCGTCGTCGAGGCGATCGAGGTCACGCCGGACACTCCGATGGCGACGCTCGCGACCCCGATTCGCACGGTGGCCGAACGGGACGACCCGGCCTGTGTGAAGGTCGTGACGGCCGCCGACGGCCGAGCCCTCTACTTCAGCCGTTCGCCGATTCCGTTCGTCCGGGACGCCGCCGCACCGGCTCCCTCTCCCCCGAGGGTGGAGAGGGGACCAGAGCAAGGGCTCCTCCCGGCCGACTCCCCGTGGCTCCTCCACGTCGGCCTGTACGCCTACCGCACCGACTTCCTGGTCCGCCTGACGTCGCTCCCGCCGTCGCCGCTCGAGCAACTCGAGAAGCTCGAACAACTCCGGGCCCTCGAAGCGGGTGCCACGATCCGCGTCGCGACCGTCGAGCATCGAGCCGTTGGCATCGACACGCCGGAGGACTACGCTCGCTTCGTCGAGAGGCAAGTGCGTCGGGCTGCGTAGTGTCGTCGAGAACACGGGATTCGTGGGTGGACGTCGAGGAGCTTCCGAACGTCGGGCCGGTTGCCGCCGAGTGGCTGCGCACCGCCGGTGTCGGGACGGTCGAGCGACTCCGGGAGATCGGGCCGGTTGCCGCGTTTCTCGCCGTCCGGGAGTCGGGCGAGTCGCCGTCGCTGAATCTGCTTTGGGCGCTTGTCACGGGTCTTCGCGGCGAGCACTGGACGTCGCTGTCGGATATCGAGAAGCAGTCGCTCAAGGTCGAGGTCGAGGATGCGGGCTGATTCGCGATCGGATCATTGGCAGGCCGAAATCGCGCGACTAAGATCGGCCTTTCGCAAGGCGGCGACACGCGGTCGGCACTCGGCGTCCACCAAGCAGCACGGGACGCGCTCGGGCCGGAAGCTGACAGCCGACCGCTGACAGCCCAAGGCCCCACATGACCAAGCACATTTTCGTCACCGGCGGCGTCGTCAGTTCCCTCGGCAAGGGGCTCACGTCCGCCAGCATCGGGTTGCTTCTCGAACGCCGCGGACTCCGTGTCCGCATGCAGAAGCTCGACCCGTACCTCAACGTCGATCCCGGGACGATGTCGCCGTTCCAGCACGGCGAGGTCTACGTCCTCGACGACGGCAGCGAGACCGACCTCGACCTCGGCCACTACGAGCGGTTCACCTCCAGCCCGCTCTCGCGTGAGTCGAACTACACGACGGGCCGCATCTACTCGTCCGTCATCCAGAAGGAACGCCGCGGCGAGTACCTCGGCGGCACCGTGCAGGTCGTCCCGCACGTCACCGACGAGATCAAGCAGTCGGTCCTCAACCTCGCCAAGCCGGACGTCGACGTCGTCATCACCGAACTCGGCGGCACCGTCGGCGACATCGAAGGGCTGCCGTTCCTCGAGGCGATCCGCCAGATCCCGCTAGACGTCGGTCGCGAGAACTGCCTCTTCGTGCACCTCACGCTGGTCCCGTACCTGAAGGCGGCCCGCGAGCTGAAGACGAAGCCGACGCAGCACAGCGTGCAGCAGCTCCGCGAGATCGGCATCCAGCCGGACATTCTCGTGGTTCGGGCCGAACGCCCGATCGGCCGCGACAACACGGACAAGATCGCCCTCTTCTGCAACGTGGAGAAGCGAGCCGTCATCGAGGAGGTCGACAAGGAACTCTCGATCTACGAGGTCCCGATCGGCCTCGCCGACAACAAGCTCGACCAACTCGTCGTCGAGAAGCTCGGCATCGAGGCCGGACCGCTCGATCTCGACGACTGGCGGGAGCTGATGGGCCGCATTCGCCACCCGGAGCACGAGGTGACGATCGCCGTCGTCGGCAAGTACATCGAGCACAAGGACGCGTACAAGTCGATCTACGAGTCGCTCGACCACGCCGGCTTCCACAACTCCTCGCGGATTCTCGTGAAGCGGATCGAGGCGGAGGATCTGGAGTCGCAGGGGCCGGAGCAGGTGCTCGCCGGGGTGGACGGCATCCTCGTCCCGGGCGGGTTCGGCCACCGCGGCATCGAGGGGAAGGTGCGGGCCATCCAGTTCGCCCGCGAGTGCGAGATTCCCTACTTCGGCATCTGCCTCGGCATGCAGACGGCCGTCGTCGAGTTCGCCCGCAACGTGCTCGGCTTCGACGACGCCAACAGCACCGAGTTCTCCGGCGACACCAACCACCCGGTCATCTGCATGCTGGAGGAGCAGAAGGAGATCACCGAGAAGGGGGGCACCATGCGGCTCGGCTCGCAGCCGTGCGTGCTGGAACCGGAGTCGCGAGCCGCCCAGGCGTACGGGGCGGACAGTGTGGACGAACGGCACCGCCACCGCTACGAGTTCAACCCGGCCTTCCGCCAACAGTTCGAGGAGGCCGGCCTCGCCGCCACCGGCACGAGCCCCGACGGCACCCTCGTCGAAGTCGTCGAAATCCCGGCCCACCCCTGGTTCGTCGCGGTGCAGTTCCACCCCGAGTTCAAGTCCCAACCCATGTACCCCCACCCGCTCTTCCGAGCGTTCGTGGAAGCGGCACTGGCGAGACACCAACAGCGGGCGCATCTGCCGGTTTGACCCTCGGAGTGTGGCTGGGGTCCGACAACAAGAACCTCCAGTGGGTGATCTGTGAAGCGACATCGAATCTGAGGGCGGCTTTCTTAGTACGGTCACGTTCTGGGGGCGTCCTTGGGCCAACCCCCGGTCACACCTGTCGGTGTAACTCTCGGAGGTTCTTTGACCGGGCGTACCTCTCCGTTCCCGCTCGACAGGAACCGACCGACCTGAGCTCCTCACGGCCAGACCCGGCCACCCTCCGCCAGCAATTGAGGAGAATCGTGTGCCATGCTCACCCGTCTTGCGTGAGTGCATCGCACTCGGCGAATAGCTCTCAAGCTCAAGAACACGCGGGGGCGACTCCTTCCGATTCTCGCTGATCCTGCCCCTATTGCTTCGGCGCGGTGTCAATATATCCTCCACCGATGTCATAGATTCGCTCAACCTCCCTCGGCAGCTTGTGTCTCAAGTACTCGGTTACGACGACGGAATTCCCTTCGCGAAGAGATATGTATACAAGTTCATATGGGTCCTTGCTCTCCGCACGTCTTGGCATGTCCGCGGTTAAGGTCTTGAGTGTCTTGACCTGTGACTGGCTAAGTTTGCGCGTCTCTAGAGACTGGCGGGCGAAGTCGTGGACTTCTCGAACTGTCGTAACTTCACTGGCAGACATGTTGAGCGTCATGACCATTCCGACTCGAGCACTGCCGTTGAGAAACCACACACAACGAATCTCACTTTCGGGACAACCTGTCAGATATCTTTCGAAGTGTTCCATAGCTGCCTTGTCTGAGTCTTGAGCCTGTGCAACGGATACGAAGGCAAGCAGCAAGAGCGACACAGCTGGAAACGGTCTCATGGCTGGGACTCCATCTGGTGAGTGACGCAGGTGGCAGTACGGCGGAAGTCGTGTTTAGCGTAGTGGTCGCGTCAGTGCGACTGCCCTCTCGACGGGTGGCCGCTTCGATCGTCGATCCCTCGCCGGATGCTTATCCGCTTCGCGTGAGAACGTAGCACCAAGACGCTACCGATTCGCCCGAGCGTTCGTCGTGTCGGTCAGCGGGACGAGGCGCAGAACGTTCTTCGGGGCCTTGAAGCGGATCTCGCGTGAGGTGGCGACCGGGGGGCGGACGTAGCCGTCGATTGTGAGGCGGACGGTGGGCCAGCGGCTGAGGGCCAGGAGTTCGTCGGCGGTGAGGGCCGAGCAGCGGGGGCCGAGGGTGACCTTGAAGTGGTCGGCCACGCCGTGCCGCTTCAGCCAGACGAGCAACGCCTCGATCTCGCGTGCCTCGGCCTCCCCGTCGGCCGCTCGGGCAACGCGAAGCAGGTGCCGTTCGAGTGCTTCGAGACTCTTCCCCTTCTCCGGCTCGGCCGACTTCACGGCGGGAAGTGAACGGACGGCCGCCTCGACCGGCGTCGCGATCGCCGTGCCGACCTTGTCCGTGTCGCCCGCGGCGAACTGGGAGCCCGCGACGAGCAGGAAGGCGGACGTCGTCCACTGCAGAATGGTCATGGCTGCTGTACCCTCCGGACGCAGAACGGATCGAGTTCATCGGACGTCGACAAGAGCTCGCACGGGGGACGCCCCGAAACCACGATTCGTTCCGAGGAACTGCCGCAACTTCGGGAATCGGCGTGATCCGGTCGGCGTCCGCCTGCGTTCGGGCGGCGAACGAACTCCGCACACTCGGGAGCGACGATGGACTACGGGGACCTGAAGGGACAAGACGCCGTGCAGCTCGGGCCGATGGGGGCGGCGGTGTTCGGGGGCGTGCTGGTGCTCGTCGGGGTGCTGCTCGTCTTCGTCTGGGGCGGCCGGTCTCTCGACGAGGGGAGCGAGTCGGAGAGCTGGCCGACCGTCGAGGGGAAGGTGACCGCCACGCGGATCGACAGGCGGGGCGGGCGGAATCGCATCGAGGACAAACGCCGGTACACGCCGCGGGTCTCGTACGAGTACGTCGTCGACGGCAAAACGCATCGGTCGGACCGCATCGACTTCCTGCCGGACGGCCACTCGACGCGTGACCGCTCGGCGGCCGAGGCCGTCCTGCAGCGGTACTCGAAGGGGAGCACGGTCGAGGTCTTCTACGATCCGGCCGACCCCTCGACGAGTTGTCTCGAGCCGGGTGTGAAGCTCGGCATCTCGTTTCTGGCGGGCATCGGGACCATGGGCCTCGGCCTCGTCGTGATCGCCACCGCGGCGTACAACCTCGTCACGGGTGGAGGTTCTCCGGAGCCGGACGGTGGTCCGCACGTGGCGTGAAGATCTGCTATCGTGCAGCCGCGCTCGGAACGACGGATCTCGGCCCGGTGACGGCGAGGACTTTCACGATGTCGAAGCGGACCCAGTCGAGCAGTGCGTCTGGCGAGGGGGCCGGTCACGAGGCCCGCAAGCAGCGTGTCGAGTCTCTGCTGAAGGACTGGAAGTACAAGGAGGCGGTGGCCGAGCTGCGGAAGCTGTCGGCCGTTCCGGAGCTGGGCGGTTACGTCAAGGAGAAGCTGGCCCTGGCGAAGAAGGGGCCGGCCGAGGCGAAGGCGAACGCCGACGCCCTCGCGCGAACCGCGAAGAAGCTCGTCGACGAGTACGACTTCCAGGGGGCGGTCGACCTCCTCGACGGCTTTCCGAAGGCGTACCGCACGTCCGCCTTCCAGCAGGTGCAGAGGCTGGCCAGCACCCGCGCGGAGGAGGTGGCCGACAGGGAGTTCGCCGTCGAGCAGCTGCTGCTGAACCGGGAGTACGAATCGCTGAAGCAGCCGGTTGAGGAACTGCTGGAGGTGCAGCCGACGAACCGGCTGGGGAAGAAGATCAAGGCGGCGATGGAGGGAACGGTGAAGGCCGGGTCGCGGCTCGACGTGCACGGGACGACGGTCGAGCTGGACGAGATTCGGAGTTCGTCCGGCGGCGTGTTCGCCGGGTTCCTGCCGATCGTGCTTGTCGTGGTGCTGCTGGCGGGCGGTGCGACGTGGGGGCTGATGCACCTGTTGTGGGCGGCCCCGGGTCTGACGGCGAACTTCACGATCGCCGACGAACTCCTCGACGGGACGTACGAGTTCCTGGTGGACGGCGAGGTCCGCGATCCGGAAGTGATGGTCAACGGCCTCGCCGGCCTGAGGCCGGGCGTGCACGAGATCGTCGTCCGCAAGGACGGCGAGGAACTCGCGAAGGTCAACGTGGACATACCGGCCGAGAATCCGCCGACGATCCACATCGCCCTCGTCGGGGACCGCGTCGTCGTCTCGACTCAGGTGCCGAAGGACGACGGCGTGCAGGTTGCCGACGGGGACGAGGCGGGCGGGACAGACACGCTGGCGACGGCGGCTCCCATCACGATTCAGGCGAACAAGAAGGACGGCTTCCCGGTCGGCCCGGTCGCCGCCGGAACGAAGATCGAACTGCAGTACGTCTCCGGCAAGTGGAAGGGCTGGGGGAGCCAGCCGGACATCTCGCCGGACAAGACCGACGGCCGTGGCGACGGCACCTGTCATCTCGTGTTGGCCGACCTCGGAGACGGGAGCGGAGACGGGACGGTCCTCGTGACCGTGCCCGAGGGGACCGCCCAAACCCCGTTCGAGCACGTCCTCGCGGCGGACGCCCAGAACCTCGTCCTCCGCATCAAGGACCGCGGCGACGGCTGGGACGACAACCCCGGAGCCGTGAACTACAAGGTGCTCGTGGACGGCAAGTCCCTCGGGAGCAGTGCCGACGGAACTCCGATCGTCGTCGATCTCACCGTGGAGAACGCGAAGGAACCTGGCCGGTACCACCAGTGGAAGATTCAGCCCAAGCAGGCCGGGTTGTACACGTTGATCACCGACGACGACGTCGAGAAGGTCGAGGTGGTGGTGCACAGCGGCTGGGGGGTCGGATCGCACCCCGGACCGGCCGGTCACCTCGAGGTCAACGGCACCTCGGTTCTCAGGGCACTCACCGGGAAGGGGACCGCGCACTTCAACGTGGAGAACGGCATCACGGGCAAGACGTTCAACACGGAGAATGAGTCCTATCGGCGAGCGACCGACATCACCGGGCTGCTCAAGTCGGGCGCCAACACGGTGCGATACCGCCACGAAGGGTACGTCCCGTGGGGGCTGCACTTCCGCGTGACCCGCCGCGGCGAACCTTCGACCACCGTGGACCACGGCGTGCCAGGCGTGCCCACCGGGCTGACGATCGCCTACCAGACGAAGAACTACAGCGGCCGAGAGTGGGGGCCGGTGCGGTTCTCGAACGACGGTCGCCTGTGGATGACGCTGGACGGGGAGCACGCACGAATCTGGGAGACGGAGACGGGCGACTTCGTCCAGAAGATCAAGGTCGGGTACCCGAAGCTCAAGGGGCCCTTCTACGGGGCGTTCGACGCGGCGAACGAGAAGGTCGTGTTCACCGGCTCGCCCTCGGAGCCCGTCTACGTGTTCAACGTGCGAACGGGGCTGCAGCTGGCGTCCCACGCGCTCCCCAGTCGGGTCACCAGCCATCACACGCTCGACATCGACTCGAACCGGCTGCTGTTCAAGGACGGCACGCGGCTGATGGCGATGGACCTCGCGACGGGACGCTCGACGGTTCTCGGTGACGTCCCCAGTGGTCTCGGTGGCAGGTTCGCCGTGAACCCCGGGGGGACCGTCGGGCTGCTCGCCGGCACGGAGGGACGGAACCTCGTCCGGAACATGGAGACCGGGGCGGACATGGGCAGTGTCGCCGGTCTCGGACGGGACCAACTCGAGGCGTGGGGCGTGTCGAACGACGGCTCCACGGCGTTGGTCCGCCAGAACTCGGATGCGGTCGTGCTCGATCTCGCCACGATGTCGGTGCGTTCTCGGTTCCAGCACCACGGGGGCAAGGGCGAGTTCGCCATGGACGGGACAGGCAAGTGGCTCCTCACGAACGGGAGCTTCCTCCAGGGGATGCCACCGAAGGAGGCGGAGAAGACCTTGTGCATCTGGTCGACCAGCGACTCGAGCAAGCCCCTCGTGACCCTGAAGGCGAGCGAGCCGAAGCTCTTCTTCAAGTCGCGAGAGCAGGCGATCTTCTTCTCCGTTTCACCAGACGGACGCTATGCCGCCACCGTTGGCCACAAGGGCGAGACGGTCGTCTACCGCGTCGAGGGGACTTGACCGGCTGCGGCAGCCGGATCGCTTTGTGCGGATCGACTCGGGCGGCCGGTCAGACGAAGCGGTTCGCGAGCCAACCGCCGGCGACGACGGCGGCGAGGCCGACGGCGAGGTTCGTCGAGACGTTCCAGAGGGCGTCCGCCGTCCGGGACTCGCGGAGGAGTTCGACCGTCTCGTAGCCGAAGGTCGAGAAGGTCGTCAGCGAGCCGAGGAAGCCGGTGACGGCGAGGCCCTTCATCCACGCCGGCGGCTGGTGCTCCTCCACCCAGACGAGGCACCAGCCGATGAGCAGGCAGCCGACGACGTTGACGGCGAGCGTTCCGGCGTGCGCGAACCGCTCTCCCGCGACACGGACCACCTCCCGCGACAGCGCGAACCGCGCGATCGCCCCGAGGAACCCGCCGCCGCCGACGACGAGACACTGCTGCCAGAACGGGATGGAACTGCCGGGCACGTCCGCGACTCGAGTTCGAGAACCGGAGGAACACGCAGGGGCCGGCACGGCGTCCGGCCCCTGCCGGGTCGTCACTCGGCGATCTTCCAGAGCTTCTCGTCGCTGCGGACGTAGAGGGCGCCGCCGGCCGCGGCCGGGCTGGCCTGGATCTTCGCCTCCAGGGCGAGCTTGCCGGTGACGGTCCCCTCGTCCGCACCGAGTTCCACGACCTGCACGAGGCCGTCGTTGTCGACGAGGTAGGCGTGCTTGCCGGCGACGATGGGCGTGCCGCTGCAGCCGGACTTGCCGGCGAGCCGGGCCCGCCAGATCAGTTCGCCCGTCTTCGCGTCACCCGCCATCAGCACGCCGTTTCCGCTGACGCTGTAGACCACGCCCTCGGAGACGACCGGGCTGCAGGTCCGCGGGCCGAGGCTGCCGTTCTTCCAGAGTTCCTCGGTGCCGGTCGCGGTCGGCTTGAGGGCCGTCACTCCGCCGATGGGGGCGTAGACGATGCCGTCCGCCGCGGTCGCCGAGGGGATCGTCGAGCCGCCGGTCTCCAGGTTCCAGACGACCGTGCCGTCGGTCGGATCGACGGCCGTCAGCCCCTTCGACCCGCCGATGAGGGCGAGCGGTGTGGCGTTCTCGCGCGGCAGCACGCCGGGGGAGGACCAGTTCGCCTTGCGGGGCCGTTCGATCCGCCACTTCGGCTTCCCGGTCGCGGCGTCGAGCCCGACGGTGAACGCCTCGGCGTCGCTCTCGACCATCGTCACGACGGTGTCGCCGATGACGACGGGCGAGGAGGACATGCCCAGGCTGTTGCTGGCGTTGGGGAAGTCGTGGCCGATGCCGCGGTACCAGAGGAGGTTCCCCTCGAGGTCCAGGCAGGCCATGTCGTTGGAGGAGTAGAAGGCGAAGATGCGTTCGCCGTCGCTGGCCGGGGAGGGGGCGGCCACGCCGATGCTGCGGTGCGTCAGCGTGCGGCCGGTCGCCGTGAAGGTCCGCTCCCAGAGGAGCTCGCCGGAGCCGGTGGCGTAGCAGAGGACGTGCAGCTTGCCCTGGTCCGGGCCGCTGCCGGCCGTCACGACGACCCGGTCGCCGATCACGATCGGCGTGCTCACGCCGCGGCCGGGCAGGTCGACCGCCCACTTCACGCTCTTCTCGGAGAGCTCGGTCGGCAGGCCGTCCGCGGTGGTCACGCTGGTCGCGTTCGGGCCGCGGAACTGCAGCCAGTCGGCCCCGCCGCAGAGGAGGACCGGGGCGACGCCCAACAGCAGGGCCGGCACGAGCCGGGCGACGTTCGTTCGAGTCGGCATCACTGGCCTCCCTTCTCGTCGGCGAGGACGGCGCTGCCGGCGGGATCGCACACCCGCAGCTGGAACTGGTAACGCTGGGCCCATTCCTGGGTCTGTTCGTTCTGGCACACCTTCAGCAGCAGCCGGTTCACGCCCGGCTTCAGTTCCACGTCCACTCGGTACTGGTCCATGCTCGTGCCGCGGTGGTACTCCTCGCGGGCGAAGACCTGCTCGCCGTTCAGCCACAGCTTCCAGGCGTTGGAGGTGCCCAGCCGAACCTGCACGGGTCCGCCCTTCTCGCTTAAGAACGTGGTGGTGGCGTAGAAGACGCTCCCCTTGTGGTTCTCGATCTGCTTGGCGATGTCGAGCACGCCGTAGTCGTCGTCGGTGGCGACCTTCTGCCAGCCGACCTTCCCCTCGGCGGCGGGATAGTTCGAGTCGTAGCTTGCGGCGAGGTCGATCCCCTGCTCCGGCGGGTAGCTCGCGGCGAAGCCGATCCCCTCGCGGTTGTCGAACGGGCCGACGAGCTGCCAGCTGGTGAGGAAGCCGAAGTGCTGCGGCAGGTCGATCTCCATGCCCTGCTCGGCCAGCGCCTCGGTGATCTCGTCGACCTGGTCCTTGTGGACGGCCCCGCTGAGGGCCTTCTGCCAGGCGGCGACGGCGGCCTCGCCCTCCTTCGTCTTCGCCTCGGCGATCACGCGGGCGACTGCCTCGCGACGCATCTCCGCGCTCGGGTCGGTCAGGGCGCCGGGCAGGATGCGGTCGGCCGCGTCGCCGTCCACCTTCACGAGCCACTCGTAGGCGAGCCGGCGGGCCTCGGCGTGGTTGTCCCGGTCGTCGACGAACGCCTCGAGCGACTTCGCCGACAGCGTGCCGCCGTTCTTCAGGGTCTGGTCGGCGACCGCCTCGAAGCCGGCCCGCAGCCAGTTCTCCGCCAGCGGGTTCGCCCCGTCGAACGCGACCAGAATCTCCGGCAACACGGCCTTTCCGCGGGCGGTCAGCTTCGCGAGTGCGACCGACGCCTCGGCGTTCCCTTTCCCCTCCGGCCCCACCTTCTTGATCGTCTCCAGCAACTCTTCGTTCGACTGCCCGAACGCGGTCGCCGACACGGCCAACCAGACGGCCGCGGCCGCCCAAACTCTCCCGGACATCCTCGCTCCCTCCGGCTCGAACCTCGGGTTGGAACGCGGACCAACGCCTGCCCGCGGTGCCGCGAGTCTACCAACGCCGGGAGCGGGTCGAAACCACGGGGACCGGTCGGCCGGGGATCGCCGTGGGAGGGCGGCCCGTCGGGCGAAACGAGCGTGCCGACCGAAAACGAACGCGTCACCGGCCGTCGAGGAGGCCGCTACCGCGTTCGTACGTTCCAGGTCGGCAGGAAGTCGAGCGAGAACTCTCGGACCGGTCGTCGATCGGAGGAACTCACTCGGGGCTGTACGGCAGCGAGGACTTGTGCACGACGATGCGGAGATCGCCGTTGGCGTCCTTCACGTACCCGAGGGTGAACTCGACCTTGATCTCCTCGCCGTCCGTCTTCGTGAAGTAGTAGTTGCCCATCGCGACCGCCATGTTGCAACTGTTGTTGATGATCCCGCTGTTCTCCCACCGCACGTCGGTGTACGGCGCGAGCGCGAACCCCTTGTCCTCGGGATAGGTCTTGTTCCCTCCGACGAAGTACGAGAGTGCGCTGTCGAAGGTGCCGCGGAACTGCTCGACCGACGCCAGCGTCGGCTTGAAGAGCACCGAACTCAGGTCGAAGCCGTAGTGTTGTTGAATGTGGTCCTTCGCGGCCTTCTCGTAGTCGCCACCCTCGGAGTACACCTTGCCGATGTGCACGATGCCCTCACCCCAGGCAATCTGCGCATCGACGACCTCGGCCTCGGTGATGCACTCGGACGAGTAGAGGACAAGCGACCGCCCCCCCTTCGTCGAGGCACAGGGCTCGGCTCGCGGCTCACTCGCGTCCGCAGCCTGGGTGGCGGCCCCGTTCTCGCCGCCGGTCGTCTCGCTGGTGCTCGACGAAGTCGCGTCGGTGTCGTAGGCGAGCACGGCGAAACAGACCGCCAGGGGAGCGGAGAGGGCGGCGGTGTAAGAGAAGACTCTCATCGGTTTTCCTCGACTGAGTTGCTGTGGGTCCAGTGGCGTCGTCAACCACAGTGAGTTCGGCTCGACCGTGTGTGGCCGCGGTAGCGACGACGGCGAATCTCCGACTGGTGACGCCGGACACTTGGGAATCGTCCGTGGGGAGCAGTGCCCGGCGGTGATGCTAGCCGTAAGGCAAGAGGCGGCAACTGGCTAGACTGCGACTTTTTGGTTTTTGTGCGGGCGGGGCCTGTTGCCGTTGAGGAAATCTAACGGTGTCGGCACCAGAAGTTAGGCATCGGCCCCGTCGTCAGTCTGTCTGTTCGAAACCCGGTGACTCACGAGTCCGTCGGCCGTGGCGGTCGTCGAGCGGATTCGGGAGAATCCAGTGGCCATTCCACGCTCGGAGACGACCCTATGCCGGCCACGAGAGACCCGACGCAGGCCCTCAAGAAGGCCGCCGCTGCGTTGCCGGAGGTCGTCGAGGGCTGCTCCTGCAACCAGTCCTCCTACAAGGTCGGCAAGAAGGCCGTCCTCTACGTCGGCCCCGGCCCGAAGGGCGTCGGCTTCAAGGCGATGTTCAAGCTCGACGACTCCCTCGGCGAAGCGGAGGCGTACGCCGAAGCCGAACCGGACCGCTTCGAGGTCGGCAAGGGCTGGGCCACCGCCCGCTTCACCGCCGAGAAGCCACTGCCGAAGAAGATCTGGGGCCGATGGCTGAAGGAGTCGTACGCGTTGGCGAGTGGGTGAGCACGCCGGAGTTCTCGAGATGAGTGAAGGCATCGACAATCCACTCGATCGAGCGGCCGCCGTAATCTTCCATGACGAAGATGCCGTTCTACGTCAGATCCTCGAAGCGAATCCGGAGATCTTGAACGCTGCCGACCCTGACACCGAGCTGGGCGAGGGATTCACACTCCTTCACGAAGCGGGGTATCAAGGTGCGAAGAAGTGCTTGCGGATGCTGCTAACGCTCGGCGCCGAGATCAACGCCTTGGACGCTAGCGGAAGCCCGCCGATGTACGTGGCTCTTGGGGAGGGACACTTCGGAACGGCGCTGGAACTGCTGCACGAAGGTGCGGCTGCCGATCTGGCGAATCTGGGCGGCAAGACGCCTCTGATGCTAGCTGCATACCATTCGAGCCACCCCGAGTGTCTTAGGTTTGCCGAAGAAGCGCTGCGGATGGGGGCTGTGCTGGATCTGAACAGCGCCGTTCGACTTGGTGACATTGCCTCTGTGAAGTCGATGATTGCCAAGGAGCCAGGTGCCATCGAGCGATGTCCTCTGCCAGACGCGCTGGTCGTTGATGCCGTAAGAATCGGCTCACCTGAGTTGGTCGCGGTTCTCATCGCGGCTGGCGCAGAAGTCAACGGTTCGAAAGAGGACGGCAATCCACTTGTGAAGGCAACGTACAGCAGGCAAGCCAACTTGGAAGTCGTACGACTCCTGCTGGATGCTGGAGCAGATCCGAACGCTGTGGATGCGGCCGGACGCTCGTGCCTCGAAACTGCCGTGGCACGTCGGCAGGACGACTTGGCTCAACTGTTGAGGCAGCACGGCGCGCGAGAGGGAACGGGACGGAAACCTGGTTCAAGTGTTCGTGACGAAGCGTAGCAACACCCGGAACGGTGGGCTGAACCGTTCCGGGTGCCCGGCGAGTTCTGCGAGCAGTTCCCGCATCTCGCGCCAGTTGACCTCGGCGATCTCGTCCGGGTCCGGCGTTGGTTCTCGGTCCGTCGTGGCCCGGTACAGCACCGTGTGTTCGTTGGCCGTTTCGGGGTTGGCGGGGAACTTGGCGAGGCGTTCGAGGGGGAGGTCGAGGCCGAGTTCCTCGGCGAGTTCCCGGGGGGCCGTGGTGTCGTAGTCCTCGCCGGACTCCACGTGCCCGCTGGCCGAGGAGGTGTACGTCAGCGGGTACTCGTCCTTGGTGGCGGAACGGGTCTGCACGAGCAGCCGGCCGGCCGGGTCGAAGACGAACACGTGCACGGCCCGGTGCAGCAGACCTCGGCGGTGGACCTCCGACCGGGGGGCCCGGCCGACGACCCGGTCCTGCTCGTCGACGACGTCGAACGTCTCCTCGGCGGAATCCGATGCGTCGGCGGGCACGGGGCGGTTCCTTGTTCTCGGGCGAACGGTCGTCGAAGATGCGCGCGGCGACGCCAAGAATGCGTCGCGGAGTTCGTGAAAGCAAACCGAGTACTTGGATTCCATGCACGATCTGCTCGTCATCGGGGCCGGCCCCGGAGGGTACGTGGCCGCCATTCGGGCGGCCCAGTTGGGGCTCGACGTCGCCTGCGCCGAGAAGGAGAAGCCTTTGGGGGGAACCTGCCTGCGGGTGGGCTGCATCCCCAGCAAGGCCATGCTCGAGTCGAGCGAGCTCTACGAGCAGGCCAGCCAGCTCGCCGACCGTGGCATCACCGTTGGCGACGTCGCCCTCGACGTCGGCAAGATGCTCGACCACAAGGACCGCGTCGTGAAGACGCTCACCGGTGGCATCGACGGGCTCTTCCGGAAGAACAAGGTCACCCGCTACCTCGGCACCTGCCGCTTCACCGGCAAGGACGACGACGGCTTCACCCTCGTCGTCGACGGCCAGGACGGCGAGACCACCATTCAGGCGAAGCGGGTGGTGATCGCGACCGGCAGCGTCCCCGCCTCGCTGCCCGGCATCACGTTCGACGGCGAACGCATCGGCCACAGCACCCACGCGCTCGACTACGAGGAGGTGCCCGAACACCTCGTCGTCATCGGGGCCGGGTACATCGGGCTGGAACTCGGAGCCGTCTGGAACCGCCTCGGGGCGAAGGTGACGGTGCTCGAGTACCTCGACCGCATCCTGCCCGGCATGGACGCCGACATCGCCGGCGAGGCGAGGAGGATCTTCGAGAAGCAGGGTCTGGAGTTCCGGCTCGGCACGAAGGTGACCGGGGCCGAGAGCTCGGACTCGGGCGTGACGGTCTTCGTCGACGGGGCCGACCCGGTGACGTGCGACCAACTGCTCGTCTCGGTCGGTCGGAAGCCGTGCACGGACGGGCTGGGGCTCGAGACTATCGGCGTGGCGACCGACCAGCGGGGGTTCGTCCCGATCGACGCGGCCTTCCAGACCGAGTGCGAAGGCGTGTACGCGGTCGGCGACGTGGTCGGCGGGGCGATGCTGGCCCACAAGGCGGAGGAAGAGGGGATCGCCTGCGTCGAGGGGATCGTGACGGGCCACGGCCACCTGAACTACGACGCGATTCCCGGCATCGTCTACACCTCGCCCGAGATCGCCTCGGTCGGCAAGACGGAGGAGCAGCTGAAGGAGGCCGGGGTGGTGTACAAGACGGGCGAGTTCCCGTTCATGGCGAATGGGCGGGCACGGGCCATCGGGCACACGGAGGGGAAGGTGAAGATACTCGCCGACGCGGAGACCGACCGCATCCTGGGCGTGCACGCCATCGGGCCGCACGCGGGGGACCTCATCGCCGAGGCCGCGGTCGCCATCGAGTTCGGCGCGAGCAGCGAGGACCTCGCCCGCTGCAGCCACGCCCACCCCACGCTGTCCGAAGTCGTGAAGGAAGCGGCCCTCGCCGTGGAGGGACGGGCGATTCACATCTGACCGTGTTCGGTGTTCGGTTTTCGGTGTTCAGGCAGAACCGAAAACCGAGCACGGAAAACCGAACACCAAACCGCGATCGGCCATTCGATGTCCGACGACTCCCTCGACGATCAACGAGCCGGCGACCTCCCCGACCGACGCCTGTACGTCGTCGACGACGACTGGAAGGCGTTCGTGAAGACGACCTCGGACCGGGAGCGGTGCTACTCGAAGTTCCCGGGCGAGGACTTCTTCCACCTGATCATGAAGGGCGAGATCTACATCGCTCGCGGAAACGAGAAGTACTGCCTGACCTGCGCACTCCGACTCGGGCTCGTCACGACCGACCGCCTGCACTGGCAGAAGACACCGAGGAAGCTCGGCCGCGAGCCGTTCGTTTGAGCAGCGGTGTTCGGTGTTCGGTGTTCGGTTCCTGCGTTCGGCCGAAGACCGAACACCGAAAACCGAACACGCCCCCAGTCGGCCAACCGACGTCCAACGAAGCCGATCCCCGTCGCCGTCCTCGAGTCGCCGTCGAAGCGACCCCTCAGTCGATCGAGATCGGCTCGAGTTGCACGTCCTGCGGGACGGCGGGCGAGGTCCGTTCGACCTTCCAGTTCGTCTGCGACGGCACGACGGCGAGCTGTTGCGGCTCGAGCAGCAGGTCGAACCAGCCGTCGCCGTTGTCCAGGAAGAACTGCTGGAACCACAGCATGCGGCCGACGTTCGGCTGCGGCCGGCTGAGACGGACGTCGACGCCACGCTCGGCCCAGTCGAAGACCATCCCGAAGAACCCGCTCGGCACGTACTTCACCTGCTCCATCACGATGCCGATCGACCGGACCCCCTCCTTGTCGATCAGCCGGATCAGCGACTCCCGCAGCAGGGCGAGGTCGGCGCCGTCCCAGATGTCCATGTCGCCGAAGTCGAGGATGGTCCGGTTCTCGTCGTCGACGAAGATGCTCAGTCGGTCGCGTTTGGAAGCCATGCCTGTCTCGTTGTCGAATCCCTGCGGTGCGGGCGGCGTCCCGACGACGCCGGCCGTGGTGAGGGATTCGGAACGCAACGGACGGGCCACTGTTCGAATCGCTTGACGCCCCCACCGCCCGAGCGGACGCAAGCGACGGGGAGACAGGAGCTTGGAGAATCCCGGCCGTGCCGTCGCCCGCCCACGGCGACGTTGTCGGTTCGCCACGCGCGGCCTCCCCACGTGGTTTCGCGGCAACACGACCCTGTCGTCGAAACGCGAGCCGACCACGATCGGGCACGTCGCTCCGCAGGGTTTTCGCCCGGCTCGTCGGTCGTCATGCTCGACCAGACGAGAATGATCTGGGCACGTGCCACCACGACGCCCGCCCGACATGCGGCCTCGGGCTTCTGACTCTCGACTCAAGACTCGCGACTCCCTTGCTCGACCTCGCTCACCTCGCCGACCTCCACGCCCGCTACGCGGACGACATCGGGCACGCCGTCCGGTCGTTCGACGTCCGCGGCGTGCACTTCGACCACTCGCCCGACGTTGCCATCATGGGGATCGTCAACCTCTCGCGGGACTCGTCGCACCGCGAGACCGTCGCCCTCAGCACCGAGGCGGCCATCCGTCGCGGTCGCCGGTTGTGGGCCGAGGGCGCGAGAGTCGTCGACATCGGAGCGGAGTCGACGATCGCCGGGCACGAGCGGGTGACGATCGACCGGCAACGCGAGAAACTGCTGCCGGTGGTCGAAGCCCTCGCGGCCGACGGCATCCTCGTCTCCGTCGAGACCTACGACCTCGCCCTCGCCGCCGACTGCCTCGCCGCCGGGGCCGGCATCCTGAACCTCACCTCGACCACCGAGACCGAGGCGTTCTACGAACTCGTCGCGAAGCACGAGGCCGGCGTCTTCGTCTGCTACGTCCAGGGGGAGAACTCCGTCAGCACGGGCGACCTCGTCATCGGCGACGACCACGTCGGCCTGCTGCTCGACTTCTTCCGCCGGGAGACCGAGCTCGCCGAGCGTCGCGGCGTGAGTCGCATCTGGGTCGATCCGGGCCTCGGCTTCTCCTACCGCAACCTCGAGGACAAGACCGTTCGCACTCGCTACCTGATGAACTCGCTGCTGACGGCGTTCCGGCTGCGGTCGCTGGGCTGGCCGGTGTTGCAGCAGCCGCCCTCGGGGTTCGAGAACTTCGAGGACGAGGTCCGCTGCGGCGAGGCGTTCTACTCCGTGCTCGCGGTCCTCGGCGGCGTCGATCTCGTCCGCACGCACGAGGTTGCGAAGGTCCGCGGCGTCGTCCGCACCCTGCAGGCGTTCGAGCCATGACCGACTCGGCAGACGCGACGAAGGTCGCCCTCGTCACCGGCGGCAGCAGCGGCCTCGGCGGTGGCATGGCGGTCCACCTCGCGACGCTCGGCTTCGACGTGCTCGTTCACTACCACGCGAATCGCGAAGGTGCGGAGAAGGTCGCCGAAGAGATCCGTTCACGTGGTCAGCGGGCGGAGGTCGTGCATGCCGACCTGACGAGCGAAGCCGGTTCGTTCGTTCTGCGGGACGCGGTCGCCGAACGGTTCGGACGACTCGACCTGCTGGTCAACGCCTCCGCGGCGTACTCGGAGACGCCGTTCGCGGAGTCGACCGAAGCGGAGTGGTTCGCCCAACTGAACTCGTCGGCGACGGCCGTCTACTTCACCACGCGAAACCTGCTGCCGCTGCTCCGCGAGTCGCGTGGGCAGGTCGTGAACGTCGGCGACACCGACGCCACGCAGCCGAACGCCCGCGTCCGGGCGGCCGGCTACCACGTCGGCAAGTGCGGCGTCTGGCTGCTCACCTGCTCGTTCGCCGCCGCGGAGTCCGCCAACGGCGTGGCCGTGAACATGATTTCGCCCGGCCTGATGGAGAACAGCAGCGGCCTCGGCTCCCCCGCCGTCGTCCCCGCCGGCCGCTTCGGCACGACCGCCGACCTGACCACCGCCCTCGACATGCTCCTCGCGAGCGACAACGCCTACGTCACCGGTTCGAACATCGTCGTCAGCGGCGGCTGGAACGTGTAGAGCGGTGAGAACGGCGAACTCGGCGGCTGGATCGCCGAGTGGGGCGAGTCGGCCGGCGGGGAGAATCATCGCGTAACGGACAGGGTGGTGCCGACAATCGATGGTGGAACCTGCTAGTATCGAGATCATCGGGGAGCCTCGCCCCGAACTGCTGACTCGTCGCCGAAACTGACGACCTACCCGGCGCGACTCGGCTGCCCCACTCCGTTGCCGGCCTGCCGAACATGTCGAACGTCCCGTCTCCGCTGGCCCTTTGGGCCCAAATTGTGATCGTCGTCGGGTGTCTTCTCGGCGGCCGGGTTGTCGTTGCGGAGCCGGTTGCTGCGAAGTCCGAGGCCGCGGTCGATCCGACGGAGCTGCACGACCGGGCGCTCGGGGTGATGGAGACCTACTGCGTTTCGTGCCACGGCCCGGAGAAGCAGGAAGGGGACGTGCGACTCGACGCGCTGGAGACGGTCGACGAGGTCGATCGGCAAGCGCTGTTCGGCAACGTGAAGGAGCGGTTGCAGCTCGGCGAGATGCCGCCGGAGAAGTCGCGGCAGCCGAGCCCGGCCGAACGCGCGGCGTTGACGTCGTGGCTCGACAGCCAGCTGACGGGCGACGCGGCCCGGGCACTCGCCGAGAAGCTGCAGCGGTTCGAGTACGGCAACGTCGTCGACCACGCGGATCTCTTCTCCGGCGAGTACGCCCACCTGCCCGGCTCCACGCCCGACCGCCGCTGGCTGGTCAGCGAGTACATCTTCAACGAGAAGGTGAACCGGCTGCTCGACTACCGCCCGACGCGGAGGATCTACGGCCGAACGTACACGGTCGCCGGCGACAGCGGGGTTCACTGGAGTCCGAAGACCGAGCGCGGGAACAAGTTCCGCCGGACGATCACCAACCCGTTCCTGCTGCCGGAGAACTCGGGGGTGCGGTACTCCGGTCACCAGGCGCTCACGGCCGGGCACCTGCTGACGATGATCGGCAACGCCAAGCGAATCGCGGGGCACATGTCGTCCGAGGCGACCATGAAGGCCCAGTACCCGGCGATGCACGAGTTGATGCGGGACGAGCTGCGGGACCGAGAAACGCTACGGTCACGCAAAGAGTTCCTGACGACCGACGGGTACGTGGAACGGCTGCTCCAGAACGTCTACGGCGAAGAGCACGAATCCCTCCTGCCCGAGCTGGTGCGTGTGGACATCCCCTTCCCGGGCATGCGGCCCAGAAAGTTCCCCGGCGAGAAGACCTATCGGATTCAACGCCCCGAGTTCCTCAACGGCTTGGACAAGGAGGACGTCGACGCGGTGTTCCGCAGCATCGTGACTTACAAGAAGACGCCCTACGAGGTCACCGAGGACACGACCCGGGCGACCCGGGACGGCAAGGGCGAGTCCTGGGCGCCGTATCTCGACGGCCAGCGCGCCGACCACGAGAACGTCATCCTGCGTGGCGAGCGCAACTGGTTCATGGAAGGCGTTCCGGGCCATCGCATCCGGAACCGCGTCGAGCTGATGAAGCTGTTCTGGGACCACTGGGACATGAATCTGGTCTACCGAGAGGCCAAGAAGCGTGGCCCCGCACCGGCGTACGAGCCGTTGAACGACGCCGAGATGCAGGTGATCGTTGCGACGATCAGGAAGCATCGCGAGAAGGGCGACGACTACCAGACGATCGTCGACAAGTGCCTGGCCGACTGGGCCGAGTCGTTCAAGCGGGCACGCGTGTCGGCGAGTGTCGCGGACGACGCTCGAGTCAACGCGTTGATCGACGAGTTGTACACGAGGATCTTCGAGCGTCCGCCAAGCGAAGCGGAGCGTGCCGAGAACCGCGAACTGCTCGAGCGGTTCACGAGCAAACTGGAGCGGCAGCAGGCGATCGCCAAGCTGATCGAGTCGTTGGTCTTGAACACCGAGTTCACCTACCGCCACGAGTTCGGCGTGGGCGCCGCGGACGAACACGGCCGGCGGACGATGTCGCCGAGGGACGCGAGCTACGCGCTCGCCTACGCGTTGACCGACTCCAGCCCGGACGCGGAGTTGGCGAGTGCGGCGCGCGAAGGCCGGCTTCAGACGCGCGAGGACTACGAGCGCGAGGTGCGCCGGATGCTCCAGCGTCGTGACCGGTGGACGATCGTGGACGAGTCCGTGCAGGCGGCCAACCTCAACCCCAGTGTGACGAACCAGCCGATCCGGAAGCTGCGGTTCTTCCGCGACTTCTTCGGCTACCCCAAGGCCCTGAAGGTCTTCAAGGACGACAGCCGGTTCGGGGCCGGCCGGCACGAGCCCACGGTCAGCCGCCTGATCGAAGAGGCGGACATGCTGGTCGAGCACGTCCTCGAAGAAGACGAGCACGTCTTCGAGACTCTGCTGACCACCGACGAGTTCTACGTCTTCCACAACGGCGACAACGCGTCGATGAAGGCCGCGTCCGACTCGCTGAAGAGCATCTACGACCGCTTCAAGGACGAGGACTGGCAGGGGTGGAAGCCCGAAGACGTCGCCCCGCACGAGGCCTTTCTCAGAACCCACTGGGAGTTCCAGCGCGAGAAGAAGGGCGACCACGCCAAAGTTCTCAAGAAGCTCCAGAGGATGATGGTCGGGCTGGAACTGCACTTCAGTGAGGGCCAGACCGGCGCCCTGCCGTACGTGAAGAACGGCATGGGATTCTGGCACGGCGGCCCGGTGCTCGGCCGGAGCGGGCAGCAGATGCGCGGCGAACAGGTCACCACCTACTGGAACCTCGACTGGCGGACCTGGGACTACCCGACCGAACAGCCTGCGAAGATTCCCCACCGGAAGGGCCTGCTGACGCACCCGGCCTGGTTGATCTCCCACGCGCAGAACACGGAGACCGACCCGATCCACCGGGGCAAGTGGATCCGCGAGAAGCTGCTGGCCGGGACGATTCCCGACGTGCCGATCACGGTCGACGCGGTCATCCACCCGGACAAGGACAAGACGCTCCGCCAGCGGATGGAGGTCCGGACGGGCGACACCTACTGCTGGCGGTGTCACCAGAAGATGGACCCGCTCGGCTTTCCGTTCGAGAGCTTCGACGACTTCGGCCGCTTCCGCACCGAGGAGAAACTCGAGCACGAGGACAACCTGGTCAAGGCGGCGGTGCGAGGCGAGACCAACGAGTTCGGCGCCAGCCTCCCGGTCTACAAGACCCTGCCGGTCGATCCCCGCGGCGTGCTGAGGGGAACGGGCGACCCGTCGCTCGAAGGCGAGGTCGAGGACGCCTACGACTTGATCGACCGGCTGGCCAGGTCCGACAAGGTCCGACAGTCGATCATCCGACACGCCTTCCGCTTCTTCACGGGACGCAACGAAACGCTCTCCGACTCCAAGACGTTGATGGACGCCGAGCGGGCCTACCTGGAGAGCAACGGGAGTTTCGACGAGGTGATCGTCTCGTTGCTGACGTCGGACTCGTTCGTCTACCGCACCCCCCAGACCGAGGACTGAGCCGATGCCGATCCCTCGACGCGAGTTTCTGAAGACGACCGCCCTCGGCACGGCGAGCCTCGCGCTCACGCCGTCGTTCAACCACCTGCTGGCCGCGCCGGCGACTGCTGGCACGACCGAGAGACCGCACCGGTTCGTCTTCGTCCGCAAGTCGAACGGCAACCTGCCGAAGCAGTTCCGCCTGCCGTCGTTCTCCGCGGCCGAGCAGAAGATGGACGAGGAGAAGCAGGCCTTCGAGGTCGACCTGGCGAAGCACGAACTCCCGGAGTGGTTGCGGGCGCTGGACGGTCACCGGGAGAACATGACGATCCTGCACGGCATCTCGATGTCCGTCAGCGGCGGCGGCCACTACTCGTACTCCGGCTGCATGGGGGCCTACAAGGCTGGTCGCGACGTCCTCGGCAACGTCAAGCGGGCCACCGTCGACTTCGAGTTGGCCAAGCTGTTCCCCTCGCCGTTCGGCCACGTCGAGGTGTCGCTCGCCACGCCGCACGGACGGGAGCACCGGACCGGCATCGTCTCCGGCTACTCCGCGCCGGCACCGAAGCAGCGAAACTACTGCTACGCGGACCCGATGACGGCCCACGACGAACTGTTCAAGTCCGTCACCAACGTCGACGAGGTCGCCTCCGACAACGCGTTGCTGGACTACCTGCACGAACAGGAGTCCCACCGTCTCCGGGGACTCGACGGGGCGGAGCGGCTCAAGATCAGCGGCCAGGTCGCCGCCCTCGAGTCCATTCGCGACCGCAACGCCAAGGTCGCCGCGTTGGGCGAGACGATCCGGAGGCACCTGCCCGAGATCGACCCCGTTCACCGGAACGGCGGCCGCGACGCCCTGATGCCCGAGAAGCAGGCGGCGTTCACCGACGTGATCGTCGGAGCGCTCGCCGCGGGGCTGACGAACGTCGTCACCTACACCATCGACGACCTCGGCACGCCGATCACCACGCTGCCCGAGAACAAGACCAAGACCAGCATCCACGCCGTCGGGCACGGCGGCGACGAGCAGGCCCTCGCCATGCGGGACGCGATCCGGACGCACCACGTGAAGCAGATTCACACGATGGTCACCAGGCTGAAGGCGGTCCCGGAGGGAGACGGGTCGATGTTCGACAACACGACGATCGTCTACATGCCCGAGACGGGGGCCGGCCACCACAGCCCGGACACCGAGGCCCCCATGGTCGTGATGAGCGGCCGAAACTCCCGGCTCGACCTCGCCGGCAGGTACGTCCGCCTGCCGTTCCACGGAACCGAGGGGCACTTCACGCTGAGCAACTGGTACACCACCCTGCTCAACGCCTACGGCAACCCGGTCGAGCACTACGGCGACCTCGACCTGACGATGCAGCGGAACCGGCTGGAGCAGACCGGGCCGATTCGACGATTCCTCACACGCGACGCACGCGGATGAACGACCACCTCGCGGGTACCCCGCTGCTTCGAACTCTCGCGTTCGTGCTGCTCGTCTCCGCACCGATCCTCGGCCGTGCCGCGGACGACGCGGACGTGCAGCGCGTGCTCGACACCTACTGCATCGCTTGTCACGGAGCCGCCGAGCAGAACGGCGACGTCCGGCTGGACACGTTGTCGAAGCTGACCGGCGACGCCCGGCTCGACGTGTTGAACGCGGTGCACGAGGTCGTCCGTCTCGGGGAGATGCCGCCCGAGGAGGCGGAGCAGCCGACGGCCGCAGAACGGCAGCTCCTCGACGACTGGCTCGGCCGCGTGCTGCGGGCCTCCGGTGCGGCGAAACTCGAGGACAAGCTGAAGAAGCCCGAGTTCGGCAACTACGTCGATCACGAGAAGCTGTTCTCCGGCGAGTACGCCCACCTCCCCGGCTTCACCCACGACCGTCGCTGGCTGATCAGCGAGTACATCTTCGACGCCAAGATGCAGCGAATCCTCGACGTCACGACGACGGGGGACTTCCGGGGCAAGCGGGTCCAGGTGGTCGGCGGGCACACCGTCCGTGGGCTGAGCCTCGCCAACCCGTTCCTCCTGCCCGAGAAGTCGGGCGTGCGGTACTACGCGAACGAGGACCTCACCGGCGGGCACCTCTCGACGATGCTCAGCAACGCCCAGAAGACCTCGGTCTACGTGACGGACACGCTGGTCAAGGACGCTCGCAAGCGGCACTACCTTCCCGTGACCCGCGAGGTGCTCTCGCTGGAGGACCAGCACGAGGCGACGCTCGCCACTCGGCGGGCGTTCCTGGAGAAGAACGTCGCGACGGTCTGCGAGAACCTGTTCGGCGAGGAGAACGCCGCGCTGTTGCCCGAGTTCGTCGCGACGGAACTCAAGGAGAAGAAGGAGTTCACCGCGGAGGAGACGAAGAAGGACAAGCGGCTGCCCGTCCCGGTCGCGCAGGGGCAGTTGAAGAAGGCCGGCGGGTGGGACGTGTTCCAGCAGGTCGTGCTGGACCCGGCGAACGCGGAGAAGACCGACGAGGAGATCATCGGTCTCTGCGAGCGCATCTGGTTCTACCACGGCGACTTCGAACTCGACGTGCAAGGACGCCTGGCGCTGCTGCAGGACTACGTCTCGGACTTCCGCGTCCGCATCGGCGAAGACAAGCGGGCCAAGCGTGAGGAGTACAAGCCGCTCGAGGAGTCCGAGATGGAGGCCGTCCACGCCGGCCTGCGGAAGCACCGCCGGAAGGGGGACCGCTACCTGCAGGTCGTCGAGAAGTGCCTCGCCGACTGGAAGGCCGAGTTCGAGCAGCAGCGTCTCGACGCCGGGCCGCCGGCGGACGAACTCGCGGCACGCATGATCGACGAGTTGTTCGAGCGGATTCTCGAGCGGAGGCCCGGGCCGGCCGAGGCCGACGAGTACCTCGTGCTCGTCCGGAGCTACACGGAGAAGCTCGGACGACGCAAGGCCGTCCAGAAGCTGATCCAGACGTTGCTCCTCACCAGCGAGTTCGCCTACCGCAGCGAGTTCGGCGTCGGGGAACCGGACGAACACGGCCGCAGGAGCTTGTCGCCCAGGGACGCGGCGTACGCCATCGCCTACGCGTTGACCGACCAGAGTCCCGACGAGCAGCTGCTGGAGGCGGCGGAGTCCGGCCGGCTCGCCACCCGCGAGGACTACCGACGGGAAGTCACGCGCATCCTCGAACGGCGAGACGTCTACTACCGCGTCGACGAGGCCCTCGCCGACCGATGGCGGCACGGGAACACGACCAACATGCCGATCCGCGAACTGCGGTTCTTCCGCGAGTTCTTCGGCTACCCCAGGACGCTGAAGATCTTCAAGGACGAGAAACGCTTCGGCGGCGACCGCCTCGGCAGTGCGACGAACCGGCTCGTCGAGGAGGCGGACCGCATGGTCGCGCACGTCCTCGAACGGGACCAGGACGTCTTCGAGACGCTGCTGACCACCGAGGAGTTCATCGTCTACCACGACGGCAACACCGAGCGGATGCAGGCGCGCTCCGACGAGATCAAGCGGATCTACGAGTACTTCAAGGACGAGGACTGGGAGAACTTCAAGATGGAGGACCTGACGGTGAAGCACGCCGACTTCCTCCGAACCGTCGACATGCGGACCGTCGATCCCGACAAGCCCGACGGCAGGACGCGGCAGGGCAACATGCTCCAGCTGTTCAAGAAGTCGATGCGGTCGATCGTCAACCGCATGGACGACGGCCAGGAGCACCCTGCCCCGTTCGACCTCTACCGTGGCTACGGGAACGACTTCCTGCCCGGCTACAACGTCGGGAAGTTCTGGAACCACGACCTCGACGACTGGCACTACGAGCCGGTCCAGCCTGCGAAGGTCCCCAACCGCAAGGGGATGCTCACGCACCCCGCTTGGCTGGTCGCCCACGCCCAGAACACCGAGACCGACCCGGTCGTCCGCGGCAAGTGGATTCGGGAGAAGCTGCTCGCCGGGACGATCCCCGACGTGCCCATCACGGTCGACGCCGTCGTCCCCGAGGACCACGACGCCACGCTCCGGGACCGTCTCGCCAGCGCGACGGAGAACGACTACTGCTGGAAGTGCCACCAGCGGATGAACCCGCTCGGCTACGCGTTCGAGATGTACGACGACTTCGGTCGTCACCGGACCGACGAGTCGCTCGAGTACGCCGAGCACCTCGTCGAGGAGGGCCCCGAGCAGAAGGGGGACCACCTCGTCGACACGCGAGACGTGTTCAAGACGTTGCCGGTCGACTCGACCGGTCGGCTCGACGGCACGGGCGACCCGTCGCTCGACGGCGACGTCGCCGACGCCCTCGACCTCGCCGAGCGCCTCGGCCGGTCACGGCGCGTGCGGCAGTCGATCCTTCGTCACGCGTTCCGCTACTTCCTGGGCCGGAACGAACGGCTCTCCGACTCGAAGACGCTGATCGAAGCGGAACGGGCCTACGTCGACAGCAACGGCAGCTTCGACGCGGTCGTCGTCTCGCTCCTGACCTCCGACTCCTTCATCTACCGCAAGGCGATCGAGAACTGACCATGGACACCAGCCGACGACAGTTCCTGCAGACCACCGCCCTCGGCGCCGGCGTCCTCGCGCTCGGGCCGTCGCTCGATCCGCTGGTGGCGGCCGAGGCGAGCGAGGCGGGGCCCCGCCGATTCGTGTTCGTCCGCAAGTCGAGCGGCATCCGCCCGCAGGAGACGACCCTCCTCGACTTCACCGACCGGGAGAAGAAGCTCGACGAGGAGAAGCAGCCGCTCGAGATCGACCTCCACGGCCGCGAGCTGCCCACGTGGCTCCGCGGACTGGACGACCACGTCGAGCACGTGACGATCCTGCACGGCCTCTCGGCCAAGATGAGCGAGAACGTCCACTGGTCGTTCTCGTCCGTCATGGGCTGCTTCAAGTCGCAGCGGAACACGCTCAGCGCGATCAAGCGGACGACGATCGACTTCGAGCTCGCGAAGCTCTTCCCGTCGCCCTTCGGCCACGTCGAGCTCTCGTTCGCCGGCGGCCGGACCGGCATCGTCGACGGCTACTCCGCCCCCGCCCCGCAGACCCGGAACTACTGCTACGCGGACCCGGAGACGGCCCGCAACGAGTTGTTCAAGTCGGTCCTCAACCCGGAGGCGGTCACCTCGGACAACGACATGCTGGCCTTCCTACGGAGCCGCGAGGGTCTCGAGCTGACCGGGGTCGCCGGGCACGAGAAGAAGCGGCAGACGATGCACCTCGGCTCGCTCGACGCCATCCGGGCCCGGAACGAGAAGCTCGTCACGATGGCCGACGCGCTCCGCGGCCACGTGCCCGAACTCGACCCGGTTCACGCGAACGGCGGACCGAGTGCGACGACGCCCCAGAAGCAGGCCGCCATGACGGACGTGCTCGTCGCGGCCCTGGTGTCCGGACTGACGAACGTCGTCACCTACACCATCGACGACCTCGGCACGCCCGTCACCGGCCTGCCCGGCAACGAGACCGACCGCGTGGGAATCCACCCCCTCGGCCACGACGAGGCGTTCGGCGGAGTCCCCGCGTGGAAGACGCGGGAGCAGATCCGCATCAGCCACGTGAACCAGATCCGGACGATCGTCGAACGACTGAAGCAGGTCCCCGAGGGGAAGGGGACGATGTTCGACAACACGATGATCCTGTACTTCCCCGAGAACGGCGAGACGCACCACGGCGTGGGGCGGGAGTCGCCGTTCGTGGTCGTGTCCGGCCGCAACTGCCGGCTGGACGTCGCCGGCCGGTACGTCCGCCTGCCCGCCCACGGGGTCGAGGGGCACAAGACCTTGGGGAACTGGTACACCACCCTGCTCCACGCCCACGGCAACCCGGTCGAGCACTACGGCGACCTCGACGTGGAGATGTCCCGCAAGAAGTTCGACCAGACCGGGCCGATCGAGCGGTTCCTTGCCTAGAGCGTGGCGAGTGACCAGGCCAAGGGCTCTCCAGCCGACATCGGAACCATGAGTCGAACGCACCACCGAGACGTCGTTGAGTCGAGCCTGGAGCGGCACTGTCGCTCCACCGTTTCGGGGCCACTCGGTGCCGCACTGTTAGTGTGGCTGTGTGCCGTGCCGGTCTTGGCGGAGCAGCAACTCGAACTCGCGGCACCGTTCACGGACAACATGGTCCTCCAGAGGCAGTCCAAGGTGCCGATCTGGGGGTTCGCCACGCCCGGCAGCAAGGTGACGGTTCGATTCGCCGGTCAGGTGAAGACCGCGCGGGTCGGCGACTCGGGGAAGTGGCGGCTCGATCTCGATCCACTCGACGCTTCGGCGGTCGAGCGAAGATTCGAGGTGAGCGACTCGGACGGCCGAGACGTCACCCTCGAAGGCGTCCTCGTCGGCGAGGTCTGGTTCTCCTCCGGACAGTCGAACATGGTCTGGACGGCCGGCAAGAGCCACTGCCGGGAGCTGGCTTCGAGACTCGCCGCGTCCGAAGTGGAGGTCCCGATTCGCGAGATCAACGTCCAGACCGTGTCGGCCCTGTATCCGCAGAGTCGGGCGACGTCCGACGGTGGGTGGAAGACGTCCCGCGAGGCGGCTGGTTTCTCCGCCCTTTCGTTGGCTTTCGCGAACGAACTCCACGAGGAGTTGGGAGTCCCGATCGGGATTCTCCTGAGCGCTCACAGCAACACGCGGATCGAGGCGTTCACACAGCGTGAGGCGATCGAGGCACACCCCGGGTTGGAAAAGGACGCCGACCTGATTCACGACGCCGACCCGCTCACCGAGCAGGGCCGCGCCGCGTTCGAGCGCTACGAGGCCGACGTGAAGGCGTGGCAGAAGGAGGCGGGCGAGGCCGCTCAGGTCGTCGCACGGGTGCCCACCCGCCCGAGCCTACCTGGCATCGCCGGGATGTGGCGTGGACCGTCGCAGTTCTTCAACGGCAAGATCAATCCGGTGGTCCCGTACGCGGTTCGCGGTGCGATCTGGTGCCAGGGAACCAGCAACAGCGGTGACGGCCGCGTGTACGCCGCGCGTATGGAGGCGCTCGTCAACGGCTGGCGCGACGCGTGGGACATGCCTGACATGCCCTTCTACTTCACGCAGATGCAGAGCTACGGCGCGGCCGGGACCGACGAGGTCGGCTTCGGCGACATTCGGCAGGCCCAACACCGGTTCTTCGTCGACAACCGAGAGAACGTCGGGATGGTCGTCCAGTTCGACGTCAACTCGCAGAATCCGCGAGGGATTCACTACTCCAACAAGCTCCATCCCGGCATGCGGATGGCCCGGTGGGCGCTCGCCAAGCAGTACGGCAAGGAGGTCGCCTACACGGGGCCGATCTTCGCCGGGTACGAGGTCGAGGGCGAGAAGGTCGTCGTCCGGTTCGAGAAGGAGAGCCTGTTCGGCGGGCTGATGGTGGGCGGGAAGGGTTCCGAACGCGACTACCGCGATCTGGAGAAGTACTTCGAGCCCGCACGACCCACCCCCGGGGAGCAACTCGACCAGTTCCGCCTGTGCGGGGCCGACCAGAAGTGGTACGCCGCGGACGCGCGGATCGAGGGGGAGACCGTCGTCGTGACGTCGCCGCGCGTGCCGAAACCGGTCGGTGTGCAGTACGCCTACAACGCCGCTCCGGACGGCGCGAACCTGTACAACGTGGCCGGACTGCCGGCGACGCCGTTCGCACAGATCGACGGCAAGTTCGTCTTCCTCGAAGACGACCTCGATCGGGCCGCCGAGTTGAAGGCTCGGTACGCCCGGTTCGTCGACCCGAAGTACCCGATCCTTCAGGTGGCCGAGTACTACCGCGACGGCGTCGTTGTCCAGCGGGGCCGCACGATCCCCGTGTGGGGACACGCGAACGTCGGTGAGACCGTGACCGTGACTCTCGACGGGACGACGAGGACCGCCGTCGCCAACGAGTACCAGCAGTGGGCCGTCTCGTTCCCGCCTCGCGAGGCTTCGACGAAGCCGGTCACGTTGACGGTCAAGACCACGAACGGGTTCAGCCGAACGGTCCGGGACGTTCTCGTGGGCGACGTGTGGTACCTGACCGGCAGCACGCTGCTGACCTCCGAGTCGGCGTACGACGCACGCGACGAGAACGCCGAGCCGCCCGAACCGATGCCGTTGGTTCGCGAGTTCAAGCGCAGGACCGCCGCCAGCAGTTTCGCCACTCCGCGAAAGCGGAAGTTCGAGACGGGTGGCGGCAAGTACCGCACCTACTGGTCCACGGCGGACTTCTCCCCGCCGGGACAGGGCGTGACGATGTTCGCCTACGAGTTCGCACGGTCACTCGGCCGCAAGGGGATCCCGCAGGGATTCGTCACGATGTCCTCCGGCAGCGGCGGATTCCGTGCCTCGCCCTTGTCGTGGACGTCGTTCGCCGGTGTGAAGAATCTGGAGCATCCTGCCTTCCGGGCCCGAGTCAACGAGTTGCTGCTGCAGTATCCCGGCTCGCAGGTCGCGAGGCGGGCGGTCTCGCGTCACCTCGACGAGGTCCGGGCGTTCGTCCGGGACACGGTCGAACTCGGCCGGAAGGAAGCGGACCCCGCCGAGTACCCCCTCGCCGCCCCGAGTTTCCCGGAGCCGGGCCGTGACAGCGAGATCGCGAAGGACACCATCCCGACCTACGCCTACAACTGGTGTGTGAGCCCGCTGACGCCGATGGGCGTGGCCGGCGTGGTCTGGGTTCCGTCCGAACACAACGTCGGCGAGACGCCGGCCGAGTACGCCGCCGAGATGGAGGCGTTCGCCGCGAGCCTGCCAGCCACGTATGGCCAAGCCGAAGTGCCGTTGCTGTACGCCCAACCCTCGTCGGAACTCGTCCCCGGCATCACTCTGCCGCAGATCGCGGGCGCCGAGGCCGTCACGTTCGACACTTGGCCGAAGAGCTTGAAGCCGTTGGCCGGAGAACTGGCTGAGAGGGCGAAGTAGCCGACCGGTTCGGCCAAGGTCGAGCCGTCGTCACCCGCCACTGGCCAGACCGGGCCGATCGAGCGGCTCCTGATTCGAATGCGAGGCGCGTCCGTCGTCGGACGTATGGCCGAGTGAGGAGCCGCCTAGCGGAACACGTCCCTCCGCACGACGTGCGACGTGGGCAGCAGGTTGTCCCGGCGGGCGTTCGCGACCGCGTCCCGGCCCTCGCCGCGGTGGGCGTAGAGCGCGCGGCCCGGGCTGACGAACTCGTTCCACCGCCGCTCGAACACCTCGACGAGGTCCCGGTTCCGCGCGAGCTCCGTCGGCACGGCGTGCAGCATCACCGTCTTGCGGGTCCGCTCGCGGAAGAACCGGCCGACGACCGACGGCAGCAACCACGACAGCCACGTCTCCCGCCGCAGCTCGACCTTCCGCGGGACGACGTACCGCGGCTTGTCGAGCGGGCCGAGCACCTCGGCGACCGCCTCGGCGAAGGTCCGCGAGTCCTGCTCGCTCGAGTCGCGGAGGAACATCCGCACGTAGCCGCCGGAACGCTCGCCGTGCTGCAGGTCTCCCGCCGTGATCCGTTTCGCGTCGTGCAGGGCGAACAACACGGCTCGACCGATCGCGATCGTCAGCGAACGGTCGTTCCACGGCTCGCGGGCCTTCTCGAACGGCGGGAACTCGACCGCTTCTGCCGTCCCGGACCGACACTCGACCGTCTCGACCGCCTCGCCGTGGTACGGCTCGCCGACGCCCCAGGCGGCCCGTGCCTCCGCCCGACGGGCGACGCGGGCGAGCATGTCCGCGTTCAGGGCCGCGACGGATCCCTCGAGCCCTTCCGGCCGGAGTTCCGTGAAGGCCGCGTGGACGTGGCCCACGCCCCGTTCGACCACGCCGTCGTCCGTCACGCCGAACGTCGTCCCGTGCTTATTCGTGAACCGGCGGTAGTCGTCCAGCCCCTTCGCGAACTCCGGCGCAATGCAGACGACGTCCCAGTTGTCGGCCACCTTGTCCGGCTCGTCCGGGTCGATGCGGATCGACCGGCCGCGGAGCTGGTTGAACGACATCGACGTGGTGACGGTCGTCAGGTCGACCAGCACGTTGATCTTGTTCGCGTCCCAGCCCTCGCCGAGCAGGCCTCGCGTGCCGACGAGACATCGTGTGACGCCCCGCTGGAACAGCTCGGTGATCATCTCGACGTAGTGCCGGGGCGACCAGTCGCGGCCGCGGCCGGAGACGACGTGGAAGCCGTCCTCCTCGGCCAGCACGAGTTGGACCTGGTAGTCGCGTTCGTCGAACCACTGCCGGGCCGCCTCGTCGAAGCGGTCGGCCATGTCGTCGTCGACGAGAACGCTCGCCCCGGTGACGAGGACCGGGTCGAGCGCGTCGGTCTCCGGGTCGGACAGGACGGTTCGGAAGGCCGCGACGGCACCACCGGACTCCTCGTCCAGCAGGTGCGAGACCTCCGTCGAGACGGACGAGGTCTTCTCGAAGTCGGCGACGACGACGGCCCGCAGCCGGTCGCCGAGGACGGCCGCCTCCGCCTTCAGGATCGGCACGACGGCCCGCGTCTTCGCACGCGAGAACGCCAGCACGCGGCCGACCGGCGAGAGACAGGCCCGGATGCCGCTCGCCGTGATCATCAGGCCGAGCAGCCGCAACCGTTGGACCACCTCGTCCGCCCGACGATGGTCCTCGGAGTCCGGCGACCGCTGCAGGTGGTGCCGGACGAAGCGGTCGAGTACCGTCGGCACGAAGCTCATCGGCTCGACGTCGCCGAGTTCCCGGGGTGAGAGGCCGAGCTGGGGAACGCCGTCCGGCAGCGGCAGGTCGCGTGACACGAGCATCAGCCGGCCGTGCTCGGCGAGCGACGGGTCACGCCGCTCGAACGCCTTCCAGTCCGGGACGACGCCCGTCGGCAGGCGGCGTTCGGCCAGCGTCCGGGTGAGCCAGCCGGTCAACGTGCCGTCGTTCGCGGCACCGTCGTCCGGCTCCGAGTCGTCTTCGCCCTCGACCGGTTCGCAGAGTCGGTCGACGATCTCGTAGAACCGTTCGTCCGCCTTCGCGACGAACCGGAGTTCGTCCTCCTCCGGCCGGACGAGGTAGGCGAGATCCTGGAACGGTGCGAGGAACCCGTCCTTCACGACGCCCGGCACGGGCACCTCGTAGTCGATCGGCCCGAAGTACTCGCGATACCGCTCGGCGTCCTCCGACGCGTCGCCGTCGAGGTCGGGCGGCGTTGCGGTGAGCCCCACGACGACGGGCCCTTCGAGGAAGTCCTGCGCATCGGCGAGCACGCGCCCCCAGTGCCCCTTGAGGTGATGACACTCGTCGAGAATCACCATGCCGACGTTCTGGTCCCGTAGTCGCGTCAGCGTCTGCATCGCCGAGTCGTGAAGCAGGTCCAGCGAGTCCCCGCCGCGGGCCTGCTCGTCGCGCACGTCCTTCCGGTGCGCCGCGAGGCGGTCGTCGTGGTACGCCCGGTTGTGTCGAGCGAGGTCGGCGATCCAGACGGCGGCCTCCTCGGCGTCGACGGCGTCACCGTTCTGGACGAGGTGCTCGACCCACCGCTGCAGGGCCCGCGCGTCGAGCGAGTCCGAGTCGCGAGCCGGCAGCGTGACCGACTGGTACGTCAACGACGTGAGCACCCCCGGGCGGCGTGGGTCCGTGCTGACGGTCCCGGGCACGTCGGGCAGGGTGAACAACTCGGTCCGGGCCGCCCACTGGGCCTGGATGGCCGAGTTCGGCGACAGCACGACGGCCGGACGGCGGACGCACTCCGCCCACAGGTACAGCCCGAGCACCGTCTTGCCGGACCCGGGCGGGGCGACGACGTGCAGCCGGTGTCCGCCACGCTGTAGCTTCTCGCGGGCGATCTCGACGACGTCCTGCTGCGACGGTCTCAGCTCACCGCGAAACCGGACGTCCGGAAAGACGATGCCGTTCAAGCTCGACTGTTCGGACTCCATTCGCCTCGCGTCTCCGGGGTCGCCGCTTCAGTCGCCTCGCTGGGCGAACCACTCGATCGTTCGCCGCAGCCCCTCGTCGAAGTCGACGGCCGGGTCATAGCCCAGGTCCCGTTTCGCGGCGGTCACGTCGGCGCGGGAGTCACGGACGTCGCCGACTCGAGCGGGCCCGAACTCGGGGTCCGTCGGCTTCCCGAGCGTGTCGCACACGGCCTCCAGTAGCTGCAGCACCGAACGCGTCTCGCCGGTGCCGACGTTGTAGACGCGACCTGCGACGCCGGGCACGGTCGCCGCGAGCAGGTTCGCCTGCACGACCGAGTCGACGTAGACGAAGTCGCGAGTCTGCCCGCCGTCGCCGTGCACGACGGGGCGTTTGCCGGCGAGCATCAACGAGACGAACAGCGGCAGCACGGCCGAGTACGGCCCCGTCGGATCCTGCCGTGGGCCGAAGACGTTGAAGTACCGCAGGCGGACCGTCTCGAGGCCGAGGCTGTGCGAGAAGCTCTCGCAGTAGGCCTCGCCGGCGTACTTGGCGGCCGCGTACGGGGAGAGCAGCTGCGGCGGTCGGCTCTCGTCGATGCTGCCCGCGGCCCCGCTGCCGTACACGCTGCAGGAACCCGAGTAGACGACGCGGCTCGTGCCGGCCTGCTTCGCCGCCTCGAGCACGTTCAACGTCCCGGTCGCCGTCGCCGCGTGGGCGAGTCGCGGATCCTCGACGCTCTGCGGCACGGAGACGAGCGAGGCGAGGTGGAAGACGACGTCCGACCCTTCGACGGCGGCCGTCGTCGCGTCACGGTCGGCCACGTCTCCTTCGACGAACTCGATCTCGTCGGCGACCGACGCGAGGTTGTCGAGCCGTCCCGTGCTTAGGTCGTCGAACACGCGGACGCGGACGCCGTCGGCGACGAGTCGTTCCACGAGGTGCGAGCCGATGAAGCCGGCCCCTCCGGTGACCAAGGCGGTTTGCACGTCTACCAGTCCCTTCGCCGAGCGTTCGCGTCCCGTCTGACGGAACGAAGCCTACCAGCCGCGCCGACAGGCACAAGACCACGACGGGGCTCGCCGAGCGAAGTCAGTGGTTCTCCGGGCCGTTGCCGTTGTCGTACTTCGGCTGCGGTTTCACCTGCCGGATCTCCGTGCAGTCACAGTCGTCCCCACGGTCCTTGAAGGCGGAGCCGGAGACGTACGAGTGGTACGGCTTCTTGAGCCCGTCGTACTTGAAGGACTGCGAGATGGTCCCGAACGCGTTCGAGACGTCGTTCAGTTCCTGGTTGACGGCCTTGGAGACCGCGTGCAGTCCGACGACGAGCATGAGCACGCCGACGGTCAGCACCAGGACCAGTTCGGCCGAGATGACGAGGCCGACCTCGTCGTTCCAGAGCGCCCGCGCGAGACGAAGCATTTCGAGTCCCCTACCGCTGTGTGAGAGATGCGTGAGAGAGACGCCGAACTCCGTCGGCGTTTCCGACTCGAACCACCGTCCGTGCGGGACGAGTCGTCGGTGGTTGACGCAGGCAACGTGCCCGGCGTCTCACGAGCCCGTCGCGAACGGACGACAAGTCCACCGTGCACAGCACCTTGTGTCGCGTTCACGTTCTTTGGCGCGTTCGCCCACGAGTCGATGCGCGCAAGGGAACGCGAACAACACGCTGAGCGCGCTGTTCGCGTTCCCGTTCGTTCCGACCGGCCGCGGGACCGACGGCTCAGTCGTTCTCGGCCCTGCCGCTGGAACTCCCGTCCTTCTTGGGTCGCGGTCGGACCTCGATGATCTCCGCGCAGTCGCACTCGTCTGCCTTGTCGCCGTACGCGCTGCCGGCGACGAAGGCGTGACAGCCGTACTTGCCCGAGGGCTTCTCGAATCCGTCGTAGCTGTACGACTGGTCGAGCGCTCCGATCGCGCTCGCGATGTCCCCCAGTTCGTAGTTCACCGCCTTGGTGACGGCGTGCAGTCCGACGACCAGCATCAGAACGCCGATCGTCAGCACCAGGACCAGTTCGGCCGAGATGACGAGACCGACCTCGTCGTGCCACAGCTTGCGCAACATTCTTCCAACCTTTCGCGTGCAGAGAGGTGAGTCCGGGCCGGTCGGCTCGGACGGTCGAACTCGCGGGACTCGGGGATGCGTGGTCCCCTCGGGCGTCTCGCGAACTCGTGCTTGGCGACGACGTGTCGCCCGTGTGTCTGGTTGTCGTGCACCCGGAGGTGCGTCGTTCGTGTCGAAGAGGGGCCGTCGGGTCCCACCCGACGACCCCCGGGGACTCGCGGAACCCGCTGTCTCGTGCGAGTGCTCTCTCACCTTCACCCGCACACGAGTTCCGCCGAGTGCTTGACGATGCCGGAACGCATCATGCGCGCCGCCCTACGACAACACGGTCACGCCGCGAGGTGGGGCGTGGACGGAAGCGGCCCGGCGAGCACGACTTGCCGCGTCGCCGTTGCTCTCGAAGCGTTGCAGCGTTGCAACGTCGCGTGTTGCGGTCGTTCAACAAGGCGAACGAACAAGGCGCAACGAAGTTCGAACAGACCCCGCGCGCAACGACGAGAACCCCGGAGGACGAGTCCCCCGGGGTTCGAGTCGTGTTGTCGGCCGGTCCTCGGTGGCGAGGACCGAGTCGGAGATCAGTCGTTCTCCGGGCCGTTGCCGTTGTCGACCTTCGGGGCCGGACGGACCTCGATGATCTCGCTGCAGTCGCACTCGTCCGCGGCGTCACGGTAGGCCGAGCCACGAACGGCGGCGTGGAAGCCACCCTCGCCGTTCGGGTTCACGAACCCGTCGTAGACGTAGGACTGGTCGATCGCACCGAAGGCGCCGGCGATGTCCGACAGCTCTTGGTTGACGGCCTTCGTGACGGCGTGCAGGCCGACGACGAGCATCAGCACGCCGATGGTGAGCACGAGAACGAGTTCAGCGGAGATGACGAGGCCAGCCTCGTCGTTCCAGAGCTTGCGCAACATAGTCTTGAAACCTTGATCTTGCGTAGTTTGCGTGTTGAGAGATGCGTGCGACCACCGGGGCGGTCGCGGTGCCGTTCGACTCGTCGCGTGCCTGGCCGGGCTCGCGTCTCGTCGTTCGGCGTGAGCTCCGGACTGCCGTCCTCGGCCCGACTCGTTCGGCAACCCGGCTGGCCGGCCTGGTCGCCCACTCGTGCACGGAGTGTCTTCGCTCGGCGGACGAGTCCGCCGTTGTTCGCTGACCGGGTCCGATCCGCCGACCGAACCCGGCTCTCTGCACGCCGCGGGAAGAACGGCCGTTGCCGTCACCGTGGCGTTCGGGCAACGGTCCAACAGAATCCGTGCCGGTCGGCGAACCACCCCGACCGCCAAGCCCCCGACCACGCGTCACAAACGGCAGTCGTGACAACCGGTTGTGTCGTCCAGCGCGGGCTCTGCGGACGCGTTGCCGGATTGCAACAGCGTCAACGCGTCCGAACGTCCACTGCGCGCGGTTGACAGGGTTCGTTGGCGCACGGGAACGACCCGGGACGAAACCGCCCCGGGTCGTTCGAGTGTCGTCTTCACGCGTGACCGTCGAGCGTCACACGGTTCGAGTCAGGCCGACTCAGTTCGAGTTCTCGGGGGCACCCGTGCCGTTGTCGAGCTTCGGACGCGGGGTCACCTCGAAAATGGCGCTGCAGTCACATTCGTCCTGCTGGTCCCGGAACGCACTACCGGCAACGGCCGCGTGGAAACCGCGCTCGCCGTCGGGGTTCACGAAGCCGTCGTAGACGAACGACTGCTCGATCGAACCGAAGGCGCTGGCAAGGTCGCCGAGTTCCTGGTTGACGGCCTTGGTGACGGCGTGCAGGCCGACGACGAGCATCAGGACGCCGATCGTGAGGACGAGAACGAGTTCCGCCGAGATGACGAGGCCAGCCTCGTCGTTCCAGAGTTGGTTCAGCATTGTCTTGTAACCTTGGTTTTGGTCGTGCTTGGTTGGTTTGGTTGGCCCGAACCCTGGCCGGGGCCTCGAACCGCGTCCCCGCCCGGCGTCTCGCGAAGCTGATCCCAACGCGAAGTCGTCTGACGGTTCCCGACGAGTCGCTGGCCGGCGGCTCGTCCATCCTGCAGGTGTCTCGTGTCGGCCGCCTTGGTGGCCGGGTGTACGCTCGGGGCCGGCGCGCCCGCCGGCCCCGACCTCTCTCACACGCCAGGGGTGTTGCGCAGCCCCTCGAGTGTGTCGGAAAGCCGTTGAGTTCGATGCGAAGCAACGGACTGCGGAAGGCACTTGGACCTCCCGAACCCGTCGTCTCGTCACGACCGTCAGCAGGTGCACAACGCGTGCCACTCGGACAACCATTCCGACCGAAGCGTTCCGCACAGGCCACACGACCGGCCTCCAGCCCACGTGGTGCGAGTTCTTGCGGCTGGCTCGCCGACTTCGGCCATACCGCCGGCGTCGATCCTACCGTTCATGCCGGTTGTCACGGTTGCGCTCGGCGTGTCAGTGGAATCGAACGATTGCGACCTGCGGATTGTGTCAATCCCACTGAGAACACCGGTCGTGGCGCATGCAAGAGCCCTCGGCCAACTCGACCGAGGGCTCAACTTCGAACGGACGCCGTGCTCAGTGCTGTTCTTCGCACTCCGCACAACCCGGCTCCACCTCCAGGTGGGGCGTCGTCTCGACCTCGACCGCACCGCCGACCGTCGTGCTGCCGCCCGACAGGGCCGCTCCGCCGCTCTCCGCCCCCGCACCGGCGTCGCTCTTGACGGCACCGCCGACCGCGACGATCTCCGAGCAGTCGCAGAAGTCGCCCGTGTCCAGGTAGCCGGAGCCGGCGACGAACGCGTGCGACCCGCAGGTGTTGCCGAACCCGACTCCGAAGCCGCCCGTCCCGAAGTTCGCCGGGTTCACGAAGCCGTTGTAGGAGTACGACTGGTTCAGGGCCCCGAACGCGCCGGCGACGTCGTTCAGCTCCTGGTTCAGGCTGCTCGCCACCGCGTTCAGGCCGACGACCATGGCGAGCACGCCGACCGTCATGATCAGGACGAGTTCGGCTGACACGATCAGCCCTCCCTCGTCGTTCCACAGCTCTTGCAACGTTCTCATCGTTCTTCTCCCGAAGAGGGTGTTCGGCTCGAGGCCGTTGGTTCCGCGTCCGTCAGGAGCCGAAAGGGGGCGAACGGGACGGGAGGCAACCAACCTCTCGTCGCGAACCGCGAACGGTCCAGCACGACACCGCTCGCCCCCCCTCGACACCCGGGGCAGTCGCTGGCCGGGGATCAGCCGGCCGTCTCGAATCGCTGCTCCACCGTTCCCGTTGGGTTGGATGGTCGAGACCACTCTCCGCCGTCCGCCGAGCCGTCCGCCGTGGGAATCGCTTCCACCCCGACGACCCTCTCAGTCCGGAACCTCGTGAGAATCGGTCTCCTCGATTCGACGGACACGAAACGCACGACCCGTGCCACTCGGACGACGCGTACGACCGGCACAACCGGACCACGCGACCGATGCGACGACCGAGCAACGGGTTGCGCTGCGTAGGGGGGGCCACGCGTCACCCACGATGGGAGCGGTTGTGCCGGTCGTGCCGTTCAGAACGATTGACACGCCTGGCGCGACGGCGTCAGTCGTAGCGAACGTTCGGACTCTGCGGGCGCGCCGCCCGGCCCGGTCCCGTCGGCGACCGTGGGTTCGGGGCGGCGCCCGTTTGTCGCCGTGCACCGCGTGAACTACGCTCTTCGACTCGCCCTTCCCGACCGTCCCGCCCACGGAGAACCGACTTGTCGCAATGCCTCGTCACCGGCGGCGCCGGCTTCATCGGCAGCCACCTCGTCGAACGCCTCTTGGGCGACGGCCATCGCGTCACGGTTCTCGACGACCTCTCCACCGGCCGCGACGCCAACCTCGCCGCCGTCCGGGACCACCCGGACCTCACCGTCCGTGTCGGCTCGATCGCGGACGAGTCCCTCCTCGCCGAGCTCGTGGCGGAAGCGGAAACGATCTACCACCTCGCCGCCGCCGTCGGCGTGCAGCTCGTCGCCGACGACCCGCTCCGCACGATCGAGACGAACGTCCAGCCGACGGAGTCGCTGCTGCGACTCGCGTCCCTCGGCAAGCGGCGGGTCTTCCTCGCCTCCACGAGCGAGGTGTACGGCAAGAACCCGAAGGAGCGGTGGACCGAGGAGGACGACCTCGTCTTCGGGCCCACGTCGAAACCCCGCTGGGCCTACGGGGCGTCGAAGGCGATCGACGAGTTCCTCGCCCTCGCGTATCACGGCCGGTTCGGCCTGCCGGTCGTCGTCGGCCGCTTCTTCAACGTCGTCGGCCCGCGGCAGGTCGGACGGTACGGCATGGTCGTCCCCCGCTTCGTCGACTCCGCCCTCGCCGGCGAGCCGATCTGCGTCTACGACGACGGCAGCCAGGTCCGCTGCTTCGGCCACGTCCGCGAGGTCGTCGACTGCG
>JANQQW010000058.1 GCA_028284885.1 Planctomycetaceae bacterium
GGTAGAGCGCGTCCTTGGTAAGGACGAGGTCATGGGTTCAAGTCCCATCAGCAGCTCTTCGTCGTTCGTCGTGTGGCCGGTCGCTCGGCGGGGGTGGTCCCCCCGGGGCCGGGGCACGAGGCGGCGTGCGGTGCGGCCGTACGGTCGGGCCGTGTAGTCCCGACTTCGTGTCGATCGGCGGTCGTCGCCGCGGCTCGAATCGAACAACGGACAATCGGAAACTCGGAGAAAGACGCAGCAATGGCGAAGGAAACCTTCGAACGCGGCAAGCCGCACGTCAACGTCGGCACGATCGGCCACATCGACCACGGAAAGACCACCCTCACGGCCTCCATCCTCGCCGTGCAGGCGACGAAGGGCCTCGCCGAGCCCATCGCCTACTCCGACGTGGCCAAGGGCGGAACCGTCCGCGACGAGACCAAGACGGTGACGATCGCCGTCTCGCACGTCGAGTACGAGTCCCCGAACCGGCACTACGCCCACATCGACTGCCCGGGCCACGCCGACTACGTCAAGAACATGATCACCGGGGCCGCCCAGATGGACGGGGCGATCCTCGTCTGCTCCGCGGCGGACGGCCCGATGCCCCAGACGCGCGAGCACATCCTGCTCGCCCGCCAGGTCGACGTGCCGGCCCTCGTCGTGTTCCTCAACAAGTGCGACCTCGTCGACGACGAGGAACTCCTCGACCTCGTCGAGATGGAGGTCCGCGAACTCCTCAGCAAGTACGACTTCCCGGGCGACGACGTCCCGGTCGTCCGCGGCTCGGCCAAGCCCGCCCTCGACAACCCGGGCGACGAGACCGCCAACGCCTGCATCGGCGAGCTGATGGACGCGCTCGACAGCTACATCCCCGAGCCCGAGCGGGTCGTCGACAAGCCGTTCCTCATGGCGATCGAGGACGTCTTCTCCATCGAAGGCCGCGGCACGGTCGTCACCGGCCGGATCGAGCAGGGCATCATCAAGGTGAACGAGAAGGTCGAGATCCTCGGCCTCCGGGACACCCAGGAGACGACCTGCACCGGCGTCGAGATGTTCCGCAAGCTCCTCGACGAGGGCCAGGCGGGCGACAACGTCGGCATCCTGCTCCGTGGCGTCAAGAAGGAGGACGTCCAGCGCGGGCAGGTCCTCGCCGCCCCGAAGTCGATCAACCCGCACACGAAGTTCGAGGCCGAGATCTACGTCCTGTCGAAGGACGAAGGTGGCCGGCACACGCCGTTCTTCAGCGGCTACCGCCCGCAGTTCTACTTCCGCACGACCGACGTCACCGGCTCGACGAACCTCCTCGGCGGTGCCGAGATGTGCATGCCGGGCGACAACGTCAAGATCGAGGTGGAACTCGGCAAGCCGATTGCCATGACCGAGAACAGCCGCTTCGCCATCCGCGAGGGCGGCAAGACGGTCGGCTCGGGCGTCGTCACCAAGATCGTCGAGTAGTTCCGGCCTCGCCGGATGAAGATCGTCGGGTTCGCCCCGGTGCTGCGAGGCACCGGGGCGGCTCGCGCAGCGGAGATGCAGGGTTTTCGGTTTTCGGTTTTCGGTTTTCGGTTCAGAACCGAAAGCCGAGAGCCCAAGGCCGGAAGCTCCCACGAACGGGAGTAGCTCAATTGGCAGAGCACCGGATTCCAAATCCGGCGGTTGGGGGTTCAAGTCCCTCCTCCCGTGCTCGTTGAGGCCGCGAGCGAGATTGGACGGCCGAGCCGTCCGTTCCCCGAGCCTCGAACACACAGCCGAGCCCGAGAACCAAGATGGCCAAGACCAAGGCACGAGACCAGTCCCTCCTCGCCGCGATGACGTCGGCCAACCTCTACAAGCGGACGCAGGGGAAGCTGACGCGCCAGCTCACGGCCGTCGGCGTCGCCGCCGTGGTCCTCTTGGGGGCCTACACGCTCGCCGGGTCGCTGATGTTCGCCCCCGACGGCGTCCGCTACGGGGTCCCGCTGGCGATCTCCGTCGTCGGCTGCTGGATCGCGTTCCGGATCGTCAACACCCCCTACGTCGCCGACTTCCTGATCTCCGTCCAGGCGGAGATGGACAAGGTCTCCTGGGCGAGCCGCGAGGAACTCAAGCGGTCGACCATCGTCGTCATCAGCACGATGTTCTTCCTCGCTGCCGCACTTCGGCTGTACGACTTCTTCTGGGTCACGATCTTCACCTGGCTGGGCATCCTGCACCCGGGCGACGCCGGAAGCTGACCGGATTCGGCGGCGGTCGCTTGAAATCCTCGTGAAGTCACGTCACGATACGGCTTGGCGCGCCGCTGTCCCCGTTGGACGAAACACCCGAGACGCGATTCCAGTCGAATCGCCGTCTCGTCCTCTTTTCTCGGGAGTCACTCCGGTGACCACCTCGGACGATCACGAACCCGTTGCCGACGACACACCCGACGAGGGTGCGGAGAACGGTACGGACGTGGCCACCTCCACTCCCGAGGAACCAGAGAGCAGCCGCCACTGGTACGTCCTCAAGGTGCAGTCCAACCGGGAACGGACGATCCGCGACTCCCTGCTGAAGCGGATCAAGCTCGAGGGGCTGGAGGAGTACTTCGGCGAGATCGTCATCCCGACGGAGAAGGTCGCCGAGACACGGAACGGCAAGAAGCGAGTCGTCAACCGGAAGCTGTTCCCCGGCTACATGATGATTCACATGGAGCTCAACGACGACACCTGGTACCTCGTGCGGGACACCAGCGGCGTCGGCGACTTCACGGGAGCGGCCGGCAAGCCGATCCCCATGCAGGAGTCCGAGATCGCGTCGATGCTGGGTCGCGAGGAGACCCGCGACGACGAGAAGGCCGAGGTGAAGGTCCAGATCAACGTCGCCACCGGCGACTCGGTGAAGATCAACGACGGACCGCTCGAGTCGTTCGAGGGGGTCGTCGAGTCGATCGACGAGGCGAGCGGCAAGATTCAGGTGCTGGTGCAGATTCTCGGGCAGTCCACGCCCGTCGAACTGGAGTACTGGCAGGTCGAGAGGATTTGACGACCCGCCTCGGCCCCGCGTTCCGACGTCGGCGGCCCGGGTGTTCGGTCGAGTCGCGAACAAGCGGTCCCGCGGGGGCTTTCGTCCCGCCGACCCAAGAGTGAACGAGAACGGTTGCAATGGCCAAGCAGGTTGTCGGCGAGATCAAGGTTCAGATTCCGGGCGGCCAGGCCACGCCGGCACCGCCCGTCGGCACCGCCCTCGGTCCGCACGGCGTGAACATCGGACAGTTCGTCCAGGCGTTCAACGACAAGACCAAGGAGATGGCCGGCACGGTCGTCCCGGTCGTCATCACGGTCTACAACGACCGCAGCTTCGACTTCATCATCAAGAGTCCGCCGGCCGCGGTGCTCCTCAAGCAGGCCGCACAGATCGCCAAGGGCTCCGGCAGCCCGAAGGCAAACAAGGTCGGCCAGGTCACCCAGGAGCAGCTCGTCGAGATCGCCAAGACGAAGTTCGAGGACCTGAACGCCCCGAACCTCGAACACGCCGCCCGGATCATCGCCGGCACGGCCCGCAGCATGGGCCTCGTCGTCGTCGACTGACTCCGCGTTCGTCCCCCACAACAAGACACGGCCACGTCGGTTCGTCCTGACCCCTGGCCTCTGACTCCCGACCACCGAGACCATGCCCAAGCACTCCCGCCGCATGCAGCACTACCGCGAGCAGGTCGCCGACCTCGGCGCCGTCGACCTGCAGACCGCGGTCGCGAAGCTCAAGGATCTGCAGGACAACCCGCCCGCGGGCGTGAAGGCGGTGAAGTTCGACCAGTCGGTCGAGGTCGCCTTCCGGCTCGGCGTCGATCCCAAGCAGGCCGACCAGGTCGTCCGCGGGTCGCTCGTCCTGCCGCACGGCATCGGCAAGGCGCAGCGGGTGCTCGTCTTCGCGAAGGACGCGAACGTCGCCGTCGCCGAGGAGGCGGGGGCGGACTTCGTGGGGGGCAAGGAACTCGCCGACAAGATCAACGGCGGCTGGCTCGACTTCGACGTCGCCATCGCCACGCCGGACATGATGGGCGTCGTCGGTCCGCTCGGCCGCGTCCTCGGCCCGCGGGGCATGATGCCCTCGCCGCGAGCCGGGACCGTCACGCAGGACGTGGCGACCGCCGTCTCGGAGTACAAGGCGGGCAAGGTGGAGTTCCGGGTCGACAAGGCGGGCAACGTCCACGCCATCGTCGGCAAGCTCTCCTTCACCGCGGAGCAGCTCGTCGAGAACGCCGCGGCGCTCGTCAAGTTCGTCAACGGCCTGAAGCCCTCCTCGGCCAAGGGCGTCTACATGAAGAACGTCGCCCTCACCGCGACCATGATGCCGTCGATCACGATCGCCGTCTGAAAGAGGTTGAGGGTTGAGAGCGGAGAGTTGAGAGCCTCGCGGCTTTCGTCGATCCAGTCTCCAACCCTCTCAACACTCAACTCTCAACCCTCAGCCAACGACCATGAGCAAGTACGTCAAGGGCATGATGATGCAGGCGATGCGGGACCGTCTCGACGGGGCCCGTGATCTCCTCGTCGTCGACTGCTCGCGCCTCGACGCCATCACCGCCAACCAGTGGCGGCTGGCCCTGCAGGAGAAGGGCATCCGGTGCCTCGGCGTCAAGAACGCCCTCGCCCGCCGCACCCTGGAGGAGGACGGCATCGGCGGCCTCGACGACGTCCTCAAGGGACCGAGCACCTTGGTCTTCGGCGGCGAGGACATCGTCTCGCTCTCCAAGGAGATCACGAAGTGGGCCAAGGAGCTCGAGCCGCTCGAGATCAAGGGGGGCACCGTCGAGGGCTCGCCGCTCGACGCGAAGGGGGTCGAGGCCCTCAGCAAGAGCCCCAGCCGCGAGGAGCTCATCTCCCAGATCGCCGGGGCCATCCTGTCTCCGGGAGCCAACCTCGCCGCCGCCCTGCTCGGCCCCGGCAAGATGCTCGCCAGCCAGGTCAAGCAGGTCTCCGAGAAGGACGAGGAGTAGGCGACCCCGAACTCGCACGGGCGTTCGTGCGTCCGCGAGTCGAATGCCTGCTCACAGCGTAAAGAGAAGCGACACCAACAACCGAACCGAACGGTTCGACAACCAACCCGACATCCCCTGACCCCAGCGACCGAGACAGAACGATGAGTGAAGAAGGTGCCACCGCGACCCTGGACGTTCCCGCCGAGCTCAAGGAGATCGGCGACAAGATCGTCGGACTGACCCTGCTCGAGGCGAAGACCCTCGTCGACTACCTGAAGGATGAGCACGGCATCGAGCCCGCTGCCGGTGGCGGCGCGGTGATGATGGCCGCTCCGGGTGGTGGCGACGGCGACGGTGCGGCCGCCGCCGAGCAGACCGAGTTCGACGTGGTCCTGACCGGCTTCGGCGACGCCAAGATCGGCGTCATCAAGGCCGTCCGCAGCATCACGGGCCTCGGCCTGAAGGAAGCGAAGGCCCTCGTCGAAGAGGCCCCCAAGCCGCTCAAGGAAGGGGTCGAGAAGGACGAGGCCGAGAAGCTCGTCAAGGAGATCGAAGAGGCGGGCGGAACCGCCGAGATCAAGTAGTTCGAGATTCGGCCCAACGTGCCCCCGCGATCGGGTGGGGGCCCGCCCGGCGACAGGCCGCGGGGCGGACGTCGGTCGTGCGTGTCGCAGGTCACGGAAGCCTGCAGAGTGACCGCGAGCGGACGACCACGGGAAACGGTGCTGCGGAGGCACCGTCCCACCGGCGAGCAGTCGCCGGTTCAGCAGGGGGTGGGATGTCAGGACGACCGAAGTCGGAATCACGCTTCCGGACGAAGTCGCCTCTCGAGGCAGCGATTCGCACGTTGACGACCGTCCGCCGAGATCCGACCGGGTCTCTGCGGGCGTGGCCGTGCGCGGACACTGCCGTTCTCCCCCACCGCCGCTCCGCTCGTCCGCCGGCCACCTGCCCCGGTGCCCCGGCTCCCCGGACGCTCCCAGCCTGACCACAGGATTGCCCCATGCCAGTCTCCTCGGTTCGCACACTGGTCACCCCGGAAGTCAAGAACTTCGGCGTCATCGAGGGCAGCGACCTCGAGATCGCCGACCTGACCCGGATCCAGACCGCCTCGTACGACCACTTCCTCCAGGTCGACAAGTCCGCCCGCGAGCGGAAGTCGCAGGGCCTCGAGGAGGTGCTCCGCGAGGTCTTCCCGGTCGAGAGCTACGACGGCCAGTACCGGCTGGAGTACGTGAAGTACGAGCTGGGCAAGCCGCGGTACACGCCGACCGAGTGCCGCCAGCTGCGGCTGACGTACGGCCGCCCGTTCTACGTCTGGCTGCGGCTGCAGAAGGAGCAGCCGATCGAGGAGCAGGTCTACCTCGGCGACATGCCGATCATGATCGGCGGCGGCGAGTTCATCATCAACGGGGCGGAACGGGTCGTCGTCAGCCAGCTGCACCGTTCGCCGGGCGTGGACTTCGTCGAGATCTCCGAGCCGGGCGAGCGGAAGAGCTACAGCTGCCGCGTGATCCCCGAGCGGGGCAGCTGGATCGAGCTCGCCGTCAACAAGAAGGACGTGCTCGAGGTCCGCATCGACCAGAGCGGCAAGTTCGCCGCGACGACGCTGCTGCGGGCGATGAACAAGGAGTTCACGTCGGACGCGGCCCTCGTCGACCTCTTCTTCGACGTGAAGAAGGTCAAGCTGAAGCGGACCTCGACGGGTGACGAGCTGACCGGCAAGTGGGCGGCCGACAACGTCGTCTACCCGACCGGCAGCGAGCGGGTCGGCGAGATCATCGTCGAGGCCTGCCACGAGATCACCGAGGAGAAGGCCGTCGAGATCTGTGCGGCCGGCGTCAAGGAGGTGCCCGTCGTCGAGAGCCCCGACGACGGCCTGCTGATGAACACGATCGTCGCCGACGGCACGGCCAGCCACGAGGAGGCACTGCTCAAGATCTACCAGCGGCTCCGCCCCGGCAACCCGCCCGCCTTGGAGAAGGCGATCTCGCTGTTCGAGGAGAAGTTCTTCGACGTCAACCGCTACCGCCTCGGCCGCGTCGGCCGCTTCCGCATCAACCGGAAGTTCGACCAGGACGTGCCGGACACCGAGATGGTGCTGCGGTCCGAGGACTTCGTGAACTCGATCAAGTACCTCGTCCGGCTGCGGGTGGACGACGAGACGGCCCGCATCGACGACATCGACAACCTGGGCAACCGCCGCCTCCGGACGATCGACGAGCTCGCCCAGGACGAGATTCGCAAGGGCTTCCTGAAGCTCCGCCGCACCGTGCAGGAACGGATGAGCCTGAAGGACGTCGAGGAGATGTCGCCGCGGACGCTGGTGAACCCGAAGAGCGTCTCGGCGGCGATCGACTACTTCTTCGGCCGCAGCGAGCTGTCGCAGGTCGTCGACCAGACGAACCCGCTCTCGATGCTGACGCACGAGCGGCGGCTGTCGGCGCTCGGCCCGGGCGGTCTGAACCGGAAGCGGGCCGGCTTCGAGGTCCGCGACGTCCACATCTCCCACTACGGTCGCATCTGCCCGATCGAGACGCCGGAAGGGACGAACATCGGTCTGATCTCGTCGCTCTCCATCTTCTCGAAGGTGGACGACTACGGCTTCCTGACCACGCCCTACCGGAAGGTGAGCAACGGGAAGGTCAGCGAGGAGATCGAGTGGCTGCGGGCGGACGAGGAGTCCTACCACCGCGTCGCCCCGGCCGACACGCCGATCGAGAAGGGCAAGATCACCGAGGAACGCGTGCTCGCCCGGTACGCGAACGACGTGCACTGGATGCTGGCGAAGGAGGTCGAGTACATCGACGTGGCCCCCAGCCAGATGGTGGGCATCTCCGCCGGGCTCATCCCGTTCCTCGAGCACGACGACGCGAACCGGGCCCTGATGGGCTCGAACATGCAGCGTCAGGCGGTGCCGCTGCTGGTGACGGAGCCCCCGGTCGTCGGCACGGGCATGGAGGAGATCGTCGCGGCGAACTCCGGCATGGTGCTCCGCGCCCCCAAGTCCGGCAAGGTGACCTACGTCGACGCGGACAACGTCGAGGTCGATGAGCGGCGGTTCCCGCTCCGCAAGTTCATGGGCCTCAACGAACGGACCTGCCTGAACCAGAAGCCGATCGTCAGCGTGGGCGACAAGGTCAAGAAGGGGCAGATCCTCGCAGACTCGGCCGCCACCAAGGACGGCGTGCTGGCCTTGGGCCGCAACCTGCTCGTCGCGTTCATGTCCTGGGAGGGTTACAACTTCGAGGACGCGATCATCCTCTCCGAGCGGCTCGTCAAGGACGACACGCTGACGTCGATCCACATCGACGAGTTCGACGTGGAGGTCCGCGAGACGAAGCTCGGCCGCGAGGAATTCACGAAGGACATCCCCAACGTCAGCGAGAAGGCGCTCCGCCACCTCGACGAGACCGGCATCGTCGCCGTCGGCACGCAGGTCTCGCCCGGCGACATCCTCGTCGGCAAGGTCTCGCCCAAGGCGAAGAGCGAGCTGACCCCCGAGGAGAAGCTGCTGCACGCGATCTTCGGACGTGCCGGCGAGGACGTGAAGAACGAGTCGCTCGAGGTGCCGTCCGGCGTCGAGGGCATCGTGATCCACACCGAGCGGTTCGCCCGCAAGATGGCCCTCTCGGACCTGGAGAGGAAGCAGTTCGACAAGCAGCTCAAGAAGGCCGAGCAGGAGGGGAACGAGAAGATCGCCGCGGCGTTCCAGGAGTTCCTGCCCGAGTTCGAGAAAGCGCTCGGCAGCAAGCTGAAGGACGACGACGGTCGCGAGGTCAAGAAGCTCGAGGACCCGAAGGAGATTGCCGAGTACGCCGAGAAGTTCCCGGAGACGCTCGAGAACCTGGAGATCGCCAGCCCGCAGAAGCAGGCCGAGTGTCGCAAGGTCTTCAAGGCGTCGTGGGAGCCGGTCGAGGACGCCCTCGACGCCCGCGACCGCACGCTCAACAGCATGAAGCGGGGCGACGAGCTCCCCTCCGGCGTGCTGCAGATGGTGAAGGTCTACGTCGCCAGCAAGCGACAGATCTCCGTCGGCGACAAGATGGCCGGCCGGCACGGCAACAAGGGCGTCATCTCCAAGGTCCTGCCCGAGGAGGACATGCCGTTCCTCGAGGACGGGACGCCGGTCGACATCATCCTGAACCCGCTCGGCGTGCCGAGCCGGATGAACGTGGGCCAGATTCTGGAGACCCACCTCGGCTACGCGGCGAGCAAGCTCGGCTTCCGCTGCCAGACGCCCGTGTTCGACGGGGCCAGCGAGGAGGCCATCCAGGCCGTCCTCAACGAGGCGGGCGTGCCGGAGGACGGCAAGTCCCGACTGCACGATGGACGGACCGGCGAGCCGTTCGAGCAGAAGGTGACCGTCGGCTACATCTACATGCTCAAGCTGCACCACCTGGTGGACGACAAGGTGCACGCCCGGGCGACCGGACCGTACTCGCTCATCACCCAGCAGCCGCTGGGTGGCAAGGCCCGCTTCGGCGGCCAACGATTCGGAGAGATGGAGGTGTGGGCCCTGGAGGCCTACGGGGCCGCCTTCATCCTGCAGGAACTCCTCACCGTCAAGAGCGACGACGTCGAGGGACGGACGAAGATCTACGAGTCCATGGTCAAGGGCGAGAACACGCTCGAAGCGGGTACCCCCGCCAGCTTCGACGTGCTCAACAACGAGATCCGCGGACTCTGCCTCAACATGACGCTGGAGAAGGCGCCGGTGTGAGACCGGCGTCAGTGGTCAGTGGCCGGTGGTCGGTTGTGTCCGAGGCCACCGCGAGCAGAAGCCCGTTCTCTGCTGCCCCGACTGACGACTGACGACTGCCAACGGACCAAACACGAAACCCTCACTTTCGCACCACCACGGAGCACCACGTGAGCACGGTTGAAAGCAGCTTCGAACGCGTCAACGACTACGGTTCCGTCCGCATCGGACTCGCCAGCCCGCACGACATCCGCAGCTGGTCCTTCGGCGAGGTCAAGAAGCCGGAGACCATCAACTACCGCACCTACCGGCCCGAGCGCGACGGCCTGTTCTGCGAGCGGATCTTCGGCCCGGAGAAGGACTGGGAATGCGCCTGCGGCAAGTACCGCGGCATGAAGTACAAGGGGATGATCTGCGACCGCTGCGGCGTGAAGGTCACCCACAGCCGTGTCCGCCGCAAGCGGATGGGGCACATCGAGCTGGCGGCCCCGGTCGTCCACATCTGGTTCTTCAAGAGCATGCCCAGCCGCCTCGGCGCGCTGCTCAACATGAAGACCACCTCGCTCGAGAAGGTCATCTACTTCCAGGACTACGTCGTCACGGACCCCGGCGACACGCCGCTCCGCATGACGCAGCTCCTCACCGAGGAGGAGTTCCGGCAGGCCAACGAGAAGTACGGCCACGGCACGTTCCAGGCACACATGGGGGCCGAGGCGGTCAAGCTGCTGCTCGGCAGCCTGCACCTGGTCGAGCTCTCCGTCCAGCTCCGTCAGGAGCTCCGCGAGACCGGCAGCCAGCAGAAGAAGAAGGAGCTCATCAAGCGGCTGAAGATCATCGAAGCGCTCCGCGACAGCGACAACCGCCCCGAGTGGATGGTGCTCGACGTCATCCCGGTCATCCCGCCGGACCTCCGGCCGCTCGTCCTGCTCGACTCGGGCAACTTCGCGACGAGCGACCTGAACGACCTGTACCGCCGGATCATCAACCGGAACAACCGGCTGAAGAAGCTCGTCGACCTGAACGCGCCCGAGGTCATCGTCCGCAACGAGAAGCGGATGTTGCAGCAGTCGGTCGACGCCCTGTTCGACAACAACCGCTGCAAGCGACCGGTGCTCGGTTCGTCGAACCGCCCGCTGAAGTCGCTGACCGACATGATCAAGGGCAAGCAGGCCCGGTCCCGCGAGAACCTGCTCGGCAAGCGCGTCGACTACTCGGCTCGTTCGGTCATCGTCGTCGGGCCGGAATTGAAGCTGCACCAGTGCGGTCTGCCGAAGAAGATCGCGCTCGAGCTGTACCAGCCCTTCATCATCCGGCGGCTGAAGGAGCTCGGCCACGCCGACACGATCAAGTCGGCCAAGCGGATGCTCGAACGGCGTGACGAGGAGGTCTGGGACATCCTCGAAGAGGTGATCACCAACCACCCGGTGCTGCTGAACCGGGCCCCCACGTTGCACCGGATGGGCATCCAGGCGTTCGAGCCGACGCTGGTCGAGGGTCACGCGATCCGCATCCACCCGCTCGTCTGCAAGGGCTTCAACGCCGACTTCGACGGCGACCAGATGGCCGTCCACCTGCCTCTCTCGATCGAGGCGCAGGTCGAGGCGACCACGCTGATGCTGTCGACGAACAACATCTTCAGCCCGGCGAACGGCGCGCCGATCATCTCGGCGTCGCAGGACATCGTGATGGGCTGCTACTACCTCACGCTGAAGCTGCCCGACCGCCCCGGCCAGGGCATGGTCTTCGGCTCGACCGACGAGTGCATCACCGCGTTCGACCAGGGCAAGGTCGCCCGGCACGCCCTCGTCAAGGTCCGGCTGCCGAAGGACAAGCAGGTGAAGGGGGACGGCGCGGAGCAGTACGTGCCGGGCGGGCTGATCGAGACGACCCCCGGACGGGTCCTCTACAACGACATGCTCGACCCGCGGATGTCCTTCTACAACATCACGATGAAGTCGAAGGACCTCGCGAACTGCATCTCCGACTGCCACCTCGAGCTCGGCCGTCGCGAGACGATCGACATGCTCGACCGCATGAAGAAGCTCGGCTTCCGCTCGGCGACCGACTCCGGCATGTCGTTCGCCACCAGCGACCTGAAGACGCCGCCCAAGAAGTCGAAGTTCATCGACGACGCCGAGACCTCGGTGCTCAAGCAGCAGAAGCTGTACACCCGCGGCATCATCACGGACCAGGAACGCTACAACAACGTCCTCGACGTCTGGACGCACTGCCGTGAGGAGATCACCAGTGCGATGATGCACGAGATGGAGCACGACGTCCGCGAGGGCGGGGCGTACGTGAACCCGATCTTCCTGATGTCCGACTCGGGTGCCCGGGGCGGCAAGGAGCAGATGCGGCAGCTGGCCGGCATGCGGGGCCTGATGGCCAAGCCGTCCGGCGAGATCATCGAGACGCCGATCAAGTCGAACTTCCGCGAGGGCCTGACCGTGCTGGAGTACTTCTCCTCCACGCACGGTGCCCGCAAGGGCCTCGCCGACACGGCCCTGAAGACGGCCGACTCGGGGTACTTGACCAGGAAGCTGGCGGACATCTGCCAGAACATGGTCATCAACATGGACGACTGCGGCACCACGCAGGGCATCACGAAGGGGATCGTCTACCGCGGCGAAAAGGTCGAGGTCGGCCTCGCGGACGCCATCCGCGGTCGCGTCTCCCGCACCAACATCGTCAACCCGATCACCGACGAGGTCATCGTCCGCGAGGACCAGATGATCACGGTCGAGATCGCCCGCAAGATCGAGGAGATGGGGCTCGAGAAGATCCAGGTTCGCAGCCCGATGACCTGCGAGGCCCCGATGGGCCTGTGCAAGGCCTGCTACGGCATGGACCTCTCGAGCGGCAAGATGGTCGAGGACGGTCTCGCGACCGGCATCATCGCCGCCCAGTCGATCGGCGAGCCGGGCACCCAGCTGACGATGCGGACGTTCCACATCGGCGGCTCCGCCCAGCGGTTCGTCGAGGACAACGAGATCCGCGCCCGCAAGTCGGGCAAGGTGCAGTTCGCCCGCATCAAGGCGGTCACCAACGCCGAGGGTCGGCAGGTCGTCCTCACGCGGAACGGCGAGGTCAACATCCTCGACCCGAAGGGTCGCGAGCTCGAGAAGTACGCGATCCCGAACGGGGCCACGCTGATGGTCGCCGAGGGCGAGGAGGTGGCCGAGGACACCGTGCTCTGCCAGTGGGACCCGCACTCCGTGCCGATTCTCGCCGAGGTCGGCGGAACGGTCCGCTACGAGGACTGCGTCGAGGGCAAGTCGCTGCGGACCGAGACCGAGAAGTCGGGCAACGTCCGGCGGACGATCATCGAGCACAAGGGAGACCTGCACCCGCAGGTCGTCATCGAGGACGCCAGCGGCAAGATCCTCGACTTCTACTACCTGCCGGAGCGAACCAGCCTCGACGTGCAGGAGGGGGACCAGATCGTCGCCGGCCACGTCCTCGCACGCACGCCGCGTGAGGCGACCGGCACGCAGGACATCACCGGTGGTCTACCCCGCGTCACGGAACTGTTCGAGGCCCGCAAGCCGAAGGACCCGGCGATCATCGCCGAGGTCGACGGCGAGGTCGAGTTCGTGCCCGAGAAGAAGCGTGGCAAGCGGGTCGTCAACGTGAAGACGGCCGACGGTGAGGCCTACGAGCACATCATCCCGCACGGCAAGCCGCTCCTCGTCCACGCCGGGGACATCGTCAAGGCGGGTGACGCCCTCGTGGCCGGGCCGCTCGTCCCGCACGACATCCTGCGTGTCTCCGGTACCGAGGCCGTCCAGCAGTACCTGCTGCACGAGATTCAGAACGTGTACCGGGCCCAGCGGGTGGAGATCGACGACAAGCACATCGAGATCGTCGTCGCCCAGATGCTCCGCAAGCTCCGCGTGGACAACGTGGGCGACACGGACCTGCTGCCGGGCATCGTCATCGACAAGTTCGAGTTCCGCCGCGTGAACGAGGAGCTCGCCAAGTGCGTGAAGGTCACGCATCCGGGCGACTCCGAGTTCGAGATGGACGCCGTCGTGCCGAAGACGACCGTCGAAGAGGTCAACGACCAGCTCGAGGCGGCCGGCGAGGACCCGGTGAAGTTCACGAAGCCGCGACCGGCCACCGGCAAGACGCAGCTCTTGGGCATCACCAAGGCGGCCGTTCAGAGCGAGAGCTTCATCTCGGCCGCCTCCTTCCAGGAGACGACGAAGGTGCTGACCGAGGCGGCGATCGCCGGCAAGTCCGACCCGCTGATGGGACTCAAGGAGAACGTCATCCTCGGTCACCTCGTGCCGGCGGGCACGGGCTTCAAGATGCACCAGGACGCCGAGGTTCGCATCCGGCAGGAGGCACTCGCCGAACTACACGCCGAGCGGGAGCGGATTCTCGCCGCCCGACTCGATCTCCTCAGCGAGGGGATGGAAGAGGGCGAGGACGGAGCCACCCCGCCGCCCGTCGGCGACTCCGGCAAGTCCCTCGCCGACGTCGCCCCCGAAGGCGAGTGACACGGCGAGGACGCGAGACCACGACGGGTCGTGCCCAACTCGGGCGCGGCCCGTCTTCTTGCGCCGTCAGCCGCCCGGGTTCTCCGTTCGCAGCTTCAGACTCTCGAGCTTGTCGAGCACGGCTCGCAGTTCGCGCTGGACCTCGAGAATCTCGTCGGCGACCGGGATCTCCGTGCCGGCCTCGTGGGCCTCGTCGAGGTGGTCCCGTTCCGCCTGGGCACGCGTCTCGTCCATGCTCTGCAGGATCACGCCGATGAACAGGTTCAGCATGATCATCGTGCCGTACATCACGAACGAGACGAAGTAGACCGCCCCGACGAGCGGCATGGCCCGCGGCGTGACGGGAAGGTCGGTCGTGTTCGGGTAGGGGGCGTTGTAGACGTCGCTGCCGTACATCTGCAGGTACATGACGTCGGTCCAGTCCTCCAGCGTGACGACCCGGAACAGCGACAGCATGGCGGTCTGAAGGTTGCCGAAGTGAACCGGGTCGTTCTCGCGGAACAGGTACACGCCCATCACGCCGTAGACGTAGAAGTTGAGGAACAGGAGGATCCCGACGTAGCCCATGGCGGGGATGCTGCGGACGAGGGCGCCGACGATGAGCTGGAGTTGCGGGAGGGCCGTCATCAGCCGGAGCGCCCGCATGATTCGCGCGAGCCGGAGGACGGCGGCGTACGAGGCGTTCACCGGCAGGAAGCAGACGACGACGATCCCGAAGTCGAACAGGTTCCAGGGGTCGGTGAAGTACTTCCAAGGCCGGCGGCCGTGCTGCAGGATCTTGACCACGGCCTCCGCGACGAAGATCCACAGCACGACGTCGTTCAGCAGCCGGAGCAGCGGGCGGTGCCGGCTGACGACCGAGGGGTAGGTCTCCAGACCGACCAGCACGGCGGCCACGAGGATCATCGCCAGCACGAAGGACTGGAACGCTCGTGACTCGGCGACGTTCTTGCAGGGGGCGCTCACGGGGGGCTCGCGATCTTCGCAACGGGTGGTCGGACGACGAGCCGACCAATGTACCCTGCCGCGTGTCGCCGTCCACCCGTCCGACGAGTCGGCCGCTCAGAGCATCTCGTCGTCGTCGAGCAGGTCGCGTTCCGTGACGATGCGCAGCCCCTTCTGCTCGAGCACCGAGAGAGCCGCGTCGACGTCGTCCACGTGCAGGGCGATCGCCCCGCGTCCACGACGGCGGTACAGCAGCGGGTAGCTGTAGTTGATGCTCAGCTCCGCCTGCAGCAGCGCCATGCAGATGCTGACGTAGGGCTGCGGGTCGTCGGGCAGTTCGACGCCGAGAATGTCGTTCTCGAAGAAGGTGAAGCCGGAGAGTTCGAAGATCTCCTTGCCTCGTTCGTAGGCGTCCACCATGATCCGCATGACCGCGAAGTCGGCGGAGTCGACGGTGCTGAGGGCGACGACGCGGAGGTCCTGCTGTTCGAGACGGCGGAGCACGGAGTGCAGCGCCCCGACGCGGTTTTCGAGGAACACGCAGAACTGCCGCAGGCAGGGCCAGTCGCGGCCGCGCATGGTGGCGGCCGGCGGAACGGCTCCTTCGTCCGAGTAGCCCGAGTTCATTCGCTTCCCCCTCGGGGCGGGTCTCCCTTCCGCCCGAACCGGTTGTCGCACGGGGTGGAAACCCGCGACTCGTCCGGGTTTGGAAGCTAGGCCAACCGGCCGACCACGTCAACGTGAGCGGGAGGAATCCGTGTCCACGAGCACCTGTCTGTTCGACCTCGGCGACGTCTTGATCCGCTTCTCGCACGCCCGCATGTGCGAGCAGATCGGCCGGCTCTGCGACCGGACCGGCGACGAGACGCGGACGCTGCTGATCGAGTCCGGCCTGCAGTGGGAGTTCGAACGGGGCCGGCTCGACGAGGAACGGTTCCGCGACCGCCTCCAAGAGGCGACCGGCCGCGAGATCGACCTCGACGCCCTGCGGCTCGCCTCGGCCGACATCTTCGAACCGCAGCCCGGCGTCGACGAGGTCGTCGCCGCCCTGTCCGCCGCGGCAACCCGGCTGGTGCTGCTGTCGAACACCTGCGTGACGCACTTCGAGTTCGTCCGCGAACGGTACCCGCTGCTCGGCCGGTTCGACGACTTCGTGCTCTCCTACGAGGTCGGCAGCGTGAAGCCGGAACCGGCGATCTACGAGGAGGCCCTGCGGCGGATCGACTGCGCCCCGGGCGACTGCTTCTACACCGACGACCGTCCGGAGAACGTCGAGGCCGCACGACCGTACGGCCTCGACGCCGAGCTGTTCACGGACGTGCCCACCCTGAGCGAGCAGCTCGCTGCCCGCGGTCTCCCGACCGCGGGCAGGTAGACCGCGTCAGGGACGAGTCTCGGGTTCCGGTTTGACGTCGCGTCGCAGCGGTGCCGGCTTCACCTCCTTGGCCCGCCTCGGCTTGGCTTCGCCCTTCTCGTCCTTCTCGTCCTTCTCGTCCTTCTCCTCGACTTCCAGGACGGATTCCGGCTCGGGGGCCGCCTCGGCCGCGACGCCCTTGACGACGACAGCGGCGCGGGCCGGACGCGGCACGGCCCCGAACTCCTCTACCCCGGCGATCATGAACCACGGGAGCGCCATCGCCTGCATCGACATCGCGCCGGAGACCGGCACGGGCAGGCCGCTGTGCGACTCGACGAGGATTCCCTCGTCCGTCCGCACGACGAACGAGTAGCTGTCCTTCACGTAGGGCAGCAGGGCCCGGGCCGAGGGGAGCGAGAAGACGTCGATGTCCGCCCCCTCCTGCTGTATCTCACCGAACACCATCGAGCCGAACATCGGTGCGACGGCGTAGAGCCCCCGCACGGCGACCTTGGGATCGACGTAGGACATCATCACGGCCGGGGCGTCGGGGTGCGGAATCCGCTGGGCCAGCTGCTCGCCGAAGCTCGTCTCGTCACCGGCGAGGAACCGGAGCTGGGCCTTCAGCGGCTGCGGGTGCGGGGCGACGAGGAGGTGCGTCTTCGTCAGGCAGAACGCGGGCGAGAACGGTAGGTCGTCGTCGAGCACGTTGACGTAGAAGATGTCGTGGTCCATGAAGGTCGCCTTGGCGAGCTCGGCCCCGGTCCGGCGGTACTCGCCCTGCTCCACGCCAGGCATCGTCGTCTCGAGGAGTTCCATCAACCGGGCGTGGATCTTGGCGGCCTTCTCGTGGTCGCGAACCTCGAGTCCGGCCGTCAGTCCGGTCAGCAGCACACCGCCGTTGGCCGGCGAGTCGAACAGGATCCAGGTGTCGCCGAACGCGTCGAACGCCTCGTTCTCGATCGAGAAGCCGAGCTCCTCGTCCAGCTTCGTGAGCGTGTCGTTCATCGCCTTGAAGGCGAAGCCGGTCGGGTCGGACTTCCGCACGACCTCGCGGGCGGCGGCGAGCACCTTCTTCGTGTCGAGGCTGAACGCGTAGACGAGGTCGGCGTCGCCCGGAACGACCTCGAGGTCCTCCGGAGTCACGCCTCGGCCGGCCACGAGTGCGAGAACGCCGTCGATCTCGCCACCGGTCGTCACGAAGACGCGGGACGAGAGTCGCCCCTCCTCCACGCCGGCGACGGAGGCGACGGAGTCGATCGCGTCGAGCCCGGTCGACTCGGCGACCGACTGGACCATCTGGCCCTGGAAGCCGAGCGTCTCGACGACGACCGACAGGATCCCCTTCACGTCGATCCACGAGACGGAGGCCACGCGCTTCGTCTCGGCGTGGCCGATCGCCTTGGTGAACCGTTCGTTCGAGGCGATGCCGCCGTCGGCCTTGCCGAGCCCCTTCACGGTCTCGTCGGCGACGCCCTTGCCGAACGCGAGGATGAAGTGCTCTCCCTCACGGTGCAGCTCCAAGTGGGCGGCCGGGGTGGGCAACGGGAGGATCTGGTGGGCGAGGTTGCGAACCCGCTGGGCCGGCGGGACGGCTCCGGGCATGTTGAGCAGGCTCTCGATGTGCCGTTGGAGTTCGTCGGCCTGGTCGCCGGCGTTGACGACGAGTGCTCCCTCGATCCCGAGGGCCACGGCCGCGGGGCCGAGTTCTCCGGCCTGCGTGAGCGCCTTGGCGGCCGCCTCCTCGTCGAAGCGGGCGAACACGCACCCCGGCTGGACCAAGAGCAGCTTGACAATCGGCGGCACCGCCTTGCCGAACGTCTGCGACTCGGGTCCCTCGTTCCGAAGCTCCCGTTCCAGGCTCGTGAGGATCGCCTTCTCGATCTTGGCGATGAACTCTCGGACCTCCGGGTCGGCGGCGAGGCCGTCGATGCCCTCGGCCCCCGGCTCACCGGGACCACGCGTCGCCCACTCGGCGTACAGCAGCGAGTCGGCCGGGGCGGCGTGGACGAGCGCGGCGTCACGGTCGCCGGGCGGGTAGCCCAGCATGCCGCTCCCGTTCATGGTCCCGCCCATCAGCAAGACGATCAGAAGTTCGGAGATGCCCATTGCCATCATGCCAGTTGCCACCGTTGAGGTCCTGACGGAGAGAAGGGGCCCGAGGCCCGAGACGTGGTCCATCGACTGTTCGCCGACGGACGCTCGATGTTGCCGAAAAGTTCCGTCGAGCGCAGGAATCCTACCAGCGTGCCGCACGGCTCGCCACGAGCCGGAGCCGTCGCATTCGTCCGCCCTGCGCAACAACGAGCCACCGCGACCGGCGTGGACCGCGGTGGCTCGAGCGCGTCTCGGACGGTTCAGCGTGTCACTCGGCGTCCGGCTTCGGGGTCTCGGTTCCCCCCGTGCCCTGGGCGGACCCGGCCGAACGACGCTTCTGTTCCGGCTTGCCGCAGCCGATCGTCGCAGCCGTCATCGAGATGGCCACGGCCAGCACCATCAGGGTACGAAACACCTTCATCGCTTCTTCCTCGTTCTTTGGCTCGGTTCGGTGGGCGGAGCGGGGCCGTCGCTGAGCGGTGGGCGATCGCTGCCCTCGTCGGCTCTTCCGGCGGGAACTCGGATTAAACGACGCCCATCGGACAATTGCAACGTCGTCGCGGCGAATGACGGAGCCTGCAGGCAGGGTCGCGACGCCTTGCAACGATCACGACGACCGGCCGAGACCGACGATGGTGTCGCGTGCGTCGAGTCTGCAGAATGGGAAAGGCGTGTGGCGATCCCCCCGGCACTCGGGTGGTCGTCGGGCCGCAGCACGGGGGACCATGTGACCGACGGCAACCTCGAGTCCGCGAGGACCAAGGCCTACGAAGAGGTCGACGAGGGGTTGTCCCGCGTCGACCGGAAGCCGCGTGCGCCGCGTGAGCCGTCGCTGGAGAAGTTCGTCAAGCGGGTGGCCCGCAACAAGCTCGTTCCGGCCGGCATCCTCGACGCCCTGGTCTCGGGCCGCCGGTTCTCGTCCTACACCGGGGCCCGGGACTTCGCCGCCCACCTGGTCGAAGGGGGCCACCTCACCCGCTGGCAGGCCTCGCGGCTGCTCGCCGGACAGTCCGGGTTCCGGCTGGGCAAGTACAAGCTGCTGGACCGACTCGGCGCGGGCGGCATGGGGGTCGTGCTCAAGGCGCAGCACGTCCACATGCGGAAGATCGTCGCCGTGAAGGTCCTCTCCGGCACGCTGCTGAAGAACGAGCTCGCCCTGAAGCGGTTCCAGCGCGAGGCCGCCGCCGCGGCAGCACTCGACCATCCGAACATCATCCGCGCTCTCGACGCGGACAACGTGGACGGCATCCCGTTCCTGGTGATGGAGTACATCGAGGGGAAGGACCTCGGCACGCTCGTCTCCGAACGGGGCCCGCTGCCGGTCGAGCTCGCCTGCGAGTTCTGCCGCCAGACCGCGGCGGGGCTCGAGCACGCGTGGAAACGGGAACTCGTCCACCGCGACGTGAAGCCGGCGAACCTGCTGCTCACCCGGCGGTCGCCGTCGCACCCGCTCGTCGTGAAGATCCTCGACTTCGGGCTCGCGCGGTTCACCAGCACGCCGGCCGCCGCGGACATCACCTCCGCCGACCGCATCATGGGAACGGTCGACTTCATCGCTCCCGAGCAGGCCCGCAACGCCAAGCTCGCCGACGCCCGCAGCGACGTCTACAGCCTGGGCTGCACCCTGTACTACCTGCTCACCGCGAAGCCCGCCTTCGACGGCGAGAACCCGATGGAGAAGCTCGCCGCCCGGCTGATCGACAACCCGACGCCCATCGGCAAGCACCGTCCCGACCTCCCCGACGGACTCGTGAAGATCGTCGAGCGGATGATCGCGAAGGACCCGGACGCCCGTTTCCAGAGCTACGCCGACCTGATGGCGGAGATGGACCGCTTCGCCGCGGCCGAGGCGGTCGCGTCCGTCCGCGAGGCGCTCGCGGCCATCAAGTCGGTCCCCCGGGACGAGGAAGGCGTGGGCAAGCTGCCGTCCGAACTCGCCCTCGACCAGTTGCTGCAGAAGGTCGATCGCGAGGAACGGGACGCGAACCCGGCGGACGACTCCTCGAGCGACGCCTCGGCCCGAGGACCCGTTCCGTGGCCGCTGGTCGCGAGCATCGTCGGCGGCTGTGTGGTGATCGGCGGGCTCGTCTGGTTCCTCACCCGCGGCCTCTTCGGAGGCTGAGCGACTCGGGCCGAGAGGTCCGTAAGACGGGCACTCCTGCCCGTCGCCCAGGCGTTTCGGCTCCGCCATGGACTGCGTGGACGGGCAGGAGTGCCCTTCCTACGTCTTGTCGGCCCGCTTCCCCTCTTGGTAGATCGCCTCCATCTCCGCGAGCGACGCGTCACCAAGCGAGCGGCCGGACTCGGCGAGTCGCCGCTCGACCGCCTCGACGCGGCTCTGGAACTTGCGGTTCGACCGTCGCAGCGCCTCCTCGGGGTTCACGCCCCACCGCCGGGCGACGTTCGCCACGACGAACAGCACGTCGCCCAGCTCGGCCTCGATCCGGTCTCGCCGGTCGGCCTCGTCGACGGGCGAGTCCAGCACGACCAGTCCGTCCGCCGACGCCGCCACCGCGGGCGGCGGGCCGTCCGGGTGCATCTCGGCCTGCAACTCGTCGATCTCCTCGCGGAGCTTGTCGAACAGCATCTCACGGTCCGGAAAGTCGAACCCGACCTTGGCCGCCCGCTTCGAGAGCTTCTCCGCCCGCGCGAGCTGCGGGAGGGCGGACGGGATGCCGTCGAAGATCGACGTGCGGGCCGACTTCTCCCGCTGCTTGGCCGCGTCCCACGTGCGGACCACGTCGTCCGGTGTGTCGGCCTCGGCCGTGCCGAACACGTGCGGGTGCCGGTCGACGAGCTTCCGCGTGAGCCGTTCGACGACCTCGAGCAGCGTGAACCGCCCTTCGTCCGCCCCGATCTGGGCGTCGAGCAGGACCTGCAGCAGCACGTCCCCCAACTCCTCCACGATGTGCTCGTCGTTGCCGGAGTCGATCGCGTCGAGCAGCTCGCAGCACTCCTCGAGCGTGTGCGGCTTGATCGTCTCGAGGGTCTGCACGCGGTCCCACGGGCAGCCGTCCGGGGCCCGCAGCCGGGCGATGACCGTGTACAGCTCGCGAAACGCCGGGTCCATCCGCGCGGCGTCGGGCGGCGTACCGGGCTGAGGACGGGACTCGTTCACGACGGACTCGCGGGGTGAAGGAAGAGGGTTCGGCGGATCGTAGTCGCCCCGTTCGCCCATCACCACGTCCCAACACACCGGCCCCCTCTCCCCCGCGGGGAGAGGGTCGGGGAGAGGGGGCCGTGGCAGCCTGGAGGCCGACAATTCGGAGAACGGCGTCCATCGACGTCCACCCCGCAGCGGCACGCCACTCGCCTGCGGCCCCCTCACCCCGGCCTTCTCCCCGGACATCCCTGTCGCATTCGAGACGGATCGACCGCGGACGGGTACGATAGTGCTGCCATCTCGACGCCCTACCACCGAAGGAGAGAACCGTGCGACCGACGATCGCCGCCTGCCTGCTGCTCCTGCCGATCAACGCCCTGCTCGCCGACGACGCCCCCTCGGTCCTGCCGGGCGTCGAGATGAACGAGAAGGAGCTCGCGTTCCAGAAGATGCTGACCGGCGTGAAGCTGACCGGGGCGTTCACGGTCGTCGGTCGCGAAGCGCCGGCGAAGGAGGAGAGCTACGAGATTCAGCGGCTCGGGAAGGTCGGCGGCGAGAACTGGGTCATCCTCGCGCGGGCGAAGTGGGGCAAGAACGACGTCACGCTGCCGTTCCCAGTCCGCGTCGTCTGGGCGGACGACACGCCGATGATCACGCTGACCGAGGTCGGCTTCCCGGGCCTGAAGGGCAAGTTCGGCTGCCGCGTCCTGTTCCACGGCGACCGCTACGCCGGCACCTGGCAGCACGACAAGGTCGGCGGCCACATGTACGGCGTCGTCGAGAAGATCGCGAAGGCCGAGTAGAACGTCGCCGTCACGCCCTCGAAGCCCGGAAGCATCCCGCGATGAACGGTCTGCTGCTCTACCTGATTCTCGTCGTCGTGGCCGCCGACTTCTCCACTCATTTCGTCGCGGTCGAGTATTCGCTCATGGCGGCCGTGTGCCTCGGCCTGTGGGGCCTGGCGACTTGGATGTGGGCCGACGGTCCGGGGTGGATGGCCGGGGAAGACCTGCAGGAGTAACTCGTGCTCGACGCTTGGCTCGCCGGAGAGGTCCCCCACGCCGTGATGGCGGACTGGTGCGAGGAACACGGGATCGTGTTTCCGCGTTCAAACCTGGGAAGCATCAGTCGCGCTCGCTGCTCTCGATTGAACCGATCGTCATCGACATCCAACTGCCAGGTCGGCCGCCGCACTGTTTCGGTGTCCTCGTCGGCAGGATCGCCGGACTACTTCTCCATCTCCCGCAGCGAGTCGATCGACCTGACCAGTCGACTTCGGAACGGCGCCGGCGCCTCAAGTGGTTGGCTGTTGTCGCGCTCGTCAGAACGGCAGACTTCGGTGTCAGGTTCTCGGTCGAGCGCATGAAGGCCTTTGCTGGCTGGGCAGAGAATGCGAAAACGCCTCGACCACACGTTGCGGTCGAGGCGTTCTGGTTTCAGCAGACTGGGGAGCGTCGATCAGGCGTCGGGGCGTTCGGGGCGGCGGGGGCGGCCTTCGCCGTCACCTTCGGGGCGACGCGGGCGGCGGCCGCCGTCTTCGCCACCGGGACGACGCGGACGGCCCTCACCCGGGCGACCCTCGCCGGGACGGCCCTGACCCGGACGGCCTTGGCGGAACCGCTCGGCCATCTTCGCGATCTCCTCCTTCGTGACGGCTCCGTCGCCGTCCTCGTCGAGGCGGTCGAACATCTGGGCCGGGAACCGCTCGGGCAGCTCGTCCTTGGAGAGCTTGCCGTCGCCGTTCTTGTCGAGCTGCATCAGCCGCTCGCCGAAGTTGCCACGGCCACCCTGACCGCCTTGGCCGGGACGCCCTTGGCCCGGTCCACGTCCGCCGAACTGCGGCCGCGGCGGCTGGGGGAGTTCGCTCGGCTCGATGGTGCCGTTGCCGTCACGGTCGAGCTTGCCGAGCGAGTCGGCGGCCTTGGCGATCTCGTCCTTCGAGAGCTTCCCGTCCTGGTCGATGTCGAAGATCATCATCAGCGGGTTCGGCCGCGGGGGCCGGTCCGGGCGGCCTTCCCCGTCGCGGGGCGGCTGGGCGTTGGCGAGCGAGGTGGTCGCCAGGAAGGCGGTGGCAAGAGCGAGCGTGCGTTTCACAGAGGTTCTCCAGAGGGCTCGAGCGGCCCGGCCCGAACGGGTCCGGCGGGATCGAAGGTGTGTGGTCTCGGCTACTTCGCCGAGGAGGTTCCGATGCAGTACAGGGTCTCGTTCGACCGCAGGTAGAGGCGACCGTCGCTGACGGCCGGGCTGGCGTTGAAGTCGCTGTCGTCCCCGAGGTCGTTCCGGCCGAGCAGTTCGAACTCCGGCCCGACCTTGTAGACGTAACAACCGTTCTTGCGGCTGGTCGCGAGGATTCTGTCCCCGGCGAGAAGAATCGAGGCATAGAAGCCGCGGCCGCCGCGCGACCGGCCGCCGCCCCCGCCGTCGAGCCGCTCGCGGTAGACGACCTCGCCGTCGGCCGCGTTCACGCAGTGGGCGGTGCCGCTGTCGTCCACCCAGTACAGCCGGCCCTCGTGGAGGACGGGCGACGGAACGTAGCTGCTGAGCCGGCCGTTCCAGACGACGTGCGAGTCGGTCACGTCTCCCTCGCCGCCCAGACGAACGGCGGCCGAGGCGGCGGGGCGACCGCCGAGCGTGTAGACGACCTCGCCGTCCGTGACGACGCTGGGCGAGACGTTGCCGCCGATGTCGGTCTCCGCGTACCACTTCAGCTTGCCGGTGTCCGGGTCGAACGACCAGACCTCCTGCGGCACGCTGACGACGAGTTCCGGCTTGCCCTCCTTCGGCGTGACGAGCAGCGGGGTGTTGTAGACGAGTTCCAGGCTGCTCGCCTCGGCCTTCCAGACCTCCTTGCCGGTCGACTTCTCGAGGGCACGAATCGACTGGCTCTCCTCGCTGGCGTTGACGATCACCGTGTCGCCGTGGAGGACGAGGCTGGCGGCCGAGCCCCAGCGGCGGTTGCTGGACTCGGTGCCGACGGGCGTCCGCCACAGGATCTCGCCGTCGAGCCCGAAGGCGTAGACGCCGCTCTTCCCGAAGAAGCAGAAGACGTGGTTGCCGTCCGAGACCGGGGTGCTCGTGGCGTAGCCGTGCTCGCCGATGAAGCCGCGGTCCGGATCCTCGGCCGCCTCGGCCGGCACGTCCTTCACCCACACGGCCTTGCCGGTCGTCTTCTCGAAGCAGGCGAGGTGCCGCACGAGCTCGTCCGGGCTGCCGGTGTACGACGTGACGTAGACGCGGTCGCCGACGACGATCGGGCTTGAACTGCCCGACCCCTTCAGATCGACCTTCCAGGCGACGTTCTTCGTCGCGCTCCACTCGGTCGGCACGGACTCCGTGGTCTTCCCGTCGCCGTCGGGCCCGCGGAACCGGGGCCAGTCGGCGGCGGAGCCAACCGTCGCAATCCAGAGAACGGCAGCAGCGACGAGCGGGAAGACGGGGCGCATGGGGGGCCTTTCGAGAACCGACGGTCATGAAACCCCGTGAACGGTGCGGTGTTTCGTATCATCTGGGGGGAATTCGGGAAAACTCGACGCGAGCGGGCCGCGGACCGGGGGGCGTACTCGATGCTCGAACTGCTGCCGGGCGAACGTCCGCTGCTCGAGGCCGTGCTGGCCGACCCCGACGACGCGACCGCGCGGCTCGTCTACGCGGACTGGCTGGAGGAACACGGGGACGAACGGGCCGAGTACCTGCGTTTGGAGCTCGGCCAAGGAGAGGAACCGGTCCCGGGGGCGACGGACGTTCGCCTCGGCCGGCTGTCCGAAATGGCCGGGCGGCTCGACCCCGGCTGGGTGGCCGCGGTCTCGGCCGGGGTGCTGCCGTTGATCGGATGCCCGCGTTCGAGCCGTGTCGGCTGCCCGTCGACCTGGGACCACTTGGAGTCGACCGCCGACCCGACCGTCCGCGTCTGCCACGAGTGCGGCAGCCCGGTCTTCTTCTGCACGCGGCGGGACGAGGTCCACCTCCACCGCTACTCGGAGGACCCCGTGGTCATGCCCGCGGGGGTCCAGTCGTTCCCCACGCCGTACCTCGCGGACTCTCCGCGGGTCTGGGCCGAGCAACTGCAGCAGGTGGCCGACCGGCTGGGGCCGTCGCGACTTCGGGAACTGGTGGCACGGAGGAGGGCCGGGCTGCGTGCGGCGAACCCGATGCTCGACGACGGGGAAACCTGACCGAACGCGACCTCAGCCGCGGGTCTCGGCGAACGCGGCCCGCGCCTCCGCGACGAAGGCCTCGACGAGTCGTCGGTCCTTCCGGCCGGTCGCGTCCTCGACGCCCGTGTGCACGTCGACACCGGCCGGGCGAACGACGTGGACCGCCTCGCGGACGTTCTCGGGGGTCAGTCCGCCGGCGAGGATCACTGGTCGGGGCGACCGCTCGACGATCCTGCGGCTGACGGCCCAGTCGTGCACGCGGCCCGTCGCGCCGGAAGCCCCGGTCGCCGGATCGAACGTGTCCGTGATGAACGCGTCCACGGACGGCGAGCACTCGCCCACGAGCCGGTCCAGTTCCCGGTCCGGCGTCCGCCCGACCACCAGGCTCTTCACGACGTGCAGTTCGGGCGACTCCTCACGCAGCCTGCGGAGCGACTCGACCGGGACGTCGCCGTGCAGCTGCACGACCGTGACGCCCAACGTCCGGGCGAACGCCGTGATCTCGTCCGGGTCGCTCAGATAGGTGATCAACACGGACGTCACGTCACCCCGGAAAGCGGCCAGATCGCGGACGATCTCGGCGGCCTCGTCCTCGGTGGTGTCCTCGGTGTTCACGGGCAGCCGCAGCGGGAAGCCGATCCACGCGACCCCGCACTCGGCGAGCATCCGTGCCTCCGCGAGGTCCTGAACGCCGGCGACCTGCACGGCGTCGGTGAGGTCGAGCGGCGGACGACTGGGCTGCGGAACAGGCACGGGGCGGTTCTCGGCGGCGAACGGAGGGACTTCACGTGACCCTCGTGGATTCTCCCGACAACGTTCTCCTACGCCAGTTCCACGAAAGTACAATTTGCCCGTTTGGCGGGGAACGCCCCGCGGACGCTCGAGAGCACTGGTTCGCCACGCCGTGTGACCTGCGCGAGGAACGCGGGCCTGGAACCTGGTCCGGCGTGTTCGACGGCGACCGTCCTCACGAGGACCGGACGACCTTCGAGACTCCAGCGTGCAACGAGCCCAGCCGGGCCGGGCAGCGGACGGGAACGCGGAATGAGCATGAACCTTTACGTGGGCAACCTGCCCTACTCCACGACGAGCGACGACCTGAAGGAGGCCTTCGAGGCGTTCGGCACGGTCACGCGGGCCCAGATCGTCAACGACCGCGAGACGGGCCGCAGCCGCGGCTTCGGCTTCGTCGAGATGTCCGAGGGGGGCGACGTGGCCGTCGAGGAGATGAACGGCGCGGACTTCGGCGGACGACGGCTGACCGTGAACGAGGCCCGGCCACGCGAGCCGCGGGGCGGCGGAGGCTACGGTCGTTGAGCCGGCCGGCCGATCGCGACTTGGCGATCGGCGCGGGCAGCGGGTAGGCTGGTGACGCCGAGGACGGCCACGGCGTCCCGTGGCCCGCCACGTCCCGCTGCCAGGCTCGCAATCGTGAACGTCGACGACGCCGCCGAGCAGACACTTCGCCCCTTCAAGCTCGAGACGATCGGCGAGACCGATCTCGCTCGGGACTTCGACCGTCCCACCACCGGGATCCGGGTGATGGGCGTGCTGCTCCCCGTCCAGGCGTGCGTGAAGGACCGCATCGTGATCGTCGGCAGTTCCGCCGTCGTCGGTCGCGACCCCACCGCCGAGATCGTCCTGCCCGACAGCGCCGTCTCCAAGCGACACGCCCGCATCCGCTGCGACCCCGACGGCCTGTACTCCATCGAGGACCTCGGCAGCAGCAACGGCACCTACGTCGACAACGTCCCCGTCCTGTCGTGCGCGCTGCACGGCGGCGACTCCATCCGCATCGGCCGGAGCATGTTCGTGTTCGACCGGATCCGTTCGTTCGAGGGCACGACGGAGACCTGAACGTGTCGGACGGACTCACCATTCGGTTCTGGGGGACACGCGGCTCCATCCCCACGCCCGGCCGCAGCACGGAGAAGTACGGCGGCAACACCCCCTGCATCGAGGTCCGCCACCGCGACACCCGCATCGTCGTCGATGCCGGCAGCGGCATCCGCGAGATGAGCACCAAGTGGCTCGACGAGGAGGGCGTCGGCCCAACCAACGTCTCGCTGCTGTTCACCCACCTCCACTGGGACCACATCCAGGGGTTCCCGTTCTTCGCCCACGGCTACATGTCCCAGAACGAACTGGTCGTGTTCGGCGAGGCGGACAAACCGGTCGAGGAACTCCTCTCCGGGCAGATGAGCGGCGACTACTTCCCGGTCGAACTGAGTGCGATGCGGGCCAAGATGGTGTTCCGTCCGATCGTCGGCCCGTTCGAGGTCGGCGGCGTCCACGTCACCCCCTTCCCGCTCCCCCACCCCGGCGGGTCCCTCGGCTTCCGCATGCAGGCCGGCGACTCCGTCCTGGTCGTCGCCACCGACAGCGAGCTCGACCTGATCGCCCAGAACCGGGACGAGGTCCTCGAGGACCACGAGGCCTCTCGGTCGTACGCCGACGACTTTCTCGAGATGTTCCGCGGCGCGAACCTCGTCGTGCTCGACTGCCAGTACACGGACTCCATCTACGCGCAGCGGACCGGATGGGGGCACAACTCCGTGGCGACCGCCGTCGACCTCTGCCGACAGACCCGGCCGGACATGGTCGCCCTCTACCACCACGACCCGCAGAGCTCCGACGACACGGTCTCCAACATGGCCGACGAGGTGAACCGCCGACTGGCCCAGACGAAGGACCGCATACTCGTCTTCGCCGCCCGCGAGGGACTCGCCATGCGCGTCGCCAAGCCAAAGCCCCCGCCGGCGTTGATCAAGGACTGACGGCCGCCTCGTCGTGCGACGGCTGACACGCGGGGCACCAGTACGTGGAGCGGCCGAGATCGCCCTGCCGCCGCATTCGGATCGACGTCCCGCACTCGTAGCAGGGCTCGCCGCTCCGGCCGTACACCCACTTCCGCCGGCCGTCCGGCCGCGACCGCGTCCGCCGCGGCTTCCCCTCCAGGTTGCGACGTGCCAGCCGGACCGTCCGCCGCAGCAAGCCGCGCAGCCGTTCGTCGTCGAGGCTCGCGACCGGGGCGAACGGGTCGATCCGCTCGAGGAACAGCACCTCGGACTTGTAGACGTTCCCGATACCGGCGAGGACCCGCTGGTCCATCACCACCTCGCCGACCGGTCGCCTCCCCTCCCGCCGCAGCCGTGCGAGGCACGCTTCGACGTCGAACGACTCGTCCAGGACGTCCGGCCCCAGCCGCTGCAGGTGCGCGTGCCGACGAAGACCGTCGGGCGTCAGCAGCTCCAACTGCTTCGGAGTGAAGCAGACGACCTCCTGTCCCTCGACCCGCAGGACGAGCCGGGCGTTCCGTCGCGGCTTCCGCCAAGTCGCTCCTGCCGCGTACACGTGCCAGGAACCGGTCATCCCCATGTGCGAGTGGATCACGTGGCCGTCGTCGAGGTGCACCAGCAGATGCTTGCCCCGCGACTCGACCTCGCGAGTCGTCCGGCCGACGAGGCGGGACGCGTCCAGCCGGAAGTGGTCCGACCCGACCGCCTCCTCGACGACGCGGCCGACGAGGTGCCTCCGCAGCGTGCGAGCCGCCGTGTAGATCGTGTCTCCCTCGGGCATCCGTGACTCGCTCAGTCCGTCGTCGAATCCGTGTCGTCCTCCGCGACCTCGACCGACTCTTCACGCGACCCCGCCGTCGCCCGGCCCAGCAGCCCCTGCCCGGAGAGTCGAAAGCCCGCCTGCTCGAACACCGGCCGCAACGGTGACTCGTTCGCTGCCACCCCGTCGATCTCGCGCAGCAGCAACGCCCGGCCGCCGCTTCGCGATCTCACGAGGAGATCGGCGAGTCCGCGGGCCGCGCGCGACCGCCGCGGTTCGTCGTCCGGCAGCAACGTGACGACCGAGTTCCGCCCCGGCGGCAGATACCCGACGAGCGCTCCATCGACGAGCAGTACCCGTGCCCCCGTCCGCCGCTGCAGCCGCCCCGTCGCCCCGTCGTCGTCCCGCGGCCACGCGACGGCCGCCCCGAACGGGTTCGCCGGATCGACCGCCGCGAGTTCGAGCCCGCTTCCCTCGGACGCCTCGCCCGCCGCACGGAGCCGGTCCTCCGCCCCCGGCAGCGCGAACTGAGCCGCCCCCTGCCCGGCCACGAAGTAGCCCCGCCGCACGCGGCCAGCCTCCTCCATCGCCTTCAGCACCGGGTAGATCGAAGTGAACCCGCCCGGCACGCCCTCGGCCGCCGCGACTTCTCGCGTCACCACGCCGTACCGTTCGAGCAGCTGCCGGACGAGGGCCGTCCGTCGCTCCGTCTCGCTCGGTCGGTCACGTTCGGGCGCCCAGGCCAGCGACCACCGTCCCTCCGAGCCGGGCAGCCGTTCAGACCGCCGCGACCGGAACCGCGACCGCGGCCCCCGCTCTCGCCGCCGCCCGGACTTCGACCCCTTCCGCCGCAGGGCCCGCAGCGGTGCGAGCGTGTCATTCGTGACGACGCCCTTCCAGACCAGTGTCCACAGCAACTCCAGCCACTCGTTCGGGAAGCCGCCGACGTGCGTCGTCAGCTCGCCGAACAACAACGCCCCGCGGTCGCCGAGCGTCTCGATCACCCGCGACTCCCGTTCGTCCGGCTCCTCCTCGTCGCCCGGCCCCGTCGGCTCGCGGCCCAACAACGGGAAGTCGTCGGCCAGGAACAGCGAGACCCGGCCGTCCGACTCGCCCAGCGACTCGACGCCCTGCCAGACGACCTCCCCGGCCACGCAGAGTTCGTCGAGGTCCCGCGAGTGGTACCCGGCCACCCGGGCCGGCAGGATCGACTGCTCGAGGTCGCTCGCCGGAGTCGACAGTCCCTGCAACTGCTCGACGACGTCGAGCACACCGTCCGGTCCTCGCCGCGGCCGCGTCACCCCCTGCCAATCGGGCAGGAACCGCCCCAGCACCTCGGCATCGACCGGTTCGATCTCCGCCCGCAGCTTCGCCAGCGACCGCCGCTTCAGCCGCCGCAGCACCTCGACGTCGCACCACTCGCGACCGCGGCCGTGTGGCAGGAACTCGCCGTCCACGACCCGCCCGTCCTCGACCAACGCCTTCAGCACCTCGACGAAGCGATCGTTCGACAGCCCGAACCGCGTGGCCACCTCGTCGGCGGCGAACGGTTGGTGCGTGCGGGCGAACCGCGCCACGAGTTCGACGAGCGGCGACTCGACCGGGTCGAGGAACTCGTTCGGCAGTCCCATCGGCAGCACGACGCCCAGCCCGTCCCGGTACCGGGCCGCGTCCTCGGCCGCCACGAACCGCGACTCGCCAACCAGTTCCAGCCGCACGATCCGCCGCGTGTGCAGCAACTCGTCCAGCCAGCCGTCCACGTCCGCCGGTTCCGCCCCACCCACGCGCAAGGCGAGTTCCTCCCGCGTCAGGTCGCCCAGCGACCGCAGCAGGTCGTGCACGTCGTCGAGGTCGCGGCACGGGTACTTCTCGCCCAGCCGCTGGAGCTCCGCGGCCACCTCCTCGATCACCGTCGCGTCCAACAGCTCCCGCATCTCGGCGTCGCCGAGCAACTCGCGAAGCTGCACGTGGTCCAGCGTCAGCGTCCGGGCCCGACGTTCGGCGAGCGGCGTGTCCCCCTCGTACAGGAAGTTCGCCGTGAACTCGAACATCAGCGACGCGGCGAACGGCGACGCCGTCTTCGTCTCGACGGCCCGCACTCGCACCGACCGCTGCTCGATCGACCGCAGCAGCCGCCGCAGTCCCGGCACGTCGAACGTGTCCCGCAGGCACTCGCGGTATGTCTCCAACAGGATCGGGAAGTCCGGGTACTTCGACGCGACGGCGAGCAGGTCGCCCGACTTCTTCCGCTGCAGCCACAACGGCGTCCGCTTCCCCGGCCGCCGCCGCGGCAGCAGCAGCGCCCGGGCCGCGTTCTCCCGGAACCGGGCGGCGAAGAGGGCCGTCGAACCGAGCTCTCGCACGACCGCGTCCTCGATCTCCTCCGGCGACGGCAGCAGCACGTCGAGGTCGGGCAGGTCCTCGCCGTCCGGCAGCCGGAACGTGATGCCGTCGTCCGTCCACGCGACGTCGACCTCGCCGTCCGTCCGCTCCCGCAACCGGGCCGCGACGACGATCGCCCACGGTGCGTGCACCCGCGCCCCGAACGGCGAGAGCACGCAGATCCGCCAGTCGCCGATCTCGTCGAGGAACCGCTCGACGACGATCGTCGTCTCGGACGGCAGCTCGCCGGTCTTCTCGAGCTGGTCGTCGAGGTACGCGATCAACGTCTCGGCCGCGTGCGGCTGCAGGCCGTGCTCGTCGACGAGCCGCGTCTTCGCCTCCTCCTCGTCGAGGTCGGCGAGTTCGCGGGCGAGCTTGCCGATCGCCTCGCCGAACTCGACCGGCCGCCCCGGTCCGTCGCCCCGCCAGAACGGCATCCGCCCCGGCTCTCCGGGAGCCGGCACGACGAGCACCCGGTCGCGCGTGATCTCGACGACCCGCCACGACGAGGCCCCCAGCAGGAACACGTCGCCCGGCCGCGTCTCGAAGACCATCTCCTCGTCGAGCTCGCCCACCCGGCTCGTCGTCTCGCCCTCGCCCCCCGCGAGAAAGACGCCGTACAGGCCACGGTCCGGGATCGTGCCGGCGTTCAGGACAGCCGTCCGTTGCGTCCCGCGTCGCGACGTGACCACGCCGTTCAGCCGGTCCCAGTTCAGCTTGGGCCGCAGCTCGGAGAACTCGTCCGACGGATACCGGCCGGCCAGCAGGTCGAGCGTTCCCTCGAAGACGCCGCGGGTCAGTTCGGAGAACGGGGCCGCCCCGCGGGAGACGGCGAACATCTCGTCGACCGTCATGTCGTCGAGGGCGACCATCGCGACGAGTTGCTGGGCGAGCACGTCGAGCGGGTTGCGGGCGTACGTCGTCGACTCGACCTCGCCGTTCAGGATGCGGGGCGTCGCCGCCGCACAGGCGAGGAGGTCGGCCCGGTACTTCGGGAAGACGACCGCCTTCGACCGCTCGCCGACGCCGTGCCCCGACCGGCCGATCCGCTGGATTCCCGAGGCGATCGTCGGCGGGGCCTCGATCTGCACGACGAGATCGACGGCCCCCATATCGATGCCGAGTTCCAGCGACGACGTCGCCACGATCGCCGGCAGCGTGCCCCGCTTCAGTCGATCCTCGATCGCCGTGCGGGTCTCCTTCGCGATCGAACCGTGGTGGGCCGCCGCGATCTCCTCGTTCTCCTCGCCCAGGTCGTTGAGAGCCGCCGCGAGTCGCTCGGCGAGCCGGCGGCTGTTCACGAAGATCATCGTCGTCCGGTGCGCACGGACGAGTTCGAGTAGCCGCTCGTGAATCGACGGCCAGACCGACGCCCCCGGCGACGCGGCGAGCGAGGCCGACCCGCCCGGCAACGGATCCGCCTCGTTCCCCGCGGCGTCCTCCAGCGGCAGTTCGATCGTCACGTCGATCGGCCGTCGTCGCCCGGCGTCGACGATCTCGACCGGCCGCGGCTTCGGGTCGATCTCCGGTCCGACCGACGTGTCGAACCCGCCCAACATGCGGGCGACCTCCTCGAGCGGTCGCTGCGTCGCGGAGAGGCCGATCCGCTGCAGCGGTGGTCGCTCCGAGTCGCTCTCGCGACGAAGTCGTTCGAGCCGTTCGAGCGACAGGAAGAGGTGCGCCCCGCGCTTCGACGAGACGAGCGTGTGAATCTCGTCGACGATGACGAGATCGACCGACGACAGTATCTCCCGGCCGCGGGACGTGAGCAGCAGGTACAGGGACTCGGGCGTGGTGATGAGGATGTCGGGCGGCTCGCGGAGCATCCTCGCCCGCGAACGCGAGTCGGTGTCGCCGCTGCGGACGGCGACGCTCGGCGTGCGGAACGACTCGCCGCGGTGCTCGGCAACGGACCCGATGCCGACGACCGGCGGCCGCAGGTTCCGCTCCACGTCGACGCCGAGTGCCTTCAGCGGCGAGATGTAGAGCACCTTCACGCCGGGCGACTCGTCGGCGGCGAACATCAGCCGGTCGACGGCGACGAAGAACGCGGCGAGCGTCTTGCCGGAGCCGGTCGGGGCGAGCAGCAGCGTGTTCTCGCCGTTCGCGATCGGCTTCCACGCGAGCGTCTGGGCGTCGGTCGGCTCGCGAAAACTCCGCGCGAACCACTCGGCCGAGGCCGGGTGGAACGTCTCGAGGGCGGCGGGAATCGCGGTGGCGGTGTCGCTGGGCAAGTCTGGCTCTGGCCGGGTCGCCGGGGTTCGGAAGAATCATACGGGGCCGGGTCCCTGAATTCGGCCCCTCGAACCTCTCCGTGTCTCTCACCCGGGAACGCCGTGGGTGCCCAAGTCGTCTGGTTGAAGCGGGATCTGCGGCTGCGAGACCACTGGCCGCTGACCGAGGCGGCTCGCCGCGGGCCGGTCGTCGTGCTGTACGTCTACGAGCCCGAACTCCTCGCGCGGCCCGAGCACGACTCGTCGCACCTCGTGTTCGTCAACGAGTCGCTCGCCGAGGTCGATGCGGGACTCCGTGAAGTCGGGGGCGGGCTGACGGTTCGCATCGGCCGGTTGCCGGACGTGTTCGGCCGACTGCACGACGAGATCGGCATCGACGGCCTGTGGTCGCACGAGGAGACCGGGCTGCACGTGACGTTCGACCGGGACAAGCGGGTGAAGCGGTGGTGCCGGCAGAGCGGCGTGCCGTGGACCGAGATCCCGCAGCACGGCGTGGTCCGGCGGCTGCGGGACCGTGAAGGCTGGGCGAAGAACTGGACCGAGCGTATGTCGGCTCCGATCGCCCCGCCGCTGGAGGCGGCCCGCTTCGCCGACGTTCCGACCGAGAGGATTCGCGGCCCCGAGGAGCACGGCCTGCCGGCGAGCAAGAAGACCGACGTCCAACGTGGTGGCGAGTCCCGGGCGTGGGACCTGCTGAAGTCGTTCCTGCGTTCTCGCGGCGAACGCTACCCGCGCGAGATGTCGAGCCCGGTGACGGCGGTCGACTCCTGCAGCCGGCTGAGCACCTCCATCGCCTACGGCTGCATTTCGATCCGGCAGATCTTCCAGCAGGTGCGGAGCCGACTGCGGTCGCGGCCGCCGGGCGAGTGGCGGGCGTCGCTGGAGGCGTTCGAGTCCCGGCTCCGCTGGCACTGCCACTTCACGCAGAAGCTGGAGGACGAGCCACGGATCGAGTTCGAGAACATGCACCGCGGGTTCGACGGCCTTCGCGAGGAGGCGTTCGACGCGGACCGGTTCGCCGCGTGGTGCGAGGGCCGCACCGGCTTCCCGATGGTCGACGCCAGCATGCGGGCCCTGCACGCGACCGGCTGGATCAACTTCCGGATGCGGGCGATGCTCGCGTCGTTCGCCGCGTACGACCTGTGGTTGCACTGGCGGGAGCCGTCGGTCTTCCTCGCGCAGCACTTCCTCGACTTCGAGCCGGGCATCCACTTCCCGCAGTTCCAGATGCAGTCCGGCACGACAGGCATCAACGCCCTCCGCATCTACAACCCGACGAAGCAGGTGCTCGACCACGATCCCGAGGGGACGTTCGTCCGGCGGTTCTGTCCGGAACTCGCGAAGGTGCCAGAGGAGTTCCTCGCCGAGCCGTGGCGGATGCCGGGGGACGTGCAACGGAAGGTCGGGTGCCGGATCGGCGTCGACTACCCGGAACCGATCGTCGACCACGCGAAGGCGGCCCGCATCGCGGAGGCGAAGGTCGAACGGGTCCGCCGCCGGACCGAGTCGCGGCAGACCTCGCGGGACGTCTTCCGCCGCCACGGCAGCCGCCGCGGCCCGCGACCACGGCGGTGAACGGGATGCTCCAAGCACGACTGCCCCCTCTCCCCCGCTCGTTGCGTCCGATCGCGGTACGTTCTTGCTGCGGGGGAGAGGGTTGGGGTGAGGGGGTAACGATTGACGCGTCCCGTGGACCCCCTCTCCCCGGCCCTCTCCCCCGCGACCTCGCCGTGGAACAGGACCAGGCCGCCAGCGGGGGAGAGGAGGCTGGAGTGTTGCTTCGCAGACACTGGGAGCGGCAAGCGGATGACGGCCCCACCGTCTGAACGTCGTTCGGGTGCCGTTGCCCGATGGCTCTGGTAGTCTGGGCAAGCCTGCGGTTCGGTTCGTGGATCGAGCCGCCGCCACGCCGACGACGCACCACCGAGAACGGGCAAGCCCATGACGCACACCGACGCCACCACCCCCGAATCGCCCCGCAGCAGCCGTCGCTCGTTCCTCGCGGCGACGGCAACCGCCGCCCTCGCCGCCGCCGCCGGCTCCAAGGTGTTCGGCCGCGACTACGGGCCCGACGCTCCGCCCGTTCGCTACCCGGACCCGGACCTCGTCGTCCTCGACGACCGCTTCAAGAAGTACCGGCTGGGCAACACACCCATTCAGCGGATCTACCACTCGAAGGAGATGCTGTGGGCCGAGGGGCCGGCCTGGAACGCCGTCGGCAAGTACCTGATCTGGAGCGACATCCCGAACAACGTGCAGCACCGCTGGCTGAACGACGACGGCCACGTCACCGTCTTCCGGAACCCCTCCGGCAACAGCAACGGCAACACGTTCGACTTCCAGGGCCGGCAGATCAGCTGCGAGCACGGCACCCGCAAGGTGGTCCGCTACGGGCACGACGGCCGCCGCACGGTTCTCGCCGAGAGCTTCGAGGGGAAGGGCTTCAACGCGCCGAACGACGCCGTCGTCCACCCGGCCGACGGGTCGATCTGGTTCACCGACCCCGGCTACGGCGCCCTGATGAACTACGAGGGGAACCGTGAGCCGGGCGAGTCGGTGCAGCCGGTGCGGAAGGAGGCCGTCTACCGGATCGACGCCTCGACCGGGAAGATCACGAAGCTGACCGACGAGATCTTCAAGCCGAACGGGCTCTGCTTCTCGCCGGACTACAAGAAACTGTACGTGGCCGACACCGGGAAGAGCCACTACCCGCAGGCGAAGGAGATCGTCAAGGTCTGGGACGTCGTCGACGGGACGCGGCTCGCGAACGGCAAGACCTTCTGCTCGATGGCGCTCGAGATGGACGTCGTGGTCGCGGGCGGCGGCGACCACGGGCACCACCACGAGAAGAAGACGGTCGCCGGGTTCGCCGACGGTATCCGCTGCGACGAGGACGGCAACGTCTGGGCGTCGGCCGGCTGGGTGGGCGACGGGTACGACGGCGTGCACGTCTTCGCCCCGAACGGCGACCGCATCGGCCAGATCCGCCTGCCGGAAATCTGCTCCAACGTCTGCTTCGGCGGCCCCAAGCGCAACCGCCTCTTCATGACGGCGAGCACCAGCGTCTACGCCGTCTACGTCGAGACGCGAGGGGCGCACATCACCTGAGTCTACACGTGATGCACCGGGTGAACCGTGCGGTGAGTTCTTGTGTCGTCTTCTGATCGACAACTCGCAGGGGACAGTCACGGTGCAACAAGAAGAGTCCATCACACGATGCGGGCACTGTGGGAACGTAACGCCGCATCTGCTTGAAGGAACCGTCTGTCGCCGCCTCACCGACGGACCGTATGGATCCGTGATTGAGGCCCGGTACATGTTCTTCGTCAAATGCACGACATGCGGCGAGCCAAGCGTGTACTCCAAGGTCGAAGAGCACGCTCCCGACGAGTACCCGACGTTCCACCTGCCGCACGCACGATTGCTATGGCCAACGCCCGATGAACTGCACCAAAGCGTGCCCAGGCGGGTCGCGCGCGTATACGCGGAAGCATCGAGGATAAAGAGCCAGGCGCCGAATGCTTTCGCAAATCAGATCCGACGAGCGCTTGAAGCCGTGTGCGCTGAGCAAGGGGCGGGGCGCAAGAATGCGGACGGAAAGCTCCAGAGTTTGCCGAGCAGGCTGAAGACTCTCGAGAATCGCGGGCTTCTGCCCGGGACGTTGGTCGCGATGACCGCGATCGTGAAGCTCCTTGGTGACATCGGCTCACACGCCGACGATGACGTCGAAGTGGATCCAGAGTGGGTAGACGTAATTGACGACTTCTTCCGAGCGGTCGTTGAATACGTCTACGTTGGCCCGTGGAAGGTGGCGGAGGCCCAGCGAGCTCTGAGAGAACTTGACCAGACCACTTGATCGAGACCTTCCCAAGCATGGGACCCTGAGAGGCCACCATGTGTCTGGACCGCCCCGACCAAGACGCCGTGCAGGTGCAGATAGTACGCGGCCAAACTCACGGACGCTCCGGCATACGGCGACTCAATCCCGGTACTCGTCGTACATTGGGGTCGAGAGGTACCGCTCGCCGCTGTCGGGGAGGACGACGACGATGGTCTTGCCGGCCATCTCGGGGCGGGCGGCGACCTTCAGGGCGGCGGCCATGTTCGCGCCGCAGCTGATGCCGCACGTGATCCCCTCCTCGACGCAGACCCGGCGGGCCATCTCGAAGGCCTCGTCGTCGGTCACTTGCACGACCTCGTCGACGAGGTCCATGTCGAGGATGTCCGGTTTGAAGCCGGCACCGATCCCCTGGATCCGGTGCTTGCCCGGGTCGCCGCCGGAAAGGACCGGGCTGTTGGCCGGCTCGACGGCGACGGAGTGGAGCGGAGCCTCCTTCTGCTTCTTCCAGAAGCGGGAGACGCCCGTGATGGTGCCGCCCGTGCCGACGCCGGCGACGAACACGTCGACGTTGCCGTCCGTGTCGTCCCAGATCTCCGGGCCGGTGGTCTGTTCGTGAATCCGCGGGTTGGCCGGGTTCTTGAACTGCTGCGGCATGAAGTAGTTCGGATCCTCGGCGATCTCCTCCGCCTTGCGGATGGCCCCGCCCATCCCCTCGCCGGCCGGCGTGAGGATCAGGTTCGCGCCGAAGCCCCGCAGCATGAGCCGTCGTTCGATCGACATCGACTCGGGCATCGTCAGCGTGAGCGGGTAGCCGCGGGCGGAGCAGACGAAGGCGAGGGCGATGCCCGTGTTGCCGCTCGTCGGCTCGACGACCTGCATGCCGGGCTTCAGCTTGCCGGACTTCTCGGCGTCCCAGATCATCGAGGCGCCGATGCGGCACTTGACGCTGTAGGCCGGGTTCCGGCCCTCGATCTTGGCGAGAACCGTCGCCCCGAGCCCCTCGGTGAGGCGGTTGATGCGGACGAGCGGCGTGCGGCCGATGGCGAGCGAGTTGTCTTCGTAGACCGGCATGGTGACTCCTTCACGGGATGCGAGGCGGGCCGGAACCTGCGAACGCTCCGAGTTCGCCTCCGACACCGGATTATCGGGACGCTTCCGAAGTCCTGCAACGGCAATTCACTCTGCTGGTTCGACGCAAAGCCGCAGAGGCGCAAAGGTTCGCGGAGGCGGTGTTCCGTGTTCGGTGTTCCGTGTTCAGTCCCGCGGTTCGTGTCGGTTCTGGCTGCCGCCGCGTGAACCGAACACGGAACACCGAACACCGAACACTGCGGCTTCGCGTCGAATACCGTCACCGACGAGGGCTCGGTAGAATGCCGACCCACGACAACGAGCATCCGACCAGAACGGCAGCCAAGTGAGCGGCAACGAGAAGATCCGCTGGGGCATTCTCAGCACGGCGAAGATCGGAACCGAGAAGGTGATCCCCGCCATGCAGCGGGGCGAGTTCTGCGAGGTGACGGCCGTCTCGTCGCGGTGCATCGAGACGGCCCAGGCGGTCGCCGCGGGACTCGGCATCGCCAAGGGGTACGGCAGCTACGAGGCGCTGCTCGACGACCCCGACGTCGACGCGGTCTACAACCCGCTGCCCAACCACCTGCACGTGCCCTGGTCGGTCAAGGCGCTCGAGGCGGGCAAGCACGTTCTCTGCGAGAAGCCGATCGCCCTCTCCTCGGCCGAGGCGATGGAGCTCGTCGAGGCGGGCCGACGGTACCCCGACCTCAAGCTGATGGAGGCGTTCATGTACCGCCACCATCCGCAGTGGGTGCGGGCGAAGGAGATCGTCACCTCCGGCGGCATCGGCGACCTGCGGACGGTCAACACCGTCTTCTCCTACTTCAACGCGGACCCCGGCAACATCCGCAACCAGCCGGACATCGGCGGCGGCGCCCTGATGGACATCGGCTGCTACCCGATCTCACTCAGCCGGTTCCTGTTCGACGCCGAGCCGACACGCGTCTTCGCGATCGTCGAGAAGGACCCTGAACTCGGGACCGACCGGCTGGAGTCCGCGATCCTCGACTTCGGCCGCGGCACGGCGACCTTCACCACGTCCACCCAACTCGTGCCCCACCAACGCATGAACGCCTTCGGCACGACCGGCCGCGTCGAGATCGAGATCCCGTTCAACGCCCCGCCGCACGAGCCCTGCCGCATGTGGCACGAGACCGGAGCCGGCATCGACGAGATCGTCCTCGACGTCTGCGACCAGTACACCATCCAAGGGGATCTATTCGCCCAGGCCATCCTGAACGACACGCCGGTGCCGACGCCGATCGAGGACGCCGTCGCCAACATGCGCGTCATCGAGGCGATCTTCGCCAGCGGCGAGGCCGGGACGTGGATCGACGTCGAGACACCTTGACCGTGGGGCACACCTCTGGTGTGCCGAAGAACGGAGACAGACCACGTCGACTGGCACACGGGAGGTGTGCCCCACGACTACCACGAACACAGTGGGCCGACGCCCACCGCTCGCCGGGAGTGCTCATGAACGCAGACGAACTTCGAGCCGTGCAGGCTCCGCTGAAGGAGAAGTACAAGGACGATCCGGCGTCGGCCGTGATCACGATGCACTCGTCCGGCACGCTCGGCGGGGAGGACGTCGTCTGCCGCGTGGCGACCGTGCGGGGCGACGTCGACGCGGGGCTGCACCCGGCGGCCGGGGGGGACGGTTCGACCGCCTGCTCGGGCGACATGCTGCTCGACGCACTCGTTGGCTGTGCCGGCGTCACGCTGAAGGCGGTCGCGACCGCGATGGGCATCCCGCTTCGCAGCGGCACGATTCGAGCCGAGGCGGACGCCGACTTCCGCGGCACGCTCGGCGTCGATCGCGAGACCCCCGTCGGCGTGACCGACGTTCGCCTGACGTTCGACCTCGACGCCGACGCCCCACCCGAGAAACTCGCCAAGCTCGTCGAGCTGACCGAGCGGTACTGCGTCGTCTACCAGACGCTCGTCAACCCGCCGCGGGTGGCGACTTCGTTGTCGCCGACGGATCCGTAGGGGCGGGTTCGCTACTCGGCCGTCAGCAACCAGAGAGACCGCGCGAAGGCTCCGAGGAGGGCGACCGACTGTTCCGACGGGACGCTCCCGCGAACGTCGATCGTCGTGCCGCTGCGGACGATCTTCGCCCCCGTGAGCAGCGACCGGACGGCTCGAGACGGAAGGTCGTCCGCCTCGTGGGCGGCCGACCAGGTGCGGAGTTCGGCGAGCAGCCGGGAGGCGTCCTTCTCCAGTCGGGCCGCCCGGCCGACGTCGTACGACTGCATTTGCAACAGCACGTCGGTCGAGTCCGCGAAGTCGGCCGACAGGGCGACCGCCGTCGTCCCCTCCTGCACGTTCTCGAGCAGCGTCGCGATCCGGGGCGGGAGGTCGGGCACGGCGGCGAGTCGGTCGCGGACGACCGCGCGAGCCTGGTCCCGGCGCTCGCGCGGCGGCAGCCAGACGGCCGTCACGGCGTGTCCGGCCTCGACGAAGTCGAAGCGGTACGACCTCTCGGCACCGCCCTCGAGTCGGCGTGCGTCCCGCAACGTCAGCGTGTTCCCCAGCACGACCTCGCCCGGTTCGACCTCCCACACCAGCACGTCCTCCTCGCTCGACTGGCCGGCCGCGACGCGACCGTCGCCCCGCACGACGGCCGTCCAGCGGAGGCGTCCACGCGTCGCCGCCGGGCCCGGGTCCCCCTCGGCCGCCGCGATCAGACCGAGTCCGCTCAGCAGTGCCGGGCCGACACCCGGGGCCGCGAGGTCGACGAACCGCTCCTCCGGGTCCTCGGCACCGTTCCGGTCGACGAGCAACCCGGTCGCCGCCCGTTCCTCGTACGTCTTCGAGCCCTTCCACGGAGAGACCGCGAGCGTCAACGTCCGCACCTTCGGCGGCCGTGCGTCGGGGCGCGAGGCGACGTCCCGCACCAGCGGTGCACCGGCCCAGGTCTGCGAGATCGCCGCTCCGACGTCGCTCGAGTTCTGCAGTCGTGCCCAGTCGACGTGGACGAGCAACTCGGTGTCGAGCGGCAGGTGCGAGGTCTCGAGACCGGGCGTGCCGACGTTCATCCGCGGAACGACGTACGCGACGGCGACGATGCACGCCGCGACGACGGCGAGCGACACGACCGCCACGGTGGCCCGCCCGAGGTTCCGTTTCCACGCGACCGACCGCGAGCGGGGCTTCGGCTTGCGAGTCGTGGGCGGCAGTCCCGCGGACTCGTCGGCGAGACGGGATCGGTCGGCCTTCCGCGCGCGGGCCATGACGCACTCTCCGCGTGAGAGGGAGGCCCGCGGATCGCCGTGAGGCGGCCCGCGAGGTCGATCGTACCAACGACGGGCACGCCGTCCAGCGCTGGATCGACTGGTTCCGACGAACGAGTCTCGTACTGCCGGCCCCTTCCCCGTAGACTACGAGGTCGTCCGGTTCTCGGATTTTCGTTCGGCTACTCACGGCTACTCAGCGAGGATTCCATGTCCCGTTCCCCCGTCACGCGGCAGCGTCTCGCGTTCACGCTCATCGAGTTGCTGGTGGTGATCGCCATCATTGCCATTCTGATTGCCCTGCTGCTTCCAGCAGTGCAGCAGGCCCGCGAAGCCGCCCGGCGTTCGAGTTGCAAGAGCAACCTCAAGCAGTACGGCGTGGCCTTCCACAACTACCACGACACCCACGGCACCCTGCCCTTCGCCGCGACGAACAACAAGCGGCACACTTGGGTGACCAGCCTGTGGCCTTACGTGGAACAGGGGAACGTCTACGAGGCGTACGACTTCTCCCGGCACTTCTACGAGACGCCCAACATCGTCCAGAACACCACGGACGGCGTCGTCGCCAACACGCTGCCCTTGTACTACTGCCCCAGCGACCCCGGCTCGGAACTGTGGCAGGGCGACAGCTACTGGCGGGCGCGGGGCAACTACGTGGTGAACTGGGGCAACGGCTCGATGGCGACGAACATCGCGACGACCCAGGCCCCCTTCGGCTTCGCCAACGCCGGCACGACCGCCCCGAAGGCGTCGAAGTTCCGCGACTTCACGGACGGCACCTCGAACACGATGCTCCTCTCGGAGATCCGCAAGGCGTCCGACGGAACCATGCGGGACGCCCGCGGCGACTTCCTGAACGACGACCGGAACCTCGGGTCGTTCGCGTTCTCGACCGAGACCGGCCCCAACGCGGGAACCGACCGCTGCTGGTGCAAGGACGGAAGCTTCGTGCAGGGGGCCCCGTGCGTGGACACCGGCTCGAACGACGCCCGGATTGCCGCCCGCAGCGAGCACACCGGCGGCGTGCAGGTCGTCTTCGCGGACGGCAGCACGACGTTCATGAGCAGCAACGTCGATCTCACCGTCTGGCGGTCCGTGGGGACCATGGGCGGGGGCGAAGTCGTCGAGCGGCCGTGAACGCACACCACGTGGAGGTTCGCCCCGCATGACCAGGCGACTGCCCAGTCTGTTCGTCCTCTCGCTCGCGGTGCTTTCGGGCTGCGGCCTCGTCGGGTCGGGCCCGGTGGTCGTCTCCGGAACCGTGACGATGGACGGCGAACCACTCGCCGAAGGGGTCGTCGACTTCCTCTCCACCGAGAGCGACGCTCCGGTAACCGCCGAGGTGAAGGAGGGCGTGTACCAGGCCGAGATTCCGCCCGGCAGGCGGCGGGTCGAGATTCGGTCCCCCGAGGTGGTCGGCCGGAAGCCCGTGTACGACGGACAGAACGACGGGCCGATGCAGGACGTCGTCGTCGAACGCGTGGCGGCGGAGTTCAACACGAACAGCACGATCACGATCGACGTCGGCACGGGACCGGCGACCCACGACTTCGCAGTCGAGAGCGCCGACCGGCGGTAGATCCGACGGTCCGCGCGGCGTGCGCGATAGGCGGTCGCCGGTGCTTCTGGTAGATTTCGCGCTCCATCGCACCGCGGAGCCCGCCATGACCGACGTCTCGCCCGACACCCTCGCCGCCCTCGCCGAGTTCGACACGCCGACCGTCTGCAACGTCATCGAGCTGTTCGACGTCCGGCCCCGAAACCAAGGTTACATGGACCACACGATCGGGGCGGTCTACCCGAAGCTGCCGCCGATGGTCGGGTTCGCGCTGACGAGCACGTTCCGCAGCATGTCCCCGCCCCGCGGCGGCGACGTCTACGCCAGCATCGACCGGCAGCTCGACGCGATGGCCGAGGTCCCCGGCCCGCCGGTGATCGTCTTCCAGGACGTCGACGAGCCGACCACGTCCGCCACCTTCGGCGAGGTGATGTGCACGACCTACCAGGCCTACGGGTCGGTCGGGCTGATCACCTCCGGCACCGGCCGCGACATCGACCAGGTCGAGGCGCTCGACTACCCCGTCTTCACGGGCGGCACCACCTGCTCCCACGGCTACTGCCACATCCTCTCGGTCAACGTCCCGGTCACCGTTGGTGGCCTGCCGGTCTACCCCGGCGACCTGTTGCACGGCGACCGCAACGGCGTGACGACCGTCCCGCCGGAGATCGCCAGCGAGGTCCCCGGCGCCTGCCGGGAACTGATGGCCGCCGAGGACATCGTCCTCAACTACGTGAAGGGGGGCAGCCCCACACCCGACGGCTTCCGCGAGGCACGGAAGGAGTCACAGGCCGTGATCGCGGCGCTGGCGAAACGCCTGAGCGGGAACGGGTGACCTCACGTGCTCCCTCTCCCCGAGGGGAGAGGCGACTGACCTCCGCCGTTCAGGGAAGACGCGGTGACAGAGACTACGAATGACGCCGAAGTCGAGCAGACGTCGGGGTCCCGGTCCCTCGGTTCGCGGATCCGTCGCCTGATCGAGCGGTTCCCGGCCGAGGCGCGGACGGCGCTCTACTGGGAGACGCTCGCGAACCTCGCGGCCGGGGCCTACCTCGTCTCGTTCTCGCTGGCGATGGTCGTGCTCAAGTCGATCCTCGGGGCCGACGCACTCGAGGTCGCGTTGCTCGCCGTCTTCTTCTTCGGCAGCAGCCTCTTCAGCCCGCTCGTCACCTACCTCGGCCGGGTCGTGCCGATGAAGGCACTCGTCGTGGTGCCGAACGTGGTCGTGGCCGGGATGCTGTTCCTCACGCTCGTCCCGGGGACCGGGTCGCTGTTCTTCGCAGTGCTGATCGGCAGCACGTTCGTCGTCCGCGTGTTCCCCCGCGCGGCGGAGATGAACATGTTCCGGCTGATCTACCCGGACACCCACCGCAGCACGGCGGTCGGCATCGTCAAGGCGGTCGGGGCGCTCACCGGTCTGCTCACCACGTTTCTCGGCTGGGGCATCTTCGCGCTCGGCGAGTCGGCGTATCCCGCCCTGTTCTGCTTCCTCGGCATGATGCTCGCCCTCTCGGCCTGGTGCTACTCGAGAATCCCCGTGCCGGACGTGAACCCGTACGCCGAGGCGGAGACCGTCTCACCCGTCGCGGCCTTCCTGCGAGGGTGCTGGTACTTCGTCTCGGACCGAAGGTTCCTCGCCTACCAGCTGGCGTTCGCCGTCGCCGGGATCGCCAACCACATCTCGCTGTGGTACGTGGTCGACGTGCTGGAGGACGGCGTGCACGCCAGCAAGACGGTGCAGGCGTGGGTCGTCGCGATTCTGCCGGCGCTCTTCGTCATCGCCAGTTCCCCCGTGTGGGGACGGCTGCTCGACGGCTGGAACCCGATGTCCGCCCGCGCCGTCTTCAACGTCATCCAGGGAACGGCCTACGGCTTCTACGCGCTCGGCGGGGCGACGCTGCAGTCGTGGCCGTTCGTCGTCGGTGCGGTGCTGCACGCCGTCGGCAACGGCGGTGGAATGATCAACTGGCTCACCGGCAGCATGTACTTCGCCCCGGACGAACGCCGTATTCCGTTCTACAACGGCGTCCACGTCTGCCTCACCGGCGTCCGCGGAATCGTCGGGCCGATCCTCGGCTACTACCTCGCCACCGACGTGAAGGACCTCGGCGACTTCGAGCTCGTCGGCTGCGGCCTCGGCTGGGGCGTGTTCGTCGTCTCCGCCGTCCTCTCCTTCGCCGGTTTCGCGTGGATGACGCTCCTCTCCCTGACCGACCCCGGCCCCCGGACGACCGCCGACTGACCTCCGCTCACGAGTCGAGTCGAAGAACCGATTGCATCCTCGACCCGGGTCGCGATACTACGGGCGGTTGTCGAACGGGTCACGAACCGAGGGGGAGAACGATGTCGAAGCGTTTGCTCGCAGTCGTGTTGATGACGGCAGTCGGAACGGCGGGGACGGCCGTCGGCATCGCGTGGGCCTTCGCCCAGCACGAGAAGAAGGCCCCCGAGCAGCTCGTCCCGGCCGGGGCCGTGCTCTACGCGTCGTTCGACGGCAGCGAGGAGCACGAGGCCGCCTGGAAGGAGACGGCCGCCTACGACGCCCTCCACGACTCGGGACTCGACGAGTTGGCCGAGAAGTTCCTCGCCGCGATGGGCGAGCAGGCCAAGGCGGGCGGCGTGCCGGTCGACCTCGACGGCGTCTGGTCGGCGATCGGCCTGGTCTCGAAGAAGGGGGCCACCTTCGCCGTCACGATGGACCCGGCCGCCGGACCGATTCCGACGGCCACCATCGTGCTGCACGAGGCCGCCGGGCTCGAGCCCCGGATCGGCGGGGTCGTCCGTGCGGTGGCCGCCGAGGAGGGCTTCGAGTTCGAGGAGAAGAACGTGCAGGGCCGGAAGGTCGTGCAGACGCGTCTGCCGGAGGGGCCGCCCGTCGAACTCGCCTGGTGGGCCGAGTCCGGGCACCTGGTGATCACGGTCGGGCTGAACGCCGCCGCGCAAGGCATCGCAGTCGCGACCGGCGACGCTCCGAACATCACGTCCGACCCGCTCTGGAAGAAGTACGGCGGCGAGGGGGAGTTCGAGGTGACCAGCCGCGTCTGGCTCGACTTCGCCCGAGTCCGTGAGGTCGTCTCGCCGATCCCGCTGCCGCCACTGCGCGACGGTCGCGTCGTCACGGTCAAGGACGTGCTCGAACCGCTGGGACTGAACGGGCTCGACACGTTCGCGGTCGTCAGCGGGTACGACGGCAAGTCGCTGCGGTCGGACGTCACGTTCGACGCCCCCGGCCCGCGGACCGGGTTGCTCGCGTTGATCGACCAGAAGCCGATGACGATGGACGACCTGCCGCCGATCCCGGCCAACGCGACCGGCTTCAGCACGTTCAGCATGGACTGGGCGAAGTCGTACGACACGATGGTCGGCATCGCCCGCAACATGACGAAGTTCGGCCCGCCGGAAGCCGCAGCCCAGCTCGAGGACGCCCTCGACCAGGCCCCTCGGATGCTCGGCTTCGACCCGCGGAACGACCTGCTCGAGCCGCTCGGCCACGTGCACTGCGTGTACGCCGAGCCGAACGCCAGCTTCCTCGGGATTCCGCTCGGGTTCGGTGCGGCGGTCTCCGTCGACGACGCCGACAAGCTGAAGAACACCCTCGCCATGCTGGTGGGCCGCGCGAAGGCGATGGTCGACCAGGAGGTCGGGCCGAACGGGCTGACGATCCACCGGAACGACCGCTTCGGCAGCGAGATCGTCACGCTGGAGATCGGCGGCGGGTTCGTGAACCCGAGCTTCGTCGTCGACGGCGACTGGCTCGTCGTGGGCGTCACCCCGCAGACGGTCCAGTCGTTCCTGCTTCGCCAGTCCGGCAAGCTCGACCGTTGGTCGGCCGAGGACCACGCGGAGCTGTTCGCCGGGCTGCCGAAGGAGTTCACGTCGTTCACCTACACCGACCCGCGTCCGGCCGTGCAGGGTCTCGCCGCGGCCGCCCCGACGGTGCTCGGCTTCGTGCAGGGTGCGATCGCCCAGTCGGGCGAGTTCGGCCCCAACTTCCGGATGCCGGTGTCGGCCGCCGACCTGCCGCCGGCCGAGCTCGTCACGCGACCGTTGTTCCCGAACGTCTCGGTCGGCTGGACGACGGACGAGGGAACCCGCGTCGTCACGCGGTCGTCGCTGCCGGCCATGCCCTCCATGGGCAGCGGTGCCGCGGCGACCCCCGTGCTCGTGGCCCTCCTGCTGCCGGCCGTGCAGCAGGCGCGGGAAGCCGCCCGCAAGGCGCAGTCCAAGAACAACATGAAGCAGCTCGGCCTGGCGATGCACAACTACCACGACACGTTCGGCCACATGCCGGTCGGCACCGTGCCGAACGCCAAACTGAAGCCCGAGGCCCGACTCAGCTGGATGTACTCCGTCCTCCCCTTCATCGAGCAGGGCAACCTGTTCGAGCAGATCGACGAGAAAGAGGGCTGGAAGGGCGAGAACAACGGCCGCTGGACGGACACCACCATCTCGGTCTTCGTCAATCCGAACGTCGCCACGGACGACGCAGCCGGGAAGACGCACTACGTCGGCATCGCCGGTTACGGGAAGGACCCGTGGGCCCTCCCCGCCGGACACGCCCGCGCCGGCCTGTTCGGCGACGACCGCAAGGTCCGGTTCCGCGACATCACCGACGGCCTCTCCAACACCATGGCGATCGCCGAGGCCAGCGACGACTTCGGCGCCTGGGCGGCCGGGGGACGGTCCTCGATCCGCGGCTTCACCAAGAAGGAGTACGTCAACGGACCCGACGGCATCGGCAGCAACTGGAGCGACGGCGGGTTCAACGTCCTGATGGGCGACGGCAGCGTCCGCTACGTCGACGAGGGTATCGACCCCAAGGTCCTCGAGGCCCTGAGTTCGATGAGCGGCGGAGAAGTCGTCCGAGACTTCTGATCCGCAGGGCCGCTTTCGCCGTTCTCCACCTCACGCCGTCTGCTGCGCTTCCGCTGCTCGGAGAGACTCACTCGTGATCCACCGCCAACGCTGGTCGCGACTGCTCCCCGTGCTCGTCGCGACCGTCGGTCTCCTGCTCCTCCCCACCCTCGTGCTCGCCAGAGCCGGAGGGGGCGGGAACTACGGAGGTGGCGGCGGCGGAGGCGGGGGGGGATTCGGCGGCGGGGGAGGCGGCGACGGCGAGCTGATCTTCTACCTGATCTGGCTCTGCATCCGGTATCCGTACATCGGAGTCCCCCTGCTGATCGTCGTCGCCGTGGCGATGACCTTCGGGGCCCGCGAGGCCCAGTCGCGGCACGTGACCCGCACCATCCGCCGCGGCCGCGCCGTACAGGCCGACCGCTCCCGCGACACGGCCCACCAGGCCCTGCTCGCCCGCGACCCGGCCTTCGACGAGGCCGCGTTCCTCGAACGGGTCAAGGACGCGTTCGTCCGCATCCAGCACGCGTGGAGCGAGCAGAACCTCGCCCCGGTCCGGCCGTTCGTCAGCGACGGCGTGAACCAGCGGTTCCAGCTCTACCTCGACATGCAGAAGGCGGACGGGTACCGCAACGAGATGCGAGACGTCCGCGTCACGGACGCCCGCGTCGCCGCGATCCAGACCGGCAGCCGCTTCGACACGGTCCACGTCGAGATCACCGCGTCCGCCGTCGACGAGGACGTCGACCTCGAGTCGGGCCGTCGCATCCGCGGCTCCGGCTCGCCGGAGTCGTTCGTCGAGTACTGGTCGTTCCACCGCAAGCCGGGCGCCCGCACACTGACCCGCCCGGGGGGGAATCGAGGGAAGCTGCCCCAGTTGCGGGGCCCCGCTCGACGTCGTCGACCGGGCCACCTGCAAGGCGTGCGGCTCGACCGTCAACTCGGGCGACCACGACTGGGTGCTCGCCGAGATCACGCAGGCCGGCGAGTGGCGAGTGCCGGCCGAGCCGAAACACCTGCCCGCCCTCGCGACGCTCGAGGCGGCCGACCCCGGCTTCAGTCTGCAGCACGTCGAAGACCGTGTCTCCGTCGCGTTCTGGCGTCTCCGAGCGGCCGAGTTCTTCGCCGACCCCGGTTACGTCGAACCGGTTCTGTCCGACACCATGCATCAGGACGAACGAACCCGGCTGCTGTCGAGCGCCCGGGACGAGCACTGCTTCGAGCTCCCCGCCGTCGGGGCGGTCGAGATCGTCGACGCGTCGCTCGACCCCGGCGGCCACGACCGCATCGACGTGATGGTCCGCTGGTCCGGTCGCTTCGTCCGTCGATCGGGCCCCCGTCGCACGAAGACCGTTCGGCCGCAGGCGGTCTACTCGCACGTCTTCACGCTCGTCCGCAGGCACGGCACGAAGACCGACGCCGAGCAGGCGTTCGCCTCGTCCGCGTGCACGTCCTGCGGCGCGCCGATCGCCGTCAGCAACCAGGCGGAGTGTGCGTACTGCGGAGCGAACCTCGTCGACGGCAGCCTCGACTGGGTGCTCGAGTCGGTCGGCCCCTACACGGCCGACATGGCGATTCGCCGCCGCCAGGAGGTCACCGACCCGCTCGACGGCGACGTCGACCGCGAACTCACCTTCGCCGTGCTCGCGAAGATCATGTCGCTCGACGGCAAGCTGCACGACAAGGAGCAGAAGTCGCTCATCGAGTCCGGCCGTCGCCGCGGGATGACGAACGATCAGATGCAGGCGGCCCTCAACTCGGCGACCAGGGACGACGTGCCGCTCCCCGTCCCCCGCGACCAGCGAGAGGCTCGCGAGTACCTCGAACTCGCCGTCCGAGCCAGCCTCGTCGACGGCCGCATCTCCAGCGAGGAGCAACGCTTCCTGGCCGACTTCGGCGACCACGCCGGGCTGTCGGCCGCCGACGTCCGCATCCTCGTGAACCGCGAACGGGGCAAGTCCTACCGCGAGGCGAAGCGAGTCCTCCGCTCGGAACGTTCCACCAGCCAGAGCTCGTGACGGCTTCCATCGACGAACGTTGATCCCTCTCGTGGGTCGCCGTTATCATACCCGTTGATCGCTCGACGGAGAGACGCGATGTCGTCGGCTCGGACACTCGGTTTGACACTCGGCTGCGCGACGGTTCTGCTCGCCGGTTCTCTCGCGACGGCCGAGGAACCGTTGCACGTGCGGATCGACGCCCTCGTCGCCGCCCGCGCCGAGGTTCCGCTCGCCCCGCCGGCCGACGACGCCGAGTTCTGCCGCCGCGTCCACCTCGACCTCGTCGGCCGCGTGCCGACCGTCGTCGAGACCCGGACGTTCCTCGCCGACACGTCGGCGGACAAACGGACGAAGCTGGTCGACCGGCTGCTCGCCTCGGCGGAACACCCGCGGCACCTCGCCGAGTCGCTGCACGTCGAGTTGATGGAACGCCGCGGCGACGACGAGCACTGGCAACGGTTCCTGCGTTCGTCGTTCGAGAGGAACCGGCCGTGGGACGACTTCGTCAGGGCGATCCTCAAGCCGACCCCGCCGCAGACGAAGTCCGACGACTCCGACGAGTCGCCCGCGGAGAGTCCCGACGTCGGGGCGGCGTTCTTCCTGACGAGCCGGCTCGTCAGCGAGGGGGCGATGGCCCCGGTCGACGTGCCGGGCCTCACGCGGGACGTCGGCCGCCTGCTCGCCGGCGTCGACCTGCAGTGCGCCCAGTGTCACGACCACCTCACCGTCGACGACTACTCGCAACGCGACTTCCAGGGCCTGCACGTCGTCTTCGAGAACGTGAAGACCGTCCGCGGCGACACGCCCGGCGTGAGCGAGGGGCTGATGCAGCAGTCGAAGCCGTTCCAGTCCGTCTTCACCGGCGAGCCGATGCAGACCGGCCCCTTCGTCCCCGGCGGCCGCGAGATCACGATCCCGACGTTCGAGAAGGGGGAGGAGTACGTCGTCGCCCCGGACCGCAAGACCCGCTCGCCCGGCGTCCCCAGGTTCAGCCCGCTCACCGAGCTCGCCCTCGGCCTGACCGCCCCGGACAACGACCTCTTCGCGAAGAACGCCGTCAACCGGATCTGGTTCGACATGCTGGGCCGCGGGCTCGTCGAGCCACTCGACCTGCACCACGCCGACAACCCGCCGTCGCACCCGGAGTTGCTCGACCTGCTGGCGAGGGAGTTCGTCGCCCACGACTTCGACGCCCGCTGGCTCCGCCGAGAGCTGATGCTCACGGCCACGTACCAACGAACGAGCCGCCGGCCCGCCGACGCCAAGCCGCCCCCGGAGACGAGCTACGCCGTCGCACTGGAGAAGCGACTGTCCGCCGAGCAACTGCTCCGCAGCGCCCTGATCGTGACCGGCCCAGCCGAGGCGACGGTCGAACAGATCGACGCCCGATTGCAGGACGAGTCGACGGCAGCACTGAAGAAGGCCTTCCTGAAGGCGTTCGCCAACCCACCGAAGGAACCGGAGATCGACTTCGAGCCGACGGTCGCCGCGGCGCTGACGTTCCTCAACGACAAGACGTTCCTCCGCCTGCTCGAACCGACCGACGGCCATCTCGTCGACCGCCTGGTGAAGTCCGACGACGCAATACTCGCTGACGAGTTGTACCTCGCCGTCCTCTCCCGTCTGCCGGACGACGAAGAACGAGCGATCGTGACGACCCATCTCGCCAAGCACTCCGACGACCGCCCGAACGCCTGCAGCCAACTCGCGTGGGCGCTGATGTCGTCAACGGAGTTCCTCGTCAACCACTGACTCCTGCCCCCTGACTCCTGCCCCGCCCGTGCACTCACGCCTCTGCACTCCCGCCGACCACGCCCTTTCTCGTCGCCGCGTCCTCGGTGCGTTCGCCGGCGGCGCCGCCGGACTGGGGCTCGGGCCGCTGGTGCGGCCGGCGGTCGCCGAGGATCTGAAGGCGAACGACAAGCAGGTGCTGCTCGTCTGGCTCGACGGCGGGATGAGCCAGTTGGAGAGCTGGGACCCAAAGCCGAACACCCGGTTCGGCGGCCCTTACCGGGCGATCGACACGTCGGTCCCCGGCCTCCGCGTCAGCGAGTTGATGCCGAAAGTCGCGACGCGGATGCAGCACCTCTCGGTCGTCCGCTCGATGAAGACCGAGGACCCGAACCACTCTTCGGGCGTCCCCAAGATTCTCCGCGGCCACCCGAAGAACCGCGGCGTGACCTACCCGTACTTCGGCTCGGCCGTCGCCAGGCTGATGGGCCCCGGCCCCAGCGGCCTGCCGCCGTACGTGTGGGTCAAGCCGGGCAGCGGCGGGTTCGTCTCCAAGCACGCCGGCTTCCTCGGCGCGAAGTACGGAGCCCTCGCCCTCGGGGACGGCAAGCCGCCGAACAACCTGCTCAGGCCGGACACGATCGACTCCGACGCCGACCGGGAGCGGAACGAGCTGCGGGAACTCTTCGAGCGACGCTACCGCCGCACGCACCGTCCCGGCTGGAGCGAGGCGAACACCCACGTCTACGACGTCGCCCGCACACTGATGAAGAACGTCGAGCTGTTCGACGAGTCGAAGCTCGACCCGCAGGACGTCGAGCGGTACGGCCGGCACCACCTCGGTCGGCACCTGCTGCTCGCCCGCCGTGTGCTCGAGGCGGGCGTCCGCTTCGTGCAGGTCACCTCCTACGGGTGGGACACGCACGGCGACAACTTCAACGCCCACGCCCGCCGTGTCCCCGGTCTGGACCAGCCGCTGGCCGCCGTGCTGGACGACCTGCACGACCGCGGCATGCTGGAGAACGTGCTCGTGGTGGTGATGGCCGAGTTCGGCCGGACGCCGCGGGTGAACGGGTCCGTCGGGCGGGACCACTGGCCGAACGCCTGGTCGCTCGCCACCGGCGGCTGCGGCATCGTGCCGGGACAGGTCGTCGGGGCAACGAACGACGACGGCACCGACGTCGCCGGCACGCCCTACGACATTGGCTCCCTGTTCCACACGTGGTTCCACGCCCTCGGCATCGACAGCCGGACGGCCGAGTACCACAACGGCACGCAACCGCTCCCCGTCGCCCACGACGACATGCAACCGATCCGCGAACTGCTCGCCTGAAGGTTCCGAGTCCGCTTCCGAGAACTGGAGAAGAGTGACCTGTAGGGGCCGGACTCCGTGCCGGCCCTCGACGTCCGAGCGGCAGGCCGACGACGACCTGGCGGCCGAGTGCAGCGTGATGCGGGAGCGCTGACCGGTCGCTGATCCACTTGCTCCACGCAGGGCCGGCACGGAGTCCGGCCCCTACAGCACCAACGAAGAAGACACACGACATGCCCACCGTCGACGAAGCGAAGCCGACGATGCCCGTCGAACCAACGCAGGTCGCCGAGGTCCCGACCGACCGGCAGATCATGACGGCCCGCTTCGAGCCGGGTGGCCGTCTGTTGGTGACGGCCGGATACGACGGCCTCGTCCGCCGCTGGGACTTCACCGGTGAGGAACCGAGGGAACTCGAACCGCTCGCGGGACACCACGGCTGGATCGAGCGGATCACCTTCCTCGGGGACGACCGGCTCGTCTCCGCGGACTCCTGGGGACGACTGCGGTGCTGGTCGTTCGACCCGGCCGACCCGGCCGGCGAGTGGACGGTTGCCTGGGACCACGAACAGGCCCACGACGGCTGGATCCGCGGCCTCGACGTCACGCCCGACGGCACCCGTGTCGTCACCGGCGGCAACGACCGCGCGGCTCGCGTCCGGAACGCCGCGGACGGCAAGCTCGTCCGCGAGCTGCCCAACCACCACGAGGAGGTGCACGCCGTCGCCCTCCACCCGGACGGCGAGAACGTCGTCACGGCCGACCTGCGGGGCGTCGTCGTCCACTGGAGCGTGGCGACCGGCGAGCGGGTGCGGGCGAAGATCGAGACGGGTCTCTACTTCGAGGACAAGTCCTGGGCGTCGCCCGGCATCCGGTTCGCACGGTTCGAGGACGACGGCCGGACGCTGGTCGTCGCGGGCAGCGAACGAACGGCGACCAACCGCACCGTCGGCCACCCGGCCGTCCAGTTCTACGACTGGGCGACCGCCGAGCGGACGCGGTCGCTCCGCTGCAGCGAGGACGTCTCGCAGGGGTACGTCTTCGACCTCGCGTTCCGCGACGCACGGCAGCTCGTCGTCGTCACCAGCGGCCAGCCGGGCAAGGGGCAGCTGCTCGTGTTCGACCTCGACTCGCTCGACGCGGAAGAGGAAGAGTCGGCGAAGCCGGTCTTCCAGCACACCAAGATGGCCAACTGCCACGCCCTCGCCCCGCACCCGGACGGCCGGCGGTTCGTCGTCGCCGCGACCAACAAACGGAGCCAGGGGAACGGGGCCGTCACTGACAAGGAGGGCCGCTACCTCGGCAACTCGTCACCGCTCCACGTCTGGGAGTGGCCGCAGACGCCGTGACTTGCTGCGTGCGAACCGCTTCTGGAGCCCGACAGCGAGTGAGCGTTTCCGAACACGGCCGGTCCCGACGAACTCGAATCCGACTTCACGTAACGCAACTGCGTACGTCCGCGCGACTCCGACCTGTTGCGAAGTAGTCGTGACTTGGAATCGGAGAATGACGCGGGACAGTCCTGTGATGCGCGCCGGCGATGGATGGCCGGGGTGAGAGTGTGCGCAAACGGCAACCCACGTTCCTCGCACCAGTCGGCCATCACTTCGTGCGGCACTTCGCCGGCGAGATAGGCTTCGAGCATCACTCGTCTTCCGCCTTCGCCCCGAAGCAGAAGACGGCGCCGGGGTTGCTCTCGGTGCTGACGACGAGGACACCCTCGCCGACGACCGGGTCGGCCTTCACGCTTCCCTGCAGGTTGAACTTGAACGTCTCCTCGCCCGTCTCGACGTCGACGCCGTAGAGGTGTTGGTCGTCCGAGCCGATGAAGACGCGGTTGCCGACGACGACGGGGGACGAGAGAATCTGCCCCTCCGTCGCGAACGACCAGATCTCCTCGCCCGTCTTCCGGTCGAGCTTGTGCAGCAGCTTGTTCTTGCCGGCCGCGTACACGGCCTCCTCGGTCACGGCGCACGAACCCTCGAACGACAGCGGCCGCTTCGGCGTGAACGACCACGTCACCTCGCCCGTCGCGAAGTCGAGTTCCTGCACCACGCCGTCCTGCGTGGCGAGGTAGATGCGGTCCTTCCAACAGGCGGGCGTGGAGAGCGTGACGGCGTCGAGCGGGTACTTCGCCCGTTGCTTCCCGGTCTCCACCTCCACCACGGCGAGCACCTTCTCCTCGCAGCCGAGCGCGAAGCTGAGCCCGTCGACGACGGGCGGGGAGAGGATGATCGGGGCGATCTCGCGAATGGCCCACTCGACCTCCCCGGTCTCGGCCTTCAGCCGGAACATGCCCCCCTGCGACGCGACCAGCACGGACTCCCCCTTCTCGCCGAGCAGCGTCACGCCGCTCGTCACCTCGGCGTCGGCAGCGAAGGTCCACTTCTTCTCGCCGGTCGCACGGTCGATCGCGTGGACGACGCCGTCCTCGTCGCCGGTGTAGACGGTGTCCGCCGTGACGAGCGGCGGGGCCTTCATGCCGGGGGCGAACTTCGTCTCCGGCGGCACGCTGCGGTACGCCCAGACCTCTTCGCCCGTCCGCTTGTCGAGGCAGTACAGGAAGCCGAGCAGCGTCGGCACGTAGACGTGGTCGCCGACGATCGCCGACGACGACGGGATGCCGTACTTCACCTCCTTCTTCCACAACGGCACGAGCTCGTCCGGCAGGTCGCTCGCGGCGATGCCCTGCTTGAGGGCCCCGTTCCGGTGCGACGCCCAACTCGTCTCCGTCGGCGGGTCGAAGGCCTGCTCCTCCGCGGGGAACGGATTCGGCGAACCGGGTTGGTCGTCACCTTCCTCCTCCCGGGGAGCCTCGCCCTCCTCGTTCTCGACCGTCGTCGACTCGACGCTCTCCTCCTCGACCGGAATGCGGTCCTCGAACCGGCCAGCACCGCAACCGGCGAGCAGCATCAGGCAGACGGGCAACGCGAGCCAAGCGGTCAGCCGAGAGCGCATCGGTACAACTCCTCGAGGGACGCGGCGTCGACGGGACGCGGGTTGAAGTTCGCCGTCCACTGCTGGGCGGCCTGGGCCGCGAGCTGGGGCAGTTTCGCCGGATCGACGCCGCAGGCTCGCAGCGTCGTCGGCTGCCCGGACGCGGCCACGAGCTCGGTGAGGTGGCCGGC
>JANQQW010000059.1 GCA_028284885.1 Planctomycetaceae bacterium
CGGACGCCTCGGCCGGGGCGTCGAGCTCCGACTCGACGTCGCTGAAGCCGAGGTCGTCGAGGCCCCCGAAGTCGTCGGACGTGGGCACACCGGTCTCCACCGACTCCGCCTTCAGGCGGGCCAGGAATTCCGATGGTGACAGTCGTTCCGAGGATTCGCTCACTGTTGGTCGTCCGGCTCGTACGTGGCGCGCGGTCGGCGCACTCGAAACGGCCCGCGGAACGCTACGTCACGTTTCCCACGTGGTCAAACCGCGACAGTGTTCTTGGTTCGCTCCCCTCGTGTTCCGTCGCGGACTTCTCGGTTCGCTTTGCTCGTGTTCCGCCGTCATCCTGACGGCCAACACGGCGGCGCTCATGTGTGGCTTCACGGCGCGGCCTTCGTGGCCGCTTGCTACGCCGGGTTCGTGGCTCGCTTCGCCGGGGATGTTCGGCCTCGATCGCCTCACCCCGCGTCGCTCGCTGCCTGCTCCGGCTCTCGACTCTGGACACTCGACTCTCGACCCGGACAACCCGCACCACCCGTATTGACCCCTTCCTCGAACCCCGCGTAGACTCCGGCACCCGTCGCGGTCGGCTTCTCGGCCGGAGGTCTGCAGGGAGGCAGGCATGGGCTGGCAGCACCACTTCGAAGACTCGCTCGAACGAATCGAGGACGCCGGGCTGCCGAAGCGCCTCGTCCGCCGGCTCCTCTTCGACTCCAAGCTCACCATCGGCTCACGCGTGCTCGTCGTCGGACTGCACGACGTACGGCTGCCGCGAATCCTCGACGGACTCGGCATCGACGTCGTCGGGCTCGACGACCGGGACGACGTGCTCGAGATCGCCGGTCGATCCGTCTCGAACATCGACCTCGTCCGGCTGCCGGAGTCGGGCCCGCTGCCGTTCCCGTCGTTCTCGTTCGACTCCGTCTTCGTCCGCGGATGCCGCGTCTACGGCGAGGGACTCGACACCGAACGTTCGACTCGGCTGACCGGCGAGCTCGCCGCGCTGCTGCGACCGGCCGGCGAACTCGCCTTCCTGGACCCAACGCCGGACGACCTTCGCACGGCGGCCCTGTTCCAGCACCTGGAGTGCCTGCCGGGCGACCTGCGGACCGAGCGCTTCGCCACCGGCTGGTCGATGCGGAACGCGATCGCGTTGACGACCCTGCGAATCCCGTCCGAGCCGATGGAGCGGGACGCGTGGAAACGGCTCGTCGAGTCGAGCCCCACCGTCGAGCCGCAGATCGAACGCGACGCTGCCTAACTCTCTTCTGTTAGGCTTCGCGCTGGTCGTTGTCTGCGGAAGGTACTTGCAGCGTTCGAGGACGGCGAGAGATGGGTCGCATTGCGGAACTCTGCGAGGCGTTGACTTCGAGAGTGGCGTCGCTTGGCCTCAACCCTCGCGGGGCGTTGCTTCCCGGTCTGGACGTGCACGCGATGCTCCGCGAAACGCAGAGCCTCGCAATTGAGTTGCATCCAGAGTTGGCAGAACTCTATGGCTGGAGCGGCGGTATGCCGCGTCGTGACTTCTGCGACTTGTTTCCCGGCTACGGGATGCTCGACTTCGGCGACGCATGCAGTCTCTACAGGGAGGTGGGCGCCGACCCGGACGACGACTTTCTGGCTGCTCCCAATCAGATCGTCTTCCCCGTGTTCGAAAGCGGTGGTGGCGATGCGTATGGCGTGGTCTGTGCAGGCGACCTCTACGGCAGCGTCATCTGGCACGTCCTGCACTACGAGCCCGTCAGAGTGGTCGAATCCCTCGAGTCGCAGCTGTCGTTCCTGCTGGAGTGCGTCGAGCGGGGGGTGTACACGGCTGACGACGACGGCTTCGTCGAAACAGACCTGGAGCGTCAGAAGGCACTCGCAGTCTCGATGAACCCGAAGATCGAGTATTGGCGCGACTGCTGAGTAGAGCAGTCGATCTGCCACCTCGGTGTCTCGGCATCCAATCTGGCGGCTTGACTTCGACGAAGCGCCCGTCACGATCGAGGTCGTTCCAAACGACGGGTGAGCGACGCGTGACGGAAGATCGAGACAAGCCGGCGGCCCGGTCGTGCCTCGGCACGATGGTGACCGTGTTCATCGGGCTCGGTGCCGCCGTCGTGATCTTCGTCACGGCCTACGCGACGGCCTACGTCGCGATGGCGGAGACGACCGGGGGTGACCCGGGGGGCGTGACGCGGACCTACGACAGCGAGTCCGTCCGGTCGTTCTTCATGCCCGCGGCTGCATTCGAAGCGTACCTCCTCGACCACTGGGTGGTCCTGGAGGTGCGGGGCTCCGACGTGCTCCACGGCTTCCCGCCCCGGTCGTTCTGACTCAGGGCGTCTCGGCGACGACTCGCACGGCGGCGTCCTGTTGCAGCGGCTTCGTCAGGTCGTCCGCGACGACCGACGTGCGGATGCGGCCCTCGCCGGGCCTCACGGCTCGCAGCGTGATCTCGTAGCCGGCCGTCGCACCGCCGCCGAGGGTCGGCATGGCGGTGAAGCGGACGTTGTTCCCGTCGCGGGTGTACTTCGTCGGGGCGTTGACCGAGGCGAGTTCGAGTTCGGGCGAGATCGTCACGTCGACGACGACGTTCTTGGCGTTGGTCGTGCCGCGGTTCTTGGGGGAGACGGTGAAGGTGACGGTGTCGCCGACGAAGACGGGCGGGCCGCCTCCCTCCACGTCGAGCCCGAGGGCGCTGTAGCCGATCGCCTGCGTCTCGGCCTCGGTCGAGGCCTCGGCGCCGGTCTCGGACTTCGCCGAGATCGTGCAGGTGTACCGGCCGGGGGACTTGGGCCTGAGCTTGACCTTGAGGACGCGGCTCTCCTTCGGCCCGAGCCGGTCGACCCGCCAGGCGACGACGTGCTTGGCCGGGTTGTACTGGCCGCCGGAGGCCGCCTCGACGAAGTCGATCTCCTTCGGGAGCGTCTCGACGATCGTCACGTTCTCGAGCGGGACCTCCCCGTTGTTGGCGACGACGTTGGTGAAGATGGCCGTGCGACCGACGTACCGCTTGGCGGGGCCGGTCCGGGAGACGACGAGGTCGGTCCCGACGATCGTCACGCGGGCCGACTCCTCGACTTTCACGCCGCCGTCCGCCGTGACGACGGCCCGGTTGACGACCTCGCCCTCCTGGGCGGCGGTCAGCGACAGCCGGATCGACTTCGACGCCCCGGGCTCGAGGTCGCCGACGGCGTACTCGAGGTCGTCGCCGCCCGGGTGCGTGAGCCCCGCGGGCAGCAGGTTCCGAATGACGACGCCGCTCGCCGTGTCCGTTCCGTTGTTGCGGACGCTGAACTCGAAGACGACCGGCTTGCCGAGCCGGGCCTTCGACGGGCCCGAGAGGTCGAACTCCAACGACGGCGAGGTGACGCGGGTGCGAGCCCCGACCTCGGCGACGAAGTTCACGGTCGCCACGCTGCCGATCTGGCCCTCGGACAAAGGCGTCACGCGGACGCGAATCGTCTTCGTGCTGCCGGGGGCGATGGTGTCGAGCTTCCAGCGGAGCACCTTCTCCTTGCGGTCGTCCTTCGTCCGTTCCAGCAGTTCGGCCCGCGGAATGGTGCCGGTCAGTTCGGTCCCGCGGGGAATGCGGTCGTGGATGACGACCTTGCGGGCAGGCGTCTCGCCGACGTTCTTCACGACGATGGAGTAGACGAGCGGCTGCCCGAGGAGGGCGGTCTCCGGAGCGACTTTGTCGATCGTCAACCGCGGCTTCTGGGCGGCGAGCGGTGCGGCGTCGTCGATGGTCCCGTCACCCAGCAGATCCTCCCGGCCGATTGGCGCGGCCGGCTCGTCGGGAACGCGGCGTGGCTCCGGTTGCGGCTCCAATCGGGCGGGAGCCGGCTCGGGCTCCAGCGAGGGGTCGTCGCCGAACTCGAGCGGCGGTCGCGACTCGGCCGGCTCGTCCGCGAGCGGCTTCGTCTCCAGAGGCAAGGGATCGAGACGCTCGGGGGCCGGCTCGGCGTCGAACGAGTCGGCGTCGAACGAGTCCGGGGCACCGAGGGCGGGCGGCGCGGACTCCGGCTCGCCGAGCGACGGAGCGCCGACTTCCGGGGCGAAGTCGGACGGTTCGGGCAGCGGCTCGTCGGCCGGCTCGGCAACCGGTGCCTGCTCCCTCGGCGGGTCTTCGTCGAACAGCGGCAACGGCTCGAGCGACGGCGGCTCGCGGTCCCCGGCCGGCTGCGGCTCCTCCGTCGCCGGCTCGTCCTCGAAGGGAGGGAAGTCGTCCTCGAACTCCGGCGGACCGGGCGGCGTCTCGGACTCGGCCGGCATCTCGTCGCCGAAGCCGGCCGGTTCGACCTCGCCGTCCGTGGCGAACTCCCCGTCGAAGCGCGAGGGGAGCGGCAGCGGCACCGAACGTTCGGGGGACTCCTCGGACGGAGGGTCGTCGGCGAACAGGTCGGGGCCGAAGTCGTCCGTCTCCGGAAGCGGCTCCAACTCCGGGAGCGGCTCGACGACCGTTCCACTCGCCGGGCGAACGCGGCCCGGCTCTTCGTCGAACGCCGCGGTGCGAATCGTCCCCTCGCTCGGGCGACGACGTCGGATCGGCGAGAGGCCGTCCGTCACGCCACGCGGCTCGGCGGATCGGCCTGCGGGCTGCGACGACCACGGGTCCGATTCGGCCGCAGCCGTTCCGGCCGGCGGAAGGTCCTCGGTCGGAAAGTCCTCCGGAATGTCGAAGTCGAACGGCGCGCCGGACGTGCTCGGCTCGCCGCGTCCGGTCTCGTCGTCGACGGCGGCGAACGCGTTGGGGTCCACGGCGTCGAACGGCGGGGCGTCCAGTTCCCCGGCCGTCCCGAGGTCCGGCTCGCTCTCCGCGAACTCCTCGACGTCCGCCGGGACGAACTCCTCGTTGCCGGTCGACTCCAAACCCCGTTGGGCCTGGAGGAACGCGAGCAGGACGATGCCCACCACGCCGGCGAGAGCGGCCAGTTTCCACAGGGAGTTCTTCATCGGGAATCCTTTCCCACCATCCGTTCCGCGTGGCATCCACGACAGCGGCCCGCTTGCCCCGGACGGGACGGACCCGTGGGAGCCGAGGGGTGATATCAAAAAGCAGATTCTGCCGAAAGACGATTCTGTGAGGGAGTTGCACGATGCCGTGGTCCGGCTCTGACGCCTTTTCGGGGGAGTTGGGGGAGTGTGGAGAAGACCGGCAACTCGGGCCGAAAGGCCAAGAGACGTTCCCTCCGCGACGGACGCGGCGACCGGGACGTCGAGTCGAGTCTCAAGGAAGAGCCAGCGCCATGGCCGACGACCAAATCGCCCTCGTGGGATGTGCCCTCGCCTTGCTCGTGGCGGGGGGATTCGTGGGGATCAGCTACCCGATCGGCCGGGTGATCCGCCGCCAGCCGCGACGAACCTCCGTCCCCGGCACCGTCCCGTTCCAAGTCGCCGAGCGAGCCGAGAACGCCGACCGCAAGGCCGCCTGACGACAGTTCGACGAACCAGACGAAGCCGCTCTCGACCGTCGAGTCGATCTGTACACAAGTGCAGACAAAGCCCAAGGTTCCCCATGCCGTCCGCTGACCGTGACACGGTCGATTCCGCCGCCGTTCCGGTGGCCTCCGCCTTCGCGGACGACCCCGACGTGGCCGGGCTGCTCGGATTCTTCTTCGAGGTGCTCGACGAGCGACAGGCGGCGATGCTCGAGGCCCAGAAGGTAGGGGACCTCGAAGGTTTGAAGCGGATGTCCCACCAGACCAAGGGGTCGGCCGCCGGGTACGGCTTCCCGGAACTGACGACGATCGCCTCGGGACTCGAAGCGGCCTGCGAAGGCGGCGACCCCGCCGAGGTCGCCGGCCGGCTGGCCGAGTTCGTCGGCTACCTGGCCCGGATCGACCGCGGCGTGTAGGGCTTCGGGACGTTGGCCACCGCGCGGTCTTGCGGACGGTCCGTGCGTCGATCAGAGTGAGATTCAGGTGCAGCGTCGCGACGGCGATGCGACCGGGACCGCGTTCGTGGGAGAGCGAGATGAAATCGCGTGCAGCACACTGGTTGGGGATGTTTGGACTCTTGGCGTGCGGCTACGGCCTCGGGGTCTGGCACGCCCAGCCGTCGGCGTCGGCGAAGGCCCAGCAGATCGCCGAACTGCCGGACAGCGACACCATCACGAAGATCAAGGCCGCGAACGACGCCGTCTTCAGCGCCGCGGCCGACCTTCGGGCGGCGAACGTCTACCGCTCGGCCACGGTCGGAGCGAACCCGTACTCGGTGTTCGTCGGCGGTGTGGACGCCGTCGAGGACCTGCGGACGGCCCGCGGGGTCGATCCCCACACGTACGCCGCCTTGTACGCGGGCCTCGCAACCGAGGAGATCGCTGCCGACCTCGGCTTCGACGCCAAGGGACGCCTGACCTACCGGGACCGCCCCGTGCAGATGTACTCGATCGAACGCCTGAAGAAGCTGTACAAGAAGCAGCAGCGAATCCTCGACGTTCGCTGAGCGCCCCGTTCCGGTCCCGCGGAAATCGAACCGAACATGTCCGACGACCTGCACGCGCTGGCCGCCCTCGCGGCGACGATCGAGTCCCGCAAATCGGCCTCGCCCGACTCCTCGTACACGGCGAAGCTGCTGCACGCCGGGCTGGAGAAGATCGGTCGGAAGGTGATGGAGGAGGCGGGGGAACTCGTCGAGGCGGCCGGCGAGCCGGGCGACGAGGGCCGCGAGCACACGGTCTACGAGGCGGGCGACCTGTTCTACCACGCCCTCGTCCTGCTGGCCCACCGCGGCATCCCCCTCGCGGAAGTCGAGGCCGAACTGGCCCGCCGCTTCGGCACCTCCGGCCTCGTCGAGAAGGCCTCCCGTCAGCCGGCCGAGTGACTCGGCCCCGGATCAGGGCATTCGCGACCGCGGCAGTTGAAAACCGCGCGAGCCCTCCCTAGATTGGAGGGCTCCACTGTGCAGGCCTCCTTAGCTCAATTGGCAGAGCAACTGACTCTTAATCAGTAGGTTCAAGGTTCGAGTCCTTGAGGGGGCACCTCCGAAGCCGCGAGTCCGAAAGGGCTTGCGGCTTTCGCATGCGCGGTGCCGACTCGAGATCGACTGCGGCCGAGACGGCTGACGGTTCTTTGTCGGGCGGGTGCGGTTAGACTGTGGGGGTCCACCACCCTCCAAGAGGTCCACCCGTGAAACCGCTCGCCCTGCTCGTCGTCGCCCTGATGTTCACCAGCACGCTGCACGCCCAGGACGGGAAACCGGCTCGGGAGTTCAACGGGCTGCCGCTGGTCTTCACCGAGGACTTCGAGGACGGGAAGGCGGACGGCTGGGAGCCGACCGACCCGAAGGCGTGGCGGATCGCGAAGGACGGGGACAGCACCGTCTACGAGCAGTTCCAGCGGCGAAGCAACTTCAAGCCGCCCGTCCGGTCCCCGTACAACCGCGCTCTGCGGAAGGACGTGTACGTCGGCAGCTTCGTGCTGGACGTCCGCCTGAAGTCCACCATCCCCGACTACCCGCACCGCGACCTCTGCCTGTTCTTCGGCTACCAGGACGACGCCCACCTGCACTACGTCCACCTCGGCAAGCGGGCCGACGACCACGCGAACCAGGTCTTCATCGTTAACGACAAGCCCCGGACGAAGATCTCCACGAAGACCTCCGAGGGGACCGACTGGACCGACGACTGGCACCACGCCCGCATCGTCCGCGACGTGAAGTCCGGCAGCATCGAGGTCTTCTTCGACGACATGGAGCAGCCGGTGATGACCGCCAAGGACACGACGTTCACCTGGGGCCGCGTCGGCATCGGCAGCTTCGACGACACCGGCCGCTTCGACGACGTCACCCTCTGGGGCGAGGTCGTCGAGCCCCCGAAGGAGTAGCCGTCAACGGGCGGCGAGCCGTTAACGGATTGAGGAAGCAATCGAAATGGGTGCGAAACGGTTCACCGTCGTCGACTTGTTCTCCGGTGCTGGGGGGATGAGCTACGGATTCCACGCTCATCCCGACTTCCAACACCTGGCAGCGGCCGACGCGGAGATCGCCAAGCCGAGCATGGGAGCCGGGGCGCTCCAGTGCAACGCAACGTTCGAGAACAACATCGGTCTCGCCCCGAGGTCGATCGACCTCTCGACGGTGGAGCCGGGTGAGCTTCGTTCGCAACTCGGGATCGGGTCGGAGAAGATCGACGTCCTCAGCGTTTGCCCGCCGTGCACGGGTTTCAGCCGGACGAACCCGCTGAACCACCTCCGCGACGACACCCGGAACGGACTCGTCGGGTTGTCGGCACGTTTCGCCGTGGAACTCGGGGCCGACGTCGTCGTGATGGAGAACGCTCGCGAGTTGATCCGCGGCAACTTCGCCGACCACTTCCAGCTCTGGAAGTCGGTGATGGTGTCCAACGGATACCAGGTGAGCGGAAAGAACCACGTGCTCACGCGGTTCGGGTTGCCCCAGATTCGCGAGCGGGCAATCGTCTTCGCCGCAAGAAGGGGGCTCCCTCTGCTCGACCTCGACGCGCTCTGGGGCGGACACGTCGTCGCCGAGAGCGCGACGACGGTCCGGTCGGCCTTCTCGGCAATCGACGAGACCGCGACTTCGCAGACCAGCTACCCGCGGTTCGCCGACCCGGTCGTCGAGCGGCGTCTGCGAGCCATCCCCCGGGACGGTGGGTCGTGGATCGACATCGCCGACACTCCGGAAGCCGAAGAACTCCTGACGGACTCGATGAAGCGCATTCTTCGTCTCGGCAGGATTGGTTCCCATCCCGACGTCTACGGTCGGATGGCGTGGGACCGACCGGCACCCACCATCAAACGCGAGTGCGCCCACATTGGGAACGGTCGCTACGCCCATCCTGACGAGCACCGGCTGTGCTCGGTCCGCGAGATGGCGATCCTGCAGGGCTTCCCGAACCAGTTCGAGTTCAACGGCACCGCACTCTCGAACGACTACCGCCACATCGGCGATGCCGTGCCTCCTCTCGTCTCGTTTCAGATCGCGTCGGTCTGTGCATGGATGTTGACCGGGGTCGAGCCCGCGCTCGAGGAGTGCATTCTGGACGGCACGCACCTGGACGCCTCGGACATCGTGACGAACGCGGAGCAGCTGTTGTTCCATGGGTGACTCCGTCGGTGAGTTGACGGTCGCCGAGCGGCGCCGTGTCCTGGAACTGCTCGAGGCGCTCCGTACGGACGTCGTGTCGGACGTGAATCCTGCATCGGAGATCGTCACGCCCGAGTTCGCCGAGGAGTTCCAGTCGCGACTGCTGTCGCAGCACGTGTTCCTCGGAAATCCACTGTTTCAGGAGAGCTTCGACGCGGCGTTCGTCGCCTCCGCCGAGGTCGCCGGCCATCGGGTGGCCGAGGCTCCGTCCGGCCAGCGGTTCTGGGACGTCACGGTGAACGGGCGACCGATCAGCTTGAAGTCGACCAAGGCGAGGTCTCTCCGAGCCGACAAGTTGCACGTCAGCAAGTTGACCGAGGCTGCCTGGATCCAGGACTGTCGAACGGCTCGCACGAGGCGTAAACGCACCCGCGCACTCTTCACCGAGTACTCGTCCGAGGTCTCGGGCATCCTCCAGATGCGGTACTTCTCGCGCACGGAGACCTACGAGCTGGTCGAGGTGCCCGTTGAGTTGTTCGCGCCGATCGAGGGCCTGCCCGTGGACGCCTTCAGCGCGGACGGTCCCTCGATCAACATCCCGATCGGGCAGAACCCACCCGACTTCACGCTCAAGCTCGACCGATCCGACTCCAAGATCACGATCGCAAACATCGCGAAGTCCAAGTGCATTCTCCACGCGAGTTGGACGATCGCTTGAGACGCGCCGTCACCGGGCGGCGAGGACGCGTTCGACCTCGGCGAGCTGCTCGCGGGTGTTGACGCCCATCGCCTCGACGACGTCGAACCGGGGACTGGCGAGCACCGTCTTCCCCGAGTCGCGGAGGATGGCCGGGGCGTCGGTCAGGTAGTACTCGCCCTGCGCGTTCTCGGAGTCGATCCCGCGGAGGGCGGCGAACAGGCTGGGGCCGTGGAACGCGTAGCAGCCGGTGTTGATCTCGGTGATCTTCGTCTGCTCGGGCGTGGCGTCCTTCTGCTCGACGATGCCGAGGAAGGTCCCCTCGGCGTCGCGGACGATGCGGCCGAGCCCGTGGTTGTCCGGGGTCTCGGCCGACCCGACGACGCAGGCGGCCTCGTTCGCGACGAGGTCGTCGAGCAGGGCGCGGAGCGTCTCGCTGCGGAGGAGCGGCGTGTCGCCGGCGAGCACGAGGACGGGGCCGTCGTGGTCCTTCAGGGCGGACTCGGCCATCATCACCGCGTGCCCGGTCCCGAGCTGTTCGGACTGGAGCGCGAACTCGACGCCCGGCCGGTCGGCGACGGCGGCCTGCACCTCGTCCGCCTTGTAGCCGACGACGACGACGACCCGCGGCACGCCCGCCTCGGCGACGACGTCGAGCACGTGGTCGAGCATCGACTTTCCGAGTACCTCGTGCAGCACCTTCGGGGCGTCGGACTGCATCCGTTTGCCCATGCCGGCCGCGAGCACCACGGCCACCGGTTCGCCCGCCATGTCGTCTCCCTCCGTGAGTCTCCGGTCGAAGCGGCCCGCGGCCGGGACCGGCGGTGGTCGCCCTGTCGCGCGGATCG
>JANQQW010000065.1 GCA_028284885.1 Planctomycetaceae bacterium
GGGGACTCGGGCCTCGGACCAGAATCCCGATCCGCGTTCGTCTCGGCGTCCAACTCCTCGATCCGTCGGCACATCCAGTCGAAGCTGCCGCGGTGTTCCAAGAAGCGGGCGAGGTGTTCGTGGCCGCGGGCGTCGGTGACGGCGTTGACCAGAGGGCTGAAGAAGTGGATCACCTGGGAGCCGACGAAGTTCAGCGGGCGGGACGACTCGAGGGCGAGCAGGGCGGGCGTCGTCATGCGGCGGCGAACCACCTCGCGGCAGAGTCGCTCGACGACCGGCCGGGCCTCGTCGTCCGGTTCGGCCTCGCCGGGCGGCTCGACGGCGAAGGCGTGCTTGAACCACTGCAACACGTCGCGGGAACTCCTGATTTGGTAGAAACCCAACATACCAGTCCGCTGGGGCGTTTGCGACGGACGTACCGGAACACCGGTCGCCGTCGCTGCAGGAAACGTTCCGCGGTCACCAGGAAACGAATACCAGTCACTCGTCGCGAGACCGACATCATGGCCCAGGCCGACTTCGCCATCGTTCCGACCCAGGAGGAACTCGACTCCCTTGAGCGGGAACTCCGTTTCTTCCCGACCGAGAACGACTCGCCGAGCACGCTCTCGGCCCGGCAGATCGAGCAGTACAACCGGGACGGGTACGTCTCGGGGCTCGTCGCATTCGAGGAGGCCGAGGCGAACGAGGTGCAGGCGTACTTTGACGACCTCCTCGAACGGACCCTCGCGGCGGGCAAGGACGCCTATTCCATCAGCACTGCCCACATGAAGCACGGGCGGGTGTACGACATCCTCCAGCACCCTCGGATCGTCGCGGCCGTGGTCGATCTGTTGGGGCCGAACGTCGTCGGTTGGGGGTCGCACTTCTTCTGCAAGCTTCCGCACGACGGCAAGCAGGTCTCGTGGCACCAGGACGCGACCTACTGGCCGCTGACGCCGACCAAGACCGTGACCGTCTGGCTGGCGATCGACGACACGGACGCCGAGAACGCGAACATGCGTTTCGTCCCGACCTCGCACGTGCACGGCGTACTGCCGTACCGGGAGTCCGACGCGGCCGAGGGAAACGTGCTGAACCAGACGGTCGACGCCGTCGAACGGTTCGGCGAGCCGATCGACAACGCCCTCCGGGCCGGGGAGTTCTCGATGCACGCCGACCTGCTCCTGCACGGGAGCGAGGCCAACGACTCGGACCGTCGCCGCTGTGGGTTGACGCTTCGCTACTGTGCGGCCGAGGTGCGAGCCCACTTGGGCTGGAACGCGAAGGGAGTGGTGGTGGCGGGCGAGGATGCCGCCGGCCACTGGGGGAATCCGGCCCGGCCGGAGGTCGAGTAGTGCCTCAACGTCCTCTCAGGTCGAAGCTTGCGACGAATCGTGTTGCGTCCGAAGTTGGCCGTTCCGGAGAATAACGGCCGGCGTCCGCGCATCCATTAACCGATGACGGCAGCCCGTTTGCGCCTGAGGTCCACGATGAACCGCCTCGCGACGTTTGCCCTGCTTCTCGCTGTTGCCTCGACGGCCACCGCCGAGGAGGCCGACAAGAAGGGCCTCGAGTTCTTCGAGAAGCACATCCGCCCGGTCCTCGTCACGCAGTGCTACGAGTGCCACTCCGTGCGGTCGAAGGAGGCGAAGGGCAAGCTGCTGCTCGACACGCGGATGGGCATCCGGCACGGCGGCGAGAGCGGCCCGGCCGTCGTCCCGGGCGACGTGGACGGCAGCCTGCTGATGGAGGCGCTGCGGTACGAGTCCTTCGAGATGCCGCCGGCGAAACAGTTGCCTGCGTCGGTCGTCGCGGACTTCGCGAAGTGGATCGAGATGGGGGCTCCCGACCCGCGGGACGGGAAGTCGGCCCTCGTCCGCCGGGAGATCGACATCGAGGAGGGCCGGAGGTTCTGGGCCTTCCAGCCGGTCACGGCTCCCGAGGTCCCCACGGACGACACCGGCTGGTCCCGGTCCGACGTCGACCGCTTCGTCCACGCAAAGCACGCAGAGAACGGCGTCGAGCCCGTCGCCGACGCGACGCCGACCGCGTTGGTTCGGCGGGTCTACCTCGACCTCGTGGGGCTCCCGCCGACGCCTGCCCAGCAGGACGAGTACCTGAACGACCCCACGCCGGAGAAGTTCGCCGAGATCGTCGACCGGCTGCTCGCCTCGCCGCGGTTCGGTGAACGCTGGGGACGGCACTGGCTGGACGTCGTCCGCTACGCCGAGTCGACCGGCATGGAACGCAACTTCACCTACCCGCACGCGTGGCGGTACCGCGACTACGTCGTCGACGCCTTCAACGCGGACAAGCCGTTCGACGAGTTCGTCCGCGAGCAGATCGCCGGCGACCTGCTGCCGGCCGACTCGCTGGAAGAACGGACCGAGAGGATCACGGCGACCGGACTGCTGGCGCTCGGACCGAAGTCGCTCAACGAACGGAACCGCGAGCAGTTCGTGATGGACGTCGCGGACGAGCAGATCGACGTGACGACGCGGGCCTTCCTCGGCGTGACGGTCGCCTGTGCCCGGTGTCACGACCACAAGTTCGACCCGTTCCCGCAGCGGGACTACTACGCCCTCGCGGGGGTCTTCACCAGCACGAACACCTTCTACGGAACCGGTGGCGGGAACGGGAACCGGCAGGTCGGGCAGCTGCTCGCCGTCTCCGCCGAGGGGGTCTCGACCGTTCGCACCAACGGCGGCGGCAACGGTGGCAAGAACAAGCGAGCCGCCCTCGCCAAGCAGTTGAAGAAGGCCCGCACGCGGCTCGAGACGGCGAAGAAGCAGTCCGCGAAGAACCCCGGCAACAAGTCGATTCAGAAGCGGCTCGAAGTCGCCGAGACCCAGGTCGCCCGGTTGGAGACACAGCTCGCCAAGGTCCGGAGGCAGGAACGCCAGGCGGCGGGCGCCGAGGAGACCGGGACGAAGCCGGTCGTCCTGATGGGCGTGCGAGACGGTCAACCCGGCGACACGACGCTCCGGATCCGCGGCGAGATCGACGATCGGGGCGACTCGGTTCCGCGGCGGTTCCCGCAGGTGGTCACCCGCGGCCACGAGCCGATCGGCGAGGGCAGCGGCCGGCTGGAGTACGCGAACTGGATCGTCGCCGACGACAACCCGCTGACCGCCCGCGTGGCCGCCAACCGCATCTGGTCGCACCTCTTCGGCGCGGGGATCGTGGAGACGGTCGACAACTTCGGAGTGAACGGGGGCCGGCCGGCGAACGCCGAGCTGCTGGAACACCTGGCCGTTCGCTTCCGGGAGAACGGCTGGTCCACGAAGTCGACGATCCGCGAGATCGTGACCAGTCGCACCTACCAACTCGCGGTCGCCGAGTCCGTGTCCGCCTCCGAGGTCGATCCGGACAACCGTCTCGTCTGGCGGGCGAACCACCGTCGCCTCGAGGCGGAGGTCATTCGTGACGCCACCCTGCAGGCAGCCGGGACGATCGACCTCGAACCGGCCGAGGCATCCCCCGTCGCCCGCGTCGGGGACGGGAACGTCGGCCGCGGCATCGACGCCGACCGCTTCGCGACGAACTCGACCAAGCGGAGCGTCTACCTGCCGATCGTGCGGAACGCCGTGCCGGAGTCGCTCGCCGTCTTCGACTTCCCCGAGCCGAGCAACATCTCCGGCCGCCGCGAGGTGACGACCGTGCCGACACAGGCACTCTACATGTTGAACAGCCCCTTCGTGCTGCAGCAGTCGTCGGCCATGGCCAGACGGCTGCTCGCCGAGGAGATGGAGGACGCGGAGCGGGTCGAACTCGCCTACCGACTGACGGTCGGCCGCCTCCCGGGGACCTCCGAGCGGGACCGGGGACTGGAGTTCGTCGCCCTCGCCGCGAAGGGCGAGATGGACCGCGAAACCGCCTTCGCCGGCCTCTGCCAGGCCCTCATCGCCTCGGCCGAGTTCCGGTACGTCGAGTGACAGGGTTTTCGGTGTTCGGTTCTCGGTGTTCGGTGGAGTGCGAACGCCAAGCGACTCGAGCCGTTCACTGAAGACCGAGAACCGAACACCGAACACGGGAAACACGATCATGAACCCGCTCTCCCGCCGCAGTTGGCTGCGTCACACCTCGCTCGGCTTCGGGTTCACGGCACTCGCCGGGCTGGCCCATCAGGAGGCAGTCGCCGCGAAGCCGTCGTTCGACAACCCGCTGGCGCCGAAGGAGCCCCACTTCCCGGCGAAGGCGAAGCGGGTCATCTTCCTCTGCATGCGGGGCGGTCCCACGCACGTCGACACGTTCGACTACAAGCCGGACCTCGAGAAGTACGCGGGCAAGTCGCCGGGCGAGGTCGCCACCGAGGCGGGCGGACTGAACGGCCAGAAGGGCCGCAAGCTCGCGCCGTCGATCTTCCCGTTCCAGCCCCGCGGCGAGAGCGGCCTGCCGATCAGCGACGCGTACCCGAAGCTCTCCGAGCACGCGGACGACCTCTGTCTCGTCAACGGGGCCTACACGGGCATCCCCAACCACCCGCAGGCCCTCGTGCAGTTGCATACGGGCAACTTCCAGTTCGTCCGGCCGTCGATGGGGGCCTGGACGCTGTACGGGCTCGGCACCGAGAGCCAGGAGCTGCCGGGCTTCATCACCGTGAAGCCCCCCGCCCGGCTGGGGGGCGCCCAGAACTACGGCAGCGGGTTCCTGCCCGCCGTCTACCAGGGGACGAAGATCGACGACGTCCGCGGCGGCAACGGGATCGGCAACATCTCGAACGGTCGCTTCGACGAGGAACTGCAGCGAAAGCAGATCGACCTGCTGCAGTCGATGAACCGTGAACTCGCCGAGAAGCACGCCGCCAACTCGCAGCTCGACGGCGTGATCGAGTCGTACGAGCTCGCCTTCCGCATGCAGTCCGCCGTGCCGGAACTGCTCGACCTCTCCAGCGAGACCTCGGCGACGCTCGACGCGTACGGCATCGGCGGCGACGGCGACGACTTCGGACGGCAGTGCCTGCTGGCCCGGCGGTTCGCCGAGGCTGGCGTGCGGTTCGTCGAGCTGACGCACGAGGGCTGGGACATGCACGGGAACCTGAAGCAGAAGCTGACGCAGAACGCCCGCGCGACGGACGGCCCGATCGCCGCCCTGCTCGCCGACCTCAAGGCCCGAGGACTGTTCGAGGAGACGCTCGTCGTCTGGAGCGGCGAGTTCGGCCGGACGCCGGCGGTCAAGAAGGCCGACGGACGTGACCACAACGCGACCGGCTTCACGATGTGGATGGCCGGAGGCGGCGTGAAGGGGGGCATCCGCCACGGGGCGACCGACCCGTTCGGCATCGCCGCCGTGGAGGACAAGTTCCACGTCCACGACTTCCACGCGACCGCCCTCCACCTGCTGGGGCTCGACCACACGAAGTTGACCTACCGCTACGCTGGCCGGGACTTCCGACTGACCGACGTCTACGGTCGCGTCGCGCACGACGTGATCGGGTAACCGTCCGACTGCCGTCACAACCGGTCCGCAGAACCGTGCGGACCGTTCCAGTCCGAACGCGCCCGTGCACGGTGCGTGCGGGTTCCGGGCGGATTCCCCGAGGAGCACGTCCGCGCCCTATGTTTCCCGCGTGATGCTTTTTCGCGTCATGCTCATGTGGATTCATCAAGGTGCCGACATGCCACGCTTCCTCCTGGTCGACGACTCCCCGGTCGAGTTGCGACTCGTCACGGGCCTGCTGCAGAAGTTCGAGGACGCCGAGATCGACACGTCGACGAACGGGCTCGAGGCGCTGCGTGCCGCGCGTGCGGCGACTCCCGACGTGGTCGTCAGCGACCTGAAGATGCCCGGGATGGACGGGTTGGAACTGATCGACGCGATGCGCGACGAGTTCCCCGGCGTCCCGATCGTGATCGTCACCTCGCAGGGGAGTGAGGAGATGGCCGTTCGCGCCCTGCAGGGGGGGGCGGCCGGCTACGTTCCCAAGCGGTCGATCGGTCGCGATCTCGTCAAGATCGTCGATCCCCTCGTCGAGTCCGCGATGCGGTCCCGCCGCACGGGGCGCTGGCAACGCTGCGTTCGCGAACGGGCGACGCGACTGTCGCTGCCGAACGAGCTGGAGTTCGTCTCGGAGACCGTGCAGCACGTGCAGGAGATGCTCGCCGCGGACGGCTTCGGCGACGAACGCGACCACGTGCGGATCGGCGTCGCCCTCCACGAGGCGCTCGTCAACGCGATGGTCCACGGGAACCTCGACGTGAGCTCCGAGCTCCGAGAGCACGCTGACGGCCGGTACGAACTCCTGCAGGAGCGGCGACGCAACGAGAGTCCCTACCGCGAACGGCGAGTCGACTTCGAGGTTCGGATCGACGTGGACCGACTCTGGATCACGATCGCCGACGAGGGGGACGGGTTCGACGTCGCCTCCGTCCCCGACCCGACCGACCCGGAGAACGTCGTCCGTTGCAGCGGCCGCGGGATCCTGATGATGAAGTCGTTCCTGGACGACGTCGTCTTCAACGACCGCGGCAACGCCGTCACGCTGGTCAAGCACCGTCCGGTCGACACGACAGCCGCGGTCGTCCGGGACGAAGCCGTCGCCGCGCACTGAAGCCGAACCCGACGTCCTCCGGCGAGGTGAACCCGTGGGCCGACTCCCCGCGCCGAACTCCCGACCCCGATTCCGGATCAGGGACGCGTTCCGTCGCCTGCTGGCGAGGTGTCGACGTTCCGCCGCCGACTCGTTCGGCCCGCCGCTGTCGGTGACGGACGCGTCCGGGACGGTCTCGGTCGAGGAACGACGTCTCGTCGAGTCGATTCGCCGGTCTTCGACGTTCGAGCAGGCGAGCCAACGGTTGCTCGATGCGCTCGTGCGGCGTGCCCGCGACGGATTCGGCCTGGTCCTGACCCGGTCGTCCGGCGAGGCACGCGTGCGGGCGTGGCGGGGACTTCGCGAACCCTCTCGGGAGGCCTTCGTTCGCGTCGTCGACGAACTGACCGACGCCGAGCGGCGGTCGTCCGTGCTCGAACCCCGGCGTTTTCGCGAGCTCGGCTTGTACGACGCCCTGACGGCCGGCGAGCGGCTGCGTGGTCAAGAGGTCGTGGTCTGCAGCGACTGCGACGTGGTGGTCGTACACGGACGGGCCGAGGGGACCCGGTCGCACCCCGGGCTCTCGGCCGACTCGTTTCCTCGGCTGGTCGAGTCGCTCGCCTCGCGCGTCGACGTACGCAGCGCGGAAGAGGACGAGGGGCCCGACGCCGAGCAGAAGCACGCCGAGCGTGGAACGGTTCGCGAGGCCGTGACGGCCGTGTGCGGGGTTCTCGCCACGCGACTCGGGGTCGAACAGGTCTCGTTCCTGGTCGAACGGGACGGGGCGGCCGACCGGTCGGCCGTTCGCGTCGGTCCGAGCCGGCTGCCCGGAGTCGCGGCGGTCTGGCGGTCGCACGAGCGACGCGTCGCCGATGCCGCGCCCCCGGACGGTGCGGTTCGCACACTGGACCGCTCCGAGCTGCACGGTCTCGGCGTCGACACGCTGGTCGGCTGGGCGTGCGTCGCTCGCGTCCTCGTACGCGGTCGTGCCGTCGGGGTTCTCTGCCTGACCCACCCGTCCCGACTGCGCGGTTCGCTGGCGGCGAGTCGCGTGGAAGCCGGCCGCGATGCCGTCGCCCAACTGCTCGAGTCGAGTCGTGCGTCGGAGTCGAACGGCGAACCGGCCGACACAGCGGTGAGCGGGAAGGACCTGCTCGCGTACGCCTCGCACGAGATCCGCACGCCGATGAACGGAATCCTCGGGATGACGAAGTTCCTCGAGGAGACGGCGACGACACCGGAGCAGCGTCACTACCTCGACGTGCTGCGATCGACCTCGGAGGACCTGCTCCGGACCGTGGACGGCGTGCTCGACGTCGCGCGGGGTCGCCACGAGGCGCGCGAACGGCCGACCGGGCTGCGTCGCCTGCTCGGCTCGGCCACGCGGTCGCTCGGGGGGGTGGCCGTGGAGAAGGGCGTGTCGCTCGTGCTCGACGTCGCTCCCGACGTGCCCGACCGCGTGGTCCTCGACGACACGGGTCTGCGGCAGGTCGTCCTGAACCTCGTCGGCAACGCGCTCAAGTTCACGTCGCAGGGGGAGGTCGTCGTCACGGTTCAGCGGCGAACGAGTGTTGCCGAAGGCGTGACGTCCGAGGTCGTCGGCCTCGCGTTCGAGGTCCGCGACACGGGGATCGGCATCCCACAGGACCGACTCGACGCGATCTTCGAGGACTTCGAGCAGGCCGAGTCGACGACCCGGGAACGGTTCGGGGGAACGGGACTCGGGCTCGGCATCTGCCGGGAAGTCGTCGAACGAATGGGCGGGCGGCTGACCGCTCGCAGTTCTCCCGGCGTGGGTTCGGTGTTCTCCTTCGACGCGAACGTCTCGGTCTGCGACGAATGGTCCGAGCGGGAGTCGTCCACCGGCCTGGAAGGACAGAAGGTTCGCGTGTCCGTCGGCAATGCGTCACTCGAGCGGGCCGTTTCCAGACAACTCGTCGCCTGGGGAGCCGAGTTGACGGCGTCGCCGTTGGACGCCTCGCTCGCCGTCGTCGATCGCGACGGCCAGTCTCCGCACGACCCTGCACGCTCCATTCTGCTCGCCCAACCGGGGGAGTCGGGAGGCAGGTGCGACGCCGTCGTCCTGCAGCCGTTCTCGTCACTCGACTTGGCGGAGGCGGTCCGCGGGTTGGCATGCCAGGACGTCGGTCTCGAGGGGGTGCCGGAGGGCGAAGAAGAGGCTGCGAAGCAGTGCGTGCTGCTCGTCGACGACGATCCGGTCAACCGCGTGCTCTGCAGCGAGTACGTCCGCCGAGCCGGTTTCGAGCCCGTGGCCGTCGGAGACGGCCGTTCGGCACTCGCAATGGTCGAGACCCGGACGTTCGCGGCGATCCTGCTCGACGTCTCGTTGCCGGACGTGCTGGGCGACGAGTTGGCGACGGAGCTTCGCGCCCGCGACGTGGCGTCGCCGTTGATCGCCGTCACGGGCTACACGGACGAGGCGACCGCGGAGCGGCTGTACGCGGCCGGGGTCGATGCGAAGATCGAGAAGCCGGTCGACGAGGAACGGCTCGTCGAGACGCTGCGGCGACTGGTGCTCGCGGTCGAACCGTCCGACCTCGCAGTGGTGGACGACGAACCGGACGACGTGTTCGTCCCGTCGGTCGACGACCCGGAGTTGATCGACGAGTTGGTGGCGTTGCACCTGGAGACGGCCCCGGCGATTCGCGCGGACCTGCGGGCCGCGGTGGCGGGGCTCGACGGGCCGGGCATCGCGGCGAACGCCCACCGGCTAAAGGGGGCCGTCGCCGTGCTCGGGGGGCGGGCGTGCGAACGGGCGCTGGCTCGGCTGGAGAACTGCGAGTGCGAGGCCGACGCCGTCGCGACGGCGATGGACGCGGCCGAACGAGAGACCGACCGGCTGCACGCTCGGTTTCGCACGCTGGGGATCGGCGGCGGGGTGTCGGTCAGAACAGGCGGTTGAAGCCGTTGAGCGCGGCGACGCGGTACGCCTCGGCCATCGTCGGGTAGTTGAAGGTGGTGTCGATGAAGTAGCGGAGCGAGTTCGCCTCGCCCGTCTGCGACATGATCGCCTGCCCGATGTGCACGATCTCGCTGGCGTTCGCGCCGAAGCAGTGGACGCCGAGCACCTCGAGCGTCTCGCGGTGGAACAGCAGCTTCAGCATGCCGACGTTCTGGTTCAGGATCTGAGCGCGGGCGAGGTGCTTGAAGCTGGAGATGCCGACCTCGTACGGGATGCGCTGCTCGGTCAGCTCGCGTTCGGTCTTGCCGATGCTGCTGATCTCCGGGGAGGTGTAGATGCCCGTGGGGATGTCGCGGACCATCTGCCGGGCGGCCTCGCCGTCGATCATGTAGCTGGCGGCGTAGCGGCCCTGGACGTAGGCCGCCGAGGCGAGCGAGGGGGGGCCCGTGATGTCTCCGACGGCGTAGACGTGCGGGACGCAGGTCCGGAAGTGTTCGTCGATCGGAATCTGGCCGCGTTTGTCCGGCTCGATGCCGATCGCCTCGAGGTTCATGCCGTCCGAGTTGCCGGTGCGGCCGAGCGCCCAGAGCAGCACGTCGGTCTTCAGCTGCTTGCCGGACTTGAGGTGGAGCACGACGCCGTCGTGGTGCGGCTCGACGTGGTCGATGGTCTCGCGGTGCCGGAGGATGACACCCCGGTCGCGGAGGTGGTAGGCGAGGGCGTCGATGATCTCGTCGTCGAGGAAGTCGAGGAGCTGGTCCCGGGTGTTGACGAGGTTCACCTTGCAGCCGAGGTTGCGGAACATCGACGCGTACTCGCAGCCGATGACGCCCGCCCCGTAGATGGTGATCGACCGGGGGGTCTGTTCGAGGCCGAGGATCGTGTCGCTGTCGAAGACGCGGGGGTGTGAGAAGTCGACGTTCGCCGGGCGGAACGGACGCGCACCGGGGGCGACGACGAAGCTCCCTGCCGTGAGGCGGGTGCAGGCCCCGTCCTCCTTGCAGGCCTCGACGGTGTGTTCGTCGACGAACCGGGCCTGGCCGCGGACGATCGGGACGTCGTTCCGGAGGTAGAAGCCGGTCCGCATCTGCACCTGCCGGTCGATGACGGACTGGGCTCCGCGGCGGAGCTGGGCGAACGAGAAGTCGAGGCTGACGCCCGCCTCGCGGAAGAGCGAGTTCGCGTTCGCCTCGGTCATGCGGGAGATGGCGTAGCGGAGCGCCTTGCTGGGGATGGTGCCCCAGTGGGTGCACCCGCCGCCGATGAGCTCGTGCCTCTCGACGACGGCGACCCGCTTCCCCTCCTTGACCGCCTGCATGGCGGCCCCCTCGCCGCCCGGGCCGGTCCCGATCACCACCAGGTCGTAGTCGTACTCCGACACGCGTCTCCTCCTCCGTGGGGCAGCGAGAGTCAGTCCGGCTGCGAGCCCGTCCGGCCGACCACGTCCATCGAGAACTCCTCCGTGTCCCGCGTGCTCGCGTTGGCCAGGGGGGGCTCGTCGCCCGCCGCTCCGCCGTCCGCCGGCTTCTCCCGGTAGACGACGCCCCGGTCGACGGCCTCGAAGCCGCAGGACTTCAGCAGGTCGTTGCCCGCCTCGTTGTTCTCGGCGACGTGCACCTCGACGCAGGTGACGAGTTCCTCGCGGAGCCGTCGGCAGACCTCGAGCAGCAGCGTCTGTGCGTAGCCGTTGCGGCGGTGTTCCTCGGGCACGAACAGGTCGAGCAGTCCGACGGCCCGGGCGTTCCACTTGCGGACGTAGAGGTCGAGTCCGACGACCGTGATGCCGGCGACCGCGGGGCCGCCGCGTTTGGGGACGAGGAGGAAGCGGGCCGTGTCCAGCCGGCCGAACCGGGTGAGCCACCACCACGGCGGCTGCGGCGGGTCCGGGCCGACGGCGAGCTCCATGCGACGGCGGACCGTGACGACGCGGAAGTTCACCGGGTCGCGGGACGTGTCGAGGTCGCGGAAGTAGGACCTGTGGGCGAGGGCCGGCTCGAACCCGCGGGCCCGGAGGAACGGGTCGGCGTCCGGGTCGGACTCGAGGAACCCGGAGACGCGGGCCCCGCCGTAGAGGCCGATGTAGAAGGGGTCGCAGGAGGCGGACGGGCCGGCGACGACGTGCTTCGCCCCCTTCTCGCGGAGCCGTTCGACGCCTCGCCTCAGCAACTCCGACCCGATGCCCGTGCGACGTCTGTGCGGGGCGACCATGACGGCGCAGACGACGCCCAGTTCGTCGCCGAGGCCGGAGCCGTCCGGCTTCGGGCCGAAGCCGACGTGGACGAAGCCGACGATCTCGTCCTCCCCCTCGCCGGCGAGGATGAGGTCCCCGCGGTCGAAGTAGGGCTGCGAGAAGAGCAGGACCTCGAACGCGTCACACCCGAACCCCTCGGCGGCGCCACGCCCGAGGTTGCAGGAGTGCCAGAGCTTCAGCAGCCGAGGGGGGTCGGCGTTGCAGAATGGTCTGTACCAGACCACGTGGGAGGCCTCGGTTCGCCTTGGCTCGTCAGCCCTTCACGCCGCGGACGGCGGCGGCCACGGCTTCGGCCGTGAGTCCGTACTTCTCCAGCAGCCCGTCGGGGTCGCCGCTCTCGGCGTAGCTGTCGCCGAGGTTCACGAAGGCCATCGGGACGGGCTTCGTGCGGACGACGGTCGAGGCGACGATCGCCCCGAGCCCGCCGGCGGCGAGGTGCTCCTCGGCCACGACGATCGCCCCGGTCTCCTCGGCCGCCTTGGCGACCGCCTCCTCGTCGATCGGCTTCGCGGTGTGCATGTCGAGCACGCGGGCCTCGATCCCCTCCTTGGCGAGCAGGGCGGCGGCGTCCAGCGAGGTCGCGACCATCAGGCCGTTCGCGACGATGGCGACGTCGCCTCCCTCGCGGACGGTGTTCGCCTTGCCGATGGTGAAGGGGACGTCGCCGTCGTAGATGACGGGCACCTTCGGCCGGCCGCAGCGGAGGTAGGTCGGGCCGTCGTGCTCGAGCATCGCCTTGGTGGCGGCCCGGGTGGAGGCGCCGTCGGAGGTGACCATCACGACGGTGTCGGCCAGCGAGCAGGCGAGGGCGACGTCCTCGACGCCCATCTGCGACGGGCCGTCCTCGCCGATGGAGATGCCCGCGTGCGTGCCGACGAGCTTCACGTTCAGCCGCGGGAAGGCGACCGACATGCGAATCTGGTCGAAGGCGTTGCAGAGCAGGAAGGCGGCGAAGCTGGCGACGACCGGGGTCTTGCCGCAGCTGGCGAGGCCGCCCGCGACGCTGACCATGTTGCTCTCGGCGATGCCGACGTTGAAGCCCCGTTCCGGGAACGCGTTCGCGAACCACTCGGTGCGGGTCGAGTTGCCGACGTCGCCGTCGACGGTGACGACGTTCGGGTAGGTCGCGCCGAGTTCCTCGAGGGCCCGGCCGAAGGCGTCCCGAGTCGCCTCGCCCATCGGAAGTCCACTGAGTTCGCCGAGTGCCATGATGTTCTCGAAGAGTCGTCTGGTGTCTGGTGGTCTGGTGCGGTGTCGTCCGCGAGGCCGCTACGACTGCAGCAGGGCGATCGCCTTCTCGGCCCACTCGGGCTTGAGGGGCTGCCCGTGCAGGTTGGAGTCGCCGAGCTCCTCGAGGATCGGGATGATGCCGGCCCCCTTCTTGGTCTCGGCGACGATCATCGTCGGCTGGTCGGTGACGGCGACGGCCGCGTCCAGGGCGGAGACGACCTCGGCCATGCTGTTGCCGTTGATCGTCTGGGTGTGCCAGCCGAACGGGGCGATGCGGTCGGCGAAGGGGGTCTGGTCGAGCACCGTCTTCGTCGAGCCGGTCTGCTGGTAGCCGTTCTGGTCGATGATCGCGGTGAGGTTGCCGAGCTTGTACTTGGCGGCGGTGGCGATCGCCTCCCAGACCTGTCCCTCGCCCATCTCGCCGTCTCCGATGACGACGAAGACGCGGTTGGCGTGGCCGTCCATGCGGCAGCCGAGCGCCTGGCCGACACCGATCGAGAGTCCCTGGCCGAGCGAGCCGGTGCTGGCCTCGATGCCGGGGAGCCGTCGCAGGTTGGGGTGCCCCTCGATGGGGCTGCCCAGCTTGCGGAGCGTCATCAGGTCCTCGACGGGGAAGTAGCCCCGTTCCGCCATGGCGGCGTAGAGGATGGGGCAGGCGTGCCCCTTGCTGAGGATGAAGCGGTCCCGCTCCGGCATCGTCGGGTTGGCCGGGTCGACGTTCAGGTAGCCGCCGAAGTACAGGGCCGCCGTGACCTCCGCGGCGGAGAGGCTGCTGGAGGGGTGGCCGCTGCCGGCCTCGGTCGTCATGCGGATGGCATGACAACGGAGCAGGTCGGCCTTCGCCTCGAGTTCCTCGATGGACGGCTTCTCGGACACGGGCTCACCTCGGGTGACGGATCGGCTGCAATGTCCGGTGGAGTGGGGTTCGCGTGAACCGCGGGCCGGAACGTGACGTTACCATGGCACCGGAGCGTTCGGTGCGCGGCCCATGCTATCGACCGCTGTGGGGGGTCGCAAGCAGCACCGACGCCACACGAGGACCAATCGGAATGGCCGAGTTCGAACCGGGCGACGAGACCCTGCTTCGCTATCTCGACGAGCAGCTCCCCGTCGAGGAGGCGACGACCGTCGAGCGACGGCTCCGCCAGATCTCGCCCACCGTGTGGCCGCCGGTCTCCCGCCGCTGCAGCAGCCCGGCCAGCCGGGCGCGGAGCCCGTCCGAGTCCCGGAGCCGT
>JANQQW010000207.1 GCA_028284885.1 Planctomycetaceae bacterium
GACGGCCAGTCGTGCCGGAGGGCGCGGGCCCACTGCTCGGGCGTCGAGCCGACGGCCAGCTCCGGGTAGACGAGCATCCCGGCTGCGGCGGCGAGACCGGCGACGACCAGCACGGCGAGTCCCGTACGGACCAGCCATCCCCGCAGGCGTCGCATGGGATCCTCCGTTCGCTTCCCGGTGCCCGAGCACGACCGCAGTCTACCGGATTCGCCGTTCGCCACGCGGCGGCGGGTCGTGAAGAATTGACGAGTGCCCGGCGACCCTCAATCATTGCCGGGCCTCCCGCCGGACAAGTCATGCTCGCGAACCTGCGTGTCAACTGGGTCATTCTCCGCACCTGCATCGAGGAGCGGCTCGTCTACCGGGCCGACTTCGCGTTCGCGACGCTGGTCCGCTTCCTGCCGATCGTCACGCAGATCTTCCTGTGGGGGGCGATCTTCGCCTCGGCGACGGACGCGAGCATCAACGGGTACACCTACGCCAACATGGTGACGTACTACCTGCTGGCGATGCTCGCGCGGGCGTTCTCGTCGATGCCGGGGCTCGCCTCGGGCATCGCCCGCGACGTTCGCGACGGCACGATCAAGAAGTACCTCACCCAGCCGATCGACATGCTGGGCTACCTGTTCTGGCACCGCGTGGCCCACAAGCTGGTGTACTACGTGGTGGCGGCCGGGCCGTTCCTGCTCGTGTTCTGGCTGTGCGGCGACTACTTCCCCGACTGGCCTCCCGCCTGGACGTGGCTCGCGTTCCTCGCGTCGCTGGTCATGGCGTTCCTCGTCGGGTTCCTGATCGAGTCGCTGATCGGGCTGATCGCGTTCTGGTTCCTCGAGGTCAGCTCGCTGCTGTTCATCTACATGATGATGAACTTCTTCCTCTCCGGGCACATGCTGCCGCTCGACTGGCTGCCGGAGCGGCTCGTCGTGGTCTCGGTCGAGGAGGGCCTGCTGTACCCGGACTTCGGCGACGGATCGGAGGTCCCCGAGGGGTGGGGGCTCCCGTGCCGCCCGGCGATCGACCTGCTCCCCTTCAAGTACCTCGCGTACGTGCCGCCGGCGATCTTCCTGCAGCGGGACGGATACGACTCGCCCCGGGCCGTCGGCTGGGCCCTGCTGATTCAGGCGGCCTGGATCGTGGTCCTGTTCGGGCTGAACCGCTTCGCCTTCGCCCGGGGGGTGAAACGCTACTCGGCCTTCGGGGGCTGACGGGCGACCTGCGCGCAGAAGCCGGTTCCGGGCGGCTCGCCGAAGTGTCGAGCGCGAACCCGGTCGGCCGCCGCGGCCTCTGCGAGAACGTCCGGAGACCCGTTCTGGACGCCCTGCTACAATCCCGCCTACGACCGACCGGTCGTCCTGCCTCCCGACGGCCTCGGCCGTTCCACCCGAAAGCTCCCCGTGAGTGCCGACCGCACCACCACCGACGTCTACGGCCGCGTGTTCTGGCTGTCGTACGTCGCGAACATCGCGCTGGTGACGGCGAACGCCCTCACGTTCCGCTTCGCCGAGCTGATCCACGTTCGCGGTGGCAGCGAGCAGATCGCCGGGGCGATCGTGGGGACCGGCATGGCCGGGGCGCTCGTGGCCAGGCTGTTCCTCGGCCAGGCGATCGACCACTACGGCGTGAAGAAGCTGTGGCTCGGTTCAGCGCTGCTGTTGGTCGTGGGCGTGGTCGGGTTCCTCGCCGCCGGCGGGATCGGCTGGCCGATCTACGCGGCCCGCGTCTCGTTCAGCGTCGGCCTCGCCGGCATGTTCACCTGCTCGATGGTGCACATCCAGAACCAGGTTCCGCCGGAACGCCGCACCGAGATCATCGCCTCGCTGGGGAGCAGCGGCTTCGTCGGCATGATGCTCGGGGCCGTCCTCGGCGACGCGATCCTCGACTCCTACGCCGGAAGCGACGCCCGGTTCACGGTCCTGTTCGGCGGCTCGGCGGCCCTCGGGGTGCTCTACTTCCTGATCGTCTACGTCGTCACGCGGGGCGACGTGCACGACCGGCCCCTCTCGACCCCCAACCTGGCCGAACTGCTCGGGCGTCACTGGCCCGGCGTGGTGTTGCTGGTGGCGACGGTGATGGGCGTGATGTTCACGGTGATCAGCGTGTTCCTCACGCGGTACGCCACGCACCTGGGCATCGCCGGGATCGGTCCGTTCTTCGTCGCCTACGCGGTCACGGCCTTCACGTTCCGGATCCTCACGCGGAACTGGAACCGGATCATCGGCCGGCACCGGATGATCCTGCTGGGCCTCGCCGGGCACTCACTGGGGACCTTCTCGTTCCTGGTCGTCTCGCAGGCGTGGCATCTCGTGATGCCGGCCCTGTTCATGGGCTTCGGCCACGCGTTGCTGTTCCCGGCCGTCGTCTCGCTGGGAGCCGGGGCGTTTCCCCGGGAGTACCGCGGGTCGGGCACGACGGTCGTCCTCGGCTTCACCGAGGTCGGCGCGATGATCGGCGCCCCGATCCTGGGCAGCGTCATCGACTACGCCGGGTTCGAGGCGATGTTCCTCACGGCTGGCGGGTTCGCCCTCGTCACGGGCGTGTACTACGCCGTCTCGGCGAACTGGGCCGAGGACGAGGACCTGGAGTTCGTCCGGCAGTCGAACGTGCTCGAGTGCCCGACGTGTGCGGCGATCACGCCGGACACCGCGTTCGCCCCGAAGTGCTGCCCGGTCTGCGGGACCCCGCTCGACCGACGCGAGCCGATGCCGCAGACGACCCCGGCGGCCGCCGGCGGCCGGACCTGACGGGTGACCGCCCGGGGCGCATTTCCTGAGCCCGTGGTGGTCGTGATGCGACTCAGCGGCGGCCCAACGGCGTTCGAGTCGCCGAGCCTCGCCGGTTTCGGGCCTAGATCTTCCCCGCTTCGACGTCCTCGACGACGGCGGCGAGCACGGCCGGATCCTGCTTCTCCATCACGTGCTCGATGCGGGTCTTCGGCACTTTCAGCCGTTCCATCAGGCCGCGGGCCGTCTCCCACATCTTCTCGCGCTTCTTGCCGCTGGCGAGGAACAGGTTCGTCACCAGTTCGCTCAGCCGCTGGGCGTCGATCGACTCGCGGTTGTCGTAGTACCGCTTGATGACCTTCCGCTGGTAATCCGAGTATTCCTTCACGGCCGATTCCCGGTGAGGACGATAGGAGAGGCGACATGTTAGCCCATCGTCCCGCCTGGAACAGGTGGGCGAGCGGGTGGACGCGTGCCGAGGAGGGAACCGGGGCACGACGGGCGATTTCGAGTGCGCCCACGAGTGCACCCTTTCCCTTGCCTTTCGCCCAGATTATCTTGATTGACGGTCACGCACCGGAGGTGACGCCGACCACGAACGGACGACGACCGGTCTCTGGGTCGGACGGGTTCGACGCCCTCGTGGAGCACGGCACGGAACGACGCCGAAACCCCACCAGAACGGTCGGCCGCGACGGCCGGCCACCCACCCCGGACACCCGTCCGTTCGACCCAATCCGTATCCGTCGAGTGCCAGGCAGCCGGGACGAATGGCTGCCCCGCACGCCAAGAATCTCGAACGACCGCCACGGATGGTCCTTCGGTGGAGTGAACCAGCGTGTCCGTCACCACCTTCACTGCTGACGAAAAGAAGGCGATCCGGGAGAAACTGACGCTCCCGCGATTCCTCATCTTCCCGGCCGGCTCGGCCGCGTTCCTCGCCCTCGCCCTGGAGTGGCCCTACAGCCAGTGGCCGTACGGCGAGTGGACCGTGATGACGCCGCTCATCCTGTTCCACGGCTACATGCTGTTCTGCTGGACCAGCTGCTTCCACGAGTGCGCCCACCAGACGCTGTGCGGCTCGCGGTTCGTCAGCATCTGGCTCGGACGGGGCATCGGGACCGTGCTCGGCGTCCCCTACACGGTCTACCGCGAGAGCCACATTCGGCACCACGCCTACCTGAACAAGCCGTCCGACTGGGAACTCTGGCCCTACTCGGACCCGAACACCTCGCTGACGTTCCGCCGCGTGTTCGTCTGGTTGGACCTCGTGTTCGGCGCGCTCACCGCCCCGTACATGTACGGCCGCCTGTACTTCCACCGCGACTCGCCGCTGAGCGCGGAGCAACGACGCGCAGTGCGGCTCGAGTACGTCGGCATCGCCCTCTTCTGGGCCACGGTGCTGGGCGTCGTCGGCTACTTCGGCATCTGGTGGGACTTCATGCGGGTGTGGGGCCTGTCCCACCTGTTCGCCGGGTTCCTCCAGAACTCGCGGAAGCTGACCGAGCACCTCGGCATGGAGAGCTACGACCCGCTCGTCGGCACGCGAACCGTCATCGGCAACTCCTGGTTCACCAAGCTCTGCACGTTCCTGAACTTCGACATCTTCGTCCACGGCCCGCACCACCGGCACCCGCGGGTCGCCCACGACAAGCTCGTCGAGAAGATGGACAACTACCAGACGGAGCACCCGGAGCAGGACTACCCGGTCTACTCCTCGTACACGGCCGCCACCTGGAACATGCTCCCGTGGATGTTCCGGAACCCCGGTGTGGGCGTGAACGTGGGGGCCCCGCTGCCCGAGCGAGAGAAGGCCAAGGTGGCCGACTTCGTCGCCGACGTGACCGAGGAGGTCCTCGCCGACGCCGACCGTCGGACCGACCCCGCCCACGACAACGCCCCGCCCCACGAGCAGCCCGCTCCGCGGCAACGGGTCGGCTGAACGCGTCGCGAGGACGCGTCGGTTCGGGCATAATCGCGATCGGAGTGCACGCCGGGTGCCGGTGTGCCGTGCCCCCTCTCCGAGAGCGCTCTCCATGTCGACTCACGACCGCCGCACGTTTCTCGCTCGTTCCGCCGCCTTCTCCGCGGCCCTCTGGCTCGGCAACGGTGCCCGCGGCGAGGCGAAGCCGACCGACTACTCCGGGCTCGACTCGGCGAAGTACCTCGGCGAGCCGAAGGTGATCGCGACGGTCGACGACGAGACCGTCTTCACCGAGGGTCCGGCCGTCGCCGCCGACGGAACGCTCTACTTCACGAACGTCCCGATGTCCAAGATCCTGAAGTGGGATCCGAGGACGTCGAAGCTCTCGACGTTCGCCGAGAAGACCAACAAGACGAACGGACTCTACTTCGAGCCGGACGGCAGCCTGCTCTGCTGCGAAGGGGACACCGGCCGACTGACCCGCCGCCGCAAGCTGACCGGCACGCCCGAGGTGCTGGCGAGCGAGTACAACGGTTTCCCGCTCGCTCCGCCGAACGACGTCTGCCGCGACGGCAATGGCCACGTCTACTTCACGTCCCGACCGAGTCCCTCGGACAACGACCCCGAGAAGGGGAACGTCAACGCCGTCTACCGGCTCGACCCGGACGGCAAGCTCGTCCAACTCCTCGGCTGGCCCGACGTCCACATGCCCAACGGCATCGTCACCTCGCCCGACGACAGGACGCTGTACCTCATCGAGGCCCACCCGGACGCCGACCGCAACCGGAACATCCTCGCCTTCGACCTCAGCACGAAGGGCGAGCTCTCGAACCGCCGCGTGCTGGTCGATTTCTACCCCGGCCGTAGCGGAGACGGCATGGCCGTCGACGCGAAGGGGAACCTCTACGTCGCCGCCGGCCTGCACGCCACCCGCAAGACGAGCGAAACCCTCGACACCCGCCCCGGCATCCACGTCGTCTCACCCACCGGCAAACTCCTCGCCTTCGCCCGCACGCCGAAGGACACCGTCACGAACTGCACCTTCGGCGGCCCCGACCTCCGCACCCTGTACGTCACCTGCGGCACCAAGATCGTCCGCATCGATACGACGATCCAGGGAAAGGCGTCGTACAAGCCGAAGGGGTGAGAGCTCCCGGGCCGACGGGTGACCTTTGACGGCGCTCTCCGCGGCTCCGTAGCATGGGGGCTCGCTGATGCATCCCCGCCGACGAGAGCCCGCCGTGACAGACTTCCGCCGCTCGTTGCCCCCCCTACTGTTGCTCGCGGTGCCCGCACTTGCTGCGGCCGCTCCCGTTGTCTCGTTCACGTCGCCCGGCTCCGTGCGTCCCGGCGAGACGACCCGGCTCGTCGTCCGCGGCAGCGGGCTGCAGAACGTCAGCACGCTCTGGACGAGCTTCCCGGCCGAGGCGACCATCGACGCGGCGAGCCGCAAACCGAACGCCGTCGCGTTCCAGGTGAAGGTACCGGCCGACGTCTCGCCCGGACTAAATGCGATCCGTGTCCTCGGGCCGGACGGCGTTTCGGCCCTCAAGCTGTTCGTCGTCGACGACCTGAAGTCCGTCGACCGCACGTCGGGGAACGACTCCCTCGAGAAGGCCCAGCCGCTCGAACTGCCGACCGCCGTCTCCGGTCACGTCGACGGGCTCCGGGCCCACTTCTTCCGGTTCTCGGTCGAGGCCGGGCAGAAGCTCACGTTCGAGGTGCACGCCCCCCGCGTCGGCTCGCCGCTCGACCCGATGATCCGCCTCCTCTCGCCGAACGGCACCGAGATCGCCTACAGCGACGACGAACTCGGCCTCGCCGGCGACGCCCGCCTGCGGCACGAGTTCGCCGAGGCCGGCAAGTACCTGCTGGAACTCCGCGACGGCACCTACAAGGGGAGCGGCAACCACCGCTTCCACCTCCGCATCGGCGACTTCCCGACCGTCGACACCCCGTTCCCGATGTCGGCCCAGCGAGGCACGCCCACGAGTGTCGGGACCACGGGTCCGAACTCCGTGCCGCTCGAACCAGTCGTCGTCGACCTGCCCGGAGACGACAGCGTCCATCGTGTGAACGTCCCAGCACGCTTCGCGGACGGGCCGTCGGCTTTCGTTTCTCTACCCGTCGAGGCCGCGAAGCAGGTTCAAGAGGTGGAGCCGAACGACGACGTGAAGTCGGCGACGCCGGCCGAGTTCGGCGCCACGCTGCACGGCCGCTTCGAGAAGCCGGGCGACGTGGACCATTTTCGCTTCACCGCGAAGAAGGGGCAGGTCCGGGTGCTGCGGGCGATCACCCGCAGCCAGTACTCGGCGACCGACGCCGTGCTCCGGGTGCTCGACGTCAACGGTCGGCAGCTCGCGACCGCCGACGACACCGGGGCGGCCGACGCAACGATCACGTTCAACCCTCCGGCCGACGGCGAGTACGTCGTCGCCGTCAGCGAGCTGCTCGAACGCGGCGGGCCGCGGTTCGCGTACCGGGTCACCTCCACGCCGCCGCCGCGTGGCTTCGAGTTGACGCTCGCGGCGGACCACGTGAACGTGCCCGACACCGGGGTCGGAGCGATCGCCGTCAACGTCGTTCGCCGCGGCCACAACGGGCCGATCGAGCTGACCGCCGTCGATCTGCCCGAGGGGATCGTCAGCGACAAGGCCGTCGTCGGCCCGGGGCAGAATGCCGGCGTGCTCACGATCCGGTCAAACGGTCACGCTCGCGGCACGCTCGTGCCGCTGAAGATCGTCGGCCGTGCGACGTTCGCCGGCCAGCCGTTCGAGGCAACCGCCACGGCGACCGCCGCCGTCAAGGCGTCCCACTTCAACATGGCCTACCCGCCCGAGACGTTCGCCGACGACGCCGTTCTCGTCGTCACCGGCCCGCCGGCCTTCACCATCGACGTCGCCGGCCCCGTGGTCTCCGGCAGGCTGCTCTCGGGCAAGACCCGCGTGCAGGTGAAGCGTCGCGACGGCGTCGCGGGGGACGTGAACCTCGTCGTCGAACTCGACAAGGCGGGTCTGCCGCCGAACGTCGCGCCCGCCGTCAAACCGGTCAAGAACGGCACCGATGCCGTCGAAGTCGCCTTCAACGGCGCAGCGAACGCCCCCTTCGGCCGGTTCACCGCCGTTCTGCGGGGCACGTTGAAGCAGGGCAACACGACGCACACCGTCTTCTCGCCGGCGTTCGAACTGCGGTTCGCGAAGACGTTGAGCCCGACGGTGAAACCGGCCGGCGGCACGGTCAAGAAGGGAGGCGAGTTGCGGCTGGCCGTCGATCTCGGTCGCAACCCGGCCCTCGCCGGTCAGGCCGAGGTGCAGATCGACGGCCTTCCCGCCGGCGTCCGCCTCGCCCGCGTCGGCGTGACCGGCTCCGACAACTCGGTCACGCTGGTGCTCGCCGCGGCAGGCGGGGCCACACCCGCCGAGGCGAAGAACGTGACCGTCACCGCCACCACGACGGTCGGCAAGTCCAAGGTCGTCGAGAAGTCCGCCCCGTTCACGGTCAAGGTCGTCGACTGACACCGGACCACGACGGTTTCGGCCGACACCGTCCCCCTCTAGAATCCGCAACGCGCCGCGCGTCCGTGCGCCGGGCCTGCCGTCGGACTCCGAGCCGAGCGAACAGAGAAGACCGCATCATGATCACCTCCGTCATCGGTCTGCAGTGGGGCGACGAGGCCAAGGGCAAGATCGTCGACCTGCTGACCGAGAAGCACGAGATCGTCGTCCGCTACCAGGGCGGCAACAACGCCGGGCACACCGTCAAGTTCGGCGGCCAGACGTACAAGCTGTCCGGCCTGCCGATCGGCGTGCTGCACGACCACGTCACGGCCGTCGTCTGCCCCGGCGTCGTCCTGAACCCCGAGACGTTCCTCGCCGAGCTCGACGCCGTCGAGGAGCGCCGCGGCCCGGTCGAGGACCGGCTGAAGATCAGCGACCGGGCGCACGTCATCATGCCGTGGCACATGCTGGAGGAGGCGGCCCTCGACAAGGCCCGCGGCGGCGAGTCGATCGGCACGACCATGCGGGGCATCGGCACCTGCTACCGCGAGAAGGCAGGACGCGGCCACGCCGTCCGCTTCGGCGACCTCTACAAGCCGGACTCGCTCCGCCCCCGCTTCGACGAGATCGTCTCCTTCAAGAACACGATCCTGCAGGCGCTCGACCCCGAACTCGAACCGCTCGACACGGGCGACGTCTTCGACCGCTACCAGGTCTTCGCCGAACGCCTGCGGCCCTACGTCGCCGACACGACCGCCCTGCTCCACCAGGCCCTCCGCGACGAGAAGAAGATCCTCTTCGAGGGGGCCCAGGGGAGCCTGCTCGACATCGACCACGGCACGTTCCCGTTCGTCACGTCGTCGAACAGCTCCGGCTGCGGCGTGCACGCGGGCAGCGGCGTGTCGGAGCGGGTCATCGACCGCATGATCGGCGTGGTGAAGGCCTACACGACTCGCGTGGGGGGCGGCCCCTGCCCGACCGAGCTGCACGACGACACCGGGCAGCACATCCGCGACCGCGGCCACGAGTACGGCACCGTCACCGGCCGCCCCCGCCGCTGCGGCTGGTTCGACGCCGTCGCCGCCGGCTACGGCGCCCGCATCAGCGGCGTCGACCAGATCGTGGTCGCTCTGCTCGACGTGCTGGACGAACTCCCGGAGGTCCGGATCTGCGAGGCGTACGAGATCGACGGCGTGCGGACGACGAACTTCCCCGCCCACGCCGACGACCTCGCCGCGGCGAAGCCGGTCTACCGCACGCTGCCCGGCTGGCAGTCCGACACCTCCGGCTGCCGCCGCATGGACGAACTGCCGGCGAACGCCCGCGCGTACGTCGAGACGATCGCCGAACTGCTGGAGGCCCCGCTCGCCTACGTCTCGGTCGGACCGGACCGCGAGCAGACGATCGTCGTGGAGTGATGACCACTCGCGTGGTGCTCGAGTGCACGGCGTGCGGCGAGACCGCGGAGATCGACTCGTCCGCCGCCTCGCAGGACGTTCGAGTCTGCGCGGTCTGTGGCGGCCGGTTCGAACCGCGTGCACGACCAACGGACGACGCGGCGCGGATCGAGCCCGAGGTCGCACGACGACTCGGCACGGGACTCGACCTGATCCTGTGGGGCTACGCCGTCATCCCGACGGGACTGGTTCTCAGCGTCGTGGTCGGTGCGTTCGACGCGTCGGGGTGGACGACCCGTTCGCTCCTGCTGCTCACGTGGGCCGGCTTCCCGGTCCTGCATGCGGTCGGACTGTGGCAACTCGTCGTCGGTACCGTCCCGGGACTCCGTGGAGCGGTCTTGGCGTCAATGGTCTTCAACGCGTTGGGCATGCTGCTGTGGGGTGGCAGCGTGGTGTGGACGTGGTTCGATGCCCTGGGTGAACGACCGTTGCCGGACGGCCTCTTCACGGCGCTGCTCTTGGTGGCGCTGGCGTTGGTACTGTGGACGATCGGCTTCTGCACCATCGTCACGGGAGTCTCACGACTGGCCGGTCATCTCGGGCTGTCGACCGAGAAACGAAGTGCGACTTGTGCGTTCTACCTTGCGTTGTGCCTGCTGTTGGCGGGCCCGATGGTGGTCCCGTACCTGACGACTTCCTGGCCCTTGAGCATGCTCTGCCTGGTCGTGGCCAGCGTGACCGTGGCGTGTGCGGCCTCCGGCATCATCGGGGTCCGTAGCCGACTTCGTGACATGGGGCTCTGAATGAGCGCGCCCATTCGCTGCCACGCCTGCGGCGAAGAGTTGGACCGGTTCCGTGGTTGGAGGCGGAGAACGGTCGTCTGTCCGATCTGCGGGACCGAGAACGAGATCCCGCCGGAGCCCCGGGAACAGGTCACGTTCAACGCCGACGAACTGCGGACACTCGTGGCCGTCCAGCACGGTCTGGCGTGGCTGCTGGCCGGGAGCGGACTCGCCCTGCTGCTGGTTGCCGTGACCGTCGGAACGGTGTTGTTCCGGGGGGTCCCGTCCGACGGTCCGTTCGGCCCTCCGTGGATCGTCGCAGCGGGCGCCTTCTCGGTCGTGACGTCCGTTGGTCTGTGGTTCTGTACGAAGGTGCCGCGGAGGACGTCGCCTTGGGAAGTGGCGCGCACGGCGTTCACGCTTCAGTGCCTCGCCACGGCGTTCGCCTTCGCCGTCGTGGCGGTCTCGCTGTTCAGCGGCGTCGATCTCGACCTCGTGGAGGGGCTCGTGCGGGTGTCGCTGCTCGGGACGGCGTTCTCGATGCTCCCGTTCCACGCCTTCGCGTCGCGGCTGGGCCACCTGCTCGGTCGGCACGTCGCGGGGGCGAAGGGGACGTTGTTCAACGTGCTGGGCGTCGTCCTCGGTATCGTGATCCTGCTCTCGATCGGCAACGGCCCGTTCGTCGGAGGTCGAACCGCGGTGGTGGTACTCGCGGTCGGACTGGCAGTCCTGCACGTCAGCCTGCTGTTCGACCTTCGCAAGGCGATCGCCGAGACCGTCGCCGAGACGCCGTCGTCGGCCGGTTGAGGGCGATCGTTTCTTCTCGCTGGGCGTCTGTGTAGTGTGGGGTTCGACCTCCGCTCTCCCCCACGCGACCCGTCATGCCGATCAGCCTCACCTGCCGCAGCTGCGGCGAGACCTACTCCGCCCCGGACTCCGCGGCCGGACGCCAGCTCCCCTGCCCGATCTGCGGAACCGAGAACCGCGTCCCGGCGACGAGCGTTCACACGACCGACCTGACGAACCCGGAACGGGACTCGCTGCGGACGGTCGGACACGGGCTGGGGCTCGTGATGCTGTCGATCGCGATCTACGTCGTCAGCGTGATGTACATCATGCTGGTGATGTTCACGCAGTCGTTCTTCCTGCTGGACACGTTGTTCGTGGTGACGGGGCTGGTCGGGTTCGTCGTCCCGATCCTGCACATGGTCGGCATGGGGCTGTGCCTCGTGGTGCCGACCCGCAGCAAGGCGAAGGGGATGGTCACGACGGCGTTCGTGCTGCAGCTGCTGGCCACGCTGATCACGATCCTCACCACGATCGCGGCGATCAACCGACCGTTCCAGAACGACCCCCAGCCGTTCACGATGATCGCCGGCCTGATGATCATCGCGGGCCTCGTGTTGTTCGTGCTGTTCCTGGCGCGGACGGCGGAGTTCATCGACCGTCCGAAGATTTCGAGCCGGGCGATGATGTCGATGTACCTGGCGATCGCGACGTTCGTGCTGCTGTTCCTCACCGGCATGTTGGGGGCGGCGATCGGCGAGGTTGCGCTCTTGTTCGGACTGATCCCGCTCGTCGTGGGCATCATCGCGTTGCTGCGGTACGTCGGCTCGATCTCGCAGCTGCGGTCGGCGATTCGCGAGGTCGCGTGAGCCGATGAGCGTCAGCGTCGTCTGCAGCGAGTGCGGAGAGAGCTACTCGGTCCCCCGTTCGCGCGTGGGCGAGTCCGTCGCTTGCCCGGTGTGCGGTGCCGCGAACCAGGTCGTTCTCGATTCCCCGGAGCCCGGCGAGTACACCGACGCGGAACGCCGGGGCCTGCGGTGGGTCGGCCGGGCGTTGACGCTGATCCTCGTCACGTCCGGCATCGAGACGCTGTGGTTCGCGACCTGGTGGCCCCTCGCCATGCTCTCGAACGACCTCCACCGCCCACTACTGATCCTCGCCGACTCGATGTGCCTGATCCTGCCTTCGTCGAGTTTGGCGGGCCGTCTCCTACTCGTCCGCACACCATCCCGATCGCGAACACGTGTGCTGGCCATCCTCAACATCGTCTCGCCGGTGGTCGTGTGGCTGTTCGCGAGCCAGCGGCTCGAGACGAGTTTCGCCGTCCGAGGCTTCTGGGACGACGGCATCGGCCACGCCGTTTCCCTGTTGGCGGCCATCCCCCTGGTCGTTCTCGTCGCCCGACTCGCTCGATTCCTCGACGTCCCACAGGCGAGGACGACAGCCGGCATCGTGCTGGCAATCAGTGTCTTGGCGTGCCTGACAGGACTCGCACTCGACTTTGACCAGTCTGGCCCCGAACAGTTCCAAGGGTTCGGGGGCTGGGTGTTGATGGCCGTCGGCTTCGTCGCGGTCGCCTTTCACGCCTCCGCACTGTGGGAGTTGCGTCGAAGGGCGTTCGAGATCGCCGGCGAGTGACGACGGCTCACACCTCGACTGCGTACTTCTGCAATTCCTCGAGATCGACGAACTCGAGCATCGAGACGTGCGTCGACTCCAGCACGATCGGCGCGGCGACGCCGGCCTCGAGGGCGTCCTTCCACCGCGTGGCGCAGACGCACCACCGGTCGCCCGGCTTCAGGCCGGGGAAGTCGTACATCGGCATCGGCGTGACGAGGTCGTTCCCCTGCTCCACGCTGAACTCGAGGAACTCCTCGGTCACCTCGACGCAGATCAGGTGCAGCCCCATGTCGCCGGGGCCCGTGTTGCAGCAGCCGTCGCGGAACCAACCGGTCACGGGCGACTCGCTGCAGGTCTGAAGATCGGTTCCGAGGACATTCTTGGCGGGCATGAGTGGTCTCGCGGCGAGGGACGGGGCGGATTGTCGTCGGGCCGGCCCAGCTTCGCAACGCGGCGGCCGAGAATTCGCGGCGGCCCGACCAACGGCTCTCCACCACCGCGCCAGGGAAACTGAGCAAAACCGAAAGAGTCGAATCATTCCGACGAACGTCGAAGACCCGGAACGGGTTCCCGACTGAGCCGGAACACATGTAACCGGCACGACACTCCTTCGACCCTCATCCTGCCGACAAGCCCACCCATGAAGACTTCCGAGTCCCCCCGCCAGCGATCCGGGTTCACCCTGATCGAACTGCTCGTCGTGATCGCCATCATCGCTATCCTGATCGCCCTACTGCTCCCGGCCGTTCAGCAGGCTCGCGAGGCGGCCCGCCGCAGCGACTGCAAGAGCAAGCTGAAGCAGATCGGCATCGCGATGCACAACCACCACGACATCTACAACGCCTTGCCCGCCGGCACGACCGAGCGGTCGGCCTGGGCCGGGTTCATCCTCGCCCAGATGGAACAGGCGAACCTCTACGAGGCCCTCGACCCGCGTGGCGCGACGCCCAACACGGTGACGCAGGAGGTCTTGGGCCCGCTGTCGATCTACGCCTGCCCGTCGAACGCGAACCCGCAGACCGAAGACCTGATGTGCTACAAGGGCGTGGAGGAAGGGGCCTCCGGCGGTGACGACGGCCCGCTCAACAACACCGGACAAACCCACCCCATCGCGAACGAGAACGGTCGGCTGTTCCGCGACATCACGGACGGCCTGTCGAACACGGCTCTCGTCGGCGAGACGCGGCAGATGTGGAACGGCTGGGCCGGACCCGACCCGATCGACGACGACAGCGACCCCAGCACGCCCGACGTCCCCGGCGTCTGGGCCGACAGTGCAGGACCCGACGACCCGGTGGTCGCCATGAACGGCATCAACGTCGCCGACGGCAACTTCAGCAGCTTCCACACCGGCGGGGCCCAGTTCCTCGCCTGTGACGGGGCCGTCCACTTCATGAGCGAGAACACCAACGTCGCCGTGCTCCAGGCCCTCGGCACCATCGGCGACGGCGACCAGGGCTCCTTCGACTGACCGCGCGACCGACGCGGCTGCAGAATCGGCATATTCGCACCGGGCGTTGCGTTTTCGCAACGCCCGGTGTTGCGTTGGTCCGACACGCATGCGTTCTGCGCGATACGTTCTCGGGCCGGCGCGACGGAGCGCCTGCGATCGCCCCACCGGTTGGCCCGGACGAAGTGGCCCCACGTCGTCCCGCGCTCGCCGCACGCGCCCGCCCGAGATGGAGTTTCCCGTGGACCTCCGCCGACTCGTCACCGACGTGCTCGCACTCGGCCTGCTGGCCGCCACGGTGTTCGTCGGCGTGTCGCTGCTCGGTGCGGACTCCGCGGACGCCCCCGCCCGCGTCGTCCACCCGGTCCCGGAACACGTCGCCAATCCCGGCGGCCCGCTCGGTGCCAAGGTCGCCCACACGCTTCGCAGCGGTCTCGGTCTCGGTGCGTACTTCGTGCTCGCCGCCATGGCCGTCGTCGACCTGCGGCTCTTCTCCCGCCACGAGCTCGACCGCAAGTTCTGGCGAGCGCTCGGCTGGACGTTCGCCGCGACGGCGGTCTGCCTCGTCTGCACGCTGTACGTCGCCCCCACCGCCACAGGCCCGGTCGTCGGCAGCGGCGGCTACGTCGGCGCGATGGGTGTGGCCCTGCTGGAGCCGATGTTCGAGCCGACCGGCATCGCCGTCCTCGCCGTCACGCTGTTCGTCTCCGGCCTGTTGATGACGGGCGAAGCCGTCCGGCTCGGCCCGGTCGTCGGCGTCGTCACCCTGCCCCTCGTCCCGTTCCGAAAGGCCGCCGAGCTCGTCCGCCCGCCGGCCCGCTACCGCGCACCAACGCCGGAGCCAGATGCCGACGACTCCGTGGGACGGGCTTCCAATCCGTCCATTCCTACTGCTGTAGACGAGGAAGCCGCAGTGGACGAAGCGGATGACGTCGTTTCCGAGTTTGATCGACGGATTGGAAATCCGTCCCACGTTGAGGCGGACGACTCGGTCGAACCGGATGTCGAACCCGAATCCGAGCCCGAACCGGAACGGCAGCCGCTGCGGATCAACCCGCCGGTCAGCGTGACGAACGAACGCGACTCCCTCGCCGAGAACCTCCGCGAGCACGCGACGACGACGAGCTACGAACTCCCGGACCTCGACATCCTCGAGGAGCCGGAGGACTTCCCGTACGAACTGCTCGCAAAGAAGGCCGAACTCGCCGCGGCCACGCTCGAGCGGACCTTCAAGGAGTTCGGCCTCAACGTCCGCGTCTCCGAGGTCGACACCGGCCCGGTCATCACGCAGTTCGAGCTGGACCTGGAACCGGGCCTGCGGCTCAACAAGGTGACGGCCCTCGCCGACGACCTCGCGATCGCCCTCCGCGTGCCGTCGGTCCGGGTCGTCGCCCCCATTCCGGGCAAGAACACCGTCGGCATCGAGGTGCCGAACGAGAAGCAGGTGATGGTCCGCCTCCGCGAACTGATCGAGGCCCGGTCCGACGAGGTGAACCGGAAGCGGATCCCGCTGTTCCTCGGCAAGGACGTCGGCGGCGCGCCGCTCGTCGTCGACATGACGAAGATGCCGCACCTGCTGATCGCCGGCCGCACCGGCACGGGCAAGTCGGTCTGCCTCAACACGCTGATCCTGTCGATCCTCGCCACGCGGACGCCGGACGACGTGAAGATGCTGATGATCGACCCGAAGATGGTCGAGCTCAGCCCGTACAAGCGGGTGCCGCACCTCATGCACCCGGTCATCACGGACATGAAGAAGGCCGAGGCCGTCCTCGCCTGGGCGGTCGACAAGATGGAGGAACGGTACGACCTGCTCGCCCGCTGCGGCGTCCGCCACCTCGACGGCTACAACAAGCTCACGCGGCAGCAGCGACTCGAACGAATGGGCGTCTCGGAGCTCGAAGAGGAGGCCGAGTCGGTACCGGACCGCATGCCGTACATCGTCATCGTCGCCGACGAGATGGCCGACATGATGATGACCTCCGGCAAGGACGTGGAGGGGCACATCATCCGCCTCGCCCAGAAGTCGCGAGCGGTCGGCATCCACCTCGTGCTCGCCACGCAGAAGCCGTCGGTCGACGTCATCACCGGGCTCATCAAGTCGAACCTGCCGGCCCGCATCTCGTTCCAGGTCGCCAGCAAGACGGACAGCCGCGTGGTCCTCGACGAGAACGGGGCCGACAAGCTGCTCGGCAGCGGCGACATGCTGTACCTCGCCCCAGGCACGTCGAACCTGACCCGCGCCCAGGGGACCTACGTCTCCGACGAGGAAATCGAGGCGATCATCGACTTCTACTCGGACTACGAGCCGGAGTACTCCGACGAGGTCGCGAAGGCGAGCCTCCCCTCCGCGGCCGGCGGCGGGTCCGGCGAGTCCGCCGGCGAGCGGGACGAACTGTACGACGAGGCGGTCGAGGTCGTCATCCGCGAGCAGACCGGCAGCGTCTCCCGGCTGCAACGGTTCCTCGGCATCGGCTACGGCCGCGCCGCCCGGCTGATCGACTACATGGCCGAGGACGGCATCGTCGGCGACTACAACGGCAGCAAGGCCCGCGAGGTCCTCTACAAGCCGGACGAGTGGGAAGCGATGCGTGCCGGCCGCGGCGAGCCCGTCGGCGTGTAGGGTGGGCTCCGCCCACCAACGCGACAGGCTGGACGACGGGGTGGCACTGGCGTCTCGCCAGTACGCGGAGCGTTCCCAGCTTGCACTTGGTCGGTTTGATCGACTGGCAACGCAGAGCGAATTCGGTCGAGCAAGCCTCCTTCCTTTGCCACCGAGCACTGGCCAGAGGCCAGTGGTACCCGTCGACTACTGGAGAACGTCGGGCTTCGGTAGGTAGCCCGGAGCGCAAGCGATGGGACTTCGCGCTGATGGAACCGAAGTCCCATCGCTTGCGCTCAGGGCTACTTGCCTGACATTCATCGACAGCTGGTCCAGTAGGGGTGGGCTCTGCCCACCAACGCCGCGGATCAGACGCCGAACGTCGGGGCTGGTGGGCAGAGCCCACCCTACGACTGACTCGCCAGCCGCCTACCGTCGCCCGCTCCGCCACCACGAGAGCAGCCAGCCGCTTCCTCCTCCGAGGAGGAACGTGAGCAGGAGCACCACGGAGAGTGGCCAGGTCACGTGGCCGAACAGGAAGAAGATCTCCGTCCCCTTCCAGTTCTGGGCGATGACGATCAGCGCGAGAACGGCGGCGACGATGCCGCCGGCGAGTTTGACGCGGTCCACGGTGAGCCCCCGTGTGTTGTGGTGAGTCTTGGTCAGCCTGACTTGTAGAGCCAGTAGACGGCGAGGGCGTCCATCGTCCAGGCGACGGCGATGTGGATGGCTGCCCCCAACCAGATGCTCCGCGTCTTCAAGCTGGTGAACCCGAGGACGACGCCGGCCGCGATCGCCCCGAAGTTCTCGGCCATCGGCTTCCCGAAGTGGATCATGCAGTAAGGCACCATCATGACGAAGATCGCCATCGAACCGAAGCGATGCTTCGTCCCGTGTAGCACGAACCCGCGGAAGAAGAACTCCAGCGCCACGAACTGCAGCGCGTACAGCAGCTCCCAGACGAGGAACCGCGGCCACAACGGCTCGTCCGCCCGCAGCCGGTAGAACGGGTACTTCGACTGGAACGACTCCGTCGTGCTGCAGTACCAGACAACCGGCAGCATGACGGCGAACATCAGCAGGTACAGCCCGGCCCCCTCGAACGGGTTCCGCGTGGCGACGCCGTAGTCCGCGACCCGTTCGCGCAGGACGAACCAGATCACGGGGACGGGTATCAGGACGTAGCCGACGTACTGCCCGGCGACCCACAGCACGAGCCGGGCGATCTCGCGGTTCTTGGCGAGCCGGGTCCAGCTGCGGAGGTCCTCCGCGGCCGTCGGGGCGACGGAGCCGAGCACGTTCAGCCAGCCTTCGAGGTCGGAGCCGCGGAAGACGTACTCCTGGACGACCAGGGCGACGGCCATCGTCACCAGCACCACCATCGTCCGCGTGTCGGGCCCGGACGGCTGCTGCAGGTACTGGAGAGCGTCGGCGTCCGCTCGCCGAACGGGACCGGCAACGAACTCGCGGAGGCGGTCCCAGAGGGCCAACGGGTCGGTCTCGCAGGCTGCGTGAGGTCGTGAGACGAGGGGTTCTCGGACGGCCGCGGAGTATAGCGGTTCTTCTTGTCCTGCAGCCAGTTCCGACACGTCGTCGACGCCCGTGTGTCTTCACCGAAAACACGCATTACGGGTAGTTCCCCGGTTTCGCGGGGTGCGGTAGCATCTGACCGGCAGTCTGCGGTTGGGCCAACGGATCGTCGGATGCATCCGTCCCGCCGGCGCGTTAGCATCGACTCCCCTGCCTGACTCGTCCATCCGTCCTGCCGCCCGAGCCTCCCCGGAGCAATCCGTTGGTCGCCAACAAGATCGACTTCGAGGGTCGGGTGATCGCCAACGAGCGGTACGAGATCCTCGGTCTGCTCGGCGAAGGCAACATGGGCCTCGTCTACAAGGCGCGAGACCGCAATCTCGACGCCGAGGTGGTCATGAAGGTGCCCACCGAGGAGAGCCTTCGCGACGAGGAGTTCGTCGAGCGGTTCAAGATCGAGATCCGTTCGATGGTGCGGCTCAGCCACCCGCACGTCGTCAGCATCATCGACACCGGCAACCACGTGGACGACGACGGGGAGAGCGTCCCGTACGTCGTGATGCAGTACCTCTCCGGCGGGTCGCTGAAGGACCGCATGGTCGGGAGCGACGGTCGTCGGAAGCCGATGCCGGCGGAGTCGCTGGGCGACTGGCTCGTCGAGGTCGCCAAGGCCCTCGACTTCATGCACGGCCAGCAGTACATCCACCGGGACGTGAAGCCGGCGAACATCCTTTTCGACCGGCACGGCAACCCGTTCCTCAGCGACTTCGGCCTCGCCAAGGTGCTGAGCGCCCACGAGGAGGACCGGGCCTCGAACTCGCTGACGGCCGCCGGGTTCCTCGTCGGCACGCCGAACTACGTCGCCCCGGAACTCGTCATGGGCGAACCGGCGACCGCGGCGGTCGACCAGTACTCGCTGGCCATGACGGTCTACGAGGTGCTCACCGGGACCTGCCCGATGGAGGGCCCGACCGCCTCGGCGACGATGGTCAACCAGACGAACCGGACGCCGTCGCCGCCGCACTCGGTCGTCGAGAGCATCCCGGCCGGGGTCTCGACGACGGTCCTCAAGGGACTCTCGAAGAGCGTTGAAGACCGGTTCCCCTCGTGCGTTGCCTTCGCCGAGGCCGTGTTGGCCGCGGCCCGTGGCTCGTCCGCGGCGACGAACGGAGGGCCGCCTCGGACGGGTACCGGCAAGGCACGACGTTCCGCCCGCAAAGCGCCCCCGTCGCGTTCGACTCGCACCACGGCTCCCGAGCCGACGGAGGACGAGTTCGACGACTTCGACGACTTCGACGGCTCCACCAACGGGGCCAAGATGCCCCCCAAGGTGACTCGGGGCGGAGGCGGCAGCAGCAAGAAGCGGTCGAAGGGCACCTATGGCAAGGTGAAGTGCCCGGCCTGCGGGCGCGTGCTCCCGCTCAAGCCGGAACACGCCGGACAACGGGGCAAGTGCATCCACTGCAAGTCCCGACTCGAGATCGGCAAGGACCTCAAGTCGCTCACGCTGATCACCGCCTCCTCGCCGCGACTCTCGGTCCGCTCGGGCGACACCTCACGCGGGGGCAGCAGTGCGACCAGTCGTCATCCCGTCGGCGAGGACATCCTCATCGGCGAGAAGATGTTCGGGTTGGACCTCAGCAAGAAGGCCGCCATCTCCATCTTCTTCGCGCTGATCACCGTCGTCGTCGGCGCGTCGATCTTCATCGGCGTCTACTCGTCGAGGGACAAGGAGAAGGAGAAGCAGGACGCGATCGACGACATCCGTCGGCCGGAGAACTCCAGCCCCAGCCGTCCGGCCGCATCGACGCCGCGCCCGAGCTGACGCCGAAGCCGCGCAGCCGACTTACCGCAGCGGTCGTTCGTCGCGCCGTGCCCGCCTCGCCCGTCAGGGAATCAGGTCGGTCATCTGGTCGACGGTCTTGTCGAACACGGTCCGGTCGGCCTCGGCGACGGCCCCGGTCCACATCACCCGCATCGACTGCCAGGTCATCGCGGCGCTCGCGAGCATGACCAGCGTACACATCGTCAAGCCGACCATCGGGACGGCTCCCCACTGTGGTCCGGAGGGAGCCTTCTTGGCGACCGGCTCGTCGAACTCGTCGTCCTCGAACGGGTCCTCGTCGAGCCCGGCCCCGACCTCGGCGAACTCGTCCTCCTCCTCGTCGAACTCGTCGAGCTCGTCGATCTCCTCCAACTCGTCTGCGACGTCGTCGTCGATCTCGTCGAACGCGTCGCCGCTCTCGAATTCCTCCTCGCCGACTTCGGCGAGGTCGAACTCCGAGTCGACCACGCCGATCGGCACCTTCTGGGTCGCGTCGGACTCGTCCGACTCGCTCTCCTCGTCGAAGTCGGCGAAGTCCGCCGGGGCGTCGTCGGCCGTGACGTGCATCCGTTGAGTACCGTCGACCGCCCCGCCGCCGTCAATCCCGGAGTCCACGAGGTCGAGCGCGAGGCCGCTGTCGCCCGCGTCGAGGGCGATGCCGCTGTCCCCGCCGACGTCGAGCGCGATCCCGCTGTCACCGGCGTCGAGGGCGATGCCACTCTCGTCGCCCGCGAAGTCGAGGGCAATGCCGCTGTCGCCCGTGTCCAGCGCGATCCCACTGTCGCCCGCGTCGAGAGCACTCCCGGTGTCGAGATCGAGGGCGATTCCGCTGTCGCCGGTGTCGAGGGCAATGCCGCTCTCCTCGCCCGCGAAGTCGAGGGCGATGCCGCTGTCGCCCGTGTCGAGGGCGATGCCGCTCTCGTCGCCGACGTCCAACGCGATCCCGCTGTCACCCGTCTCGTCGAGGTCCACGTCGGACTCGCCCGAGGCGAGGGCGGAGACGTCGCTGTCCCCGAAGTCGGTTCCGGACATCGCCTCTGCACCGACGACCACGCGGCTGTCCTCCTCCGCGAGCACGGGTGCCGCGACGTCGTCGAGCGCGTCGCTGCCGGAGAGAAGCTCGCTGTCGGAGACGAGATCGACGCCACTCTCAGGCGAGAGCACGTCCGACGTCCCGAGCGCGAGCCCGCTGTCGGTGTCGGCGAGGATGATGCCGCTGTCGTGCTCGTGCAGCTCGGCGGGAACGGCGTCCGTGTCGCCCGGCACGAGGTTCACGCCCGGGTCGTCCTGCTGTTCCGCGGCCGGTTCCGCGGTGCGGGGCTCGCCGGGATCGACATCGACGTCGGGCCGCTCCAGCTTGCCGGTGCTGCCGCCGCCCGGCTTCACCGCCTTCGCCTCCTCCGACAGGTCGGCCGTGCCGTCCGCGGTCGCGAGCGGGTCCGGCAGAGGTCGCTTCGCCGTCTCGTTGGACGAGGGCTCCGTCTCGGGTACCTCGAACTCCTCGACGAGGAAGTCGCCGTCGTCGTCACGCGGCGTGGGCGGTGCCTTGGGCTTCGGCGGCTCGGTGTTCGCCGGCTCCGCGAACTCGGCCGTCCCGCCGAAGTCGAAGTCGCCGTCGTCGGTCAGGTCCACTCCCGGAATCGCCTGACGACCGGTCTCGTCCGAGGCCGGGGCGTCTGCTTCCCCTCCACCGATGCGAAACAGGTCGCTCGCGCCGGGGCCGGACTCGTTGAACAGAGGACCGTCCGACTCGGCACCGGCCCGGGACTGCTGGTACTCCTCGAGGTGGTCCTTCCGGAACTTCCAGTTCCCCTTGTCCGCGAACCCACGGAGGTCACCGCTCTCGCGGAGTCCTTTCACCTCGTCGGCGGTCAGGCCGAGGAAGGCGGCTGCCTCTTCGAGGGGGAGGTACTCGTGGGCCATCGTGCGCAACTCGTCCGGGGAGGAAACTCGCGGAAATCGCTGGATTCTCCACTCTACAATAGACTCGCCTGCCGAGGAGAAGCAAACTCCGTCTCTCACCCGGGAGTGGGTCCGGTCGAAGGACCGAGGTGGACTGCTTCCGCCATGTTGCCGAACTTCAACGTCGAGCGAACCGTGCCGTTGCTCCACGTCGTCCTCCACCAGCCGGAGATTCCGCAGAACACCGGCAACGTCGGCCGCACATGCGTGGCGGTCGGGGCGAAACTGTGGCTCGTCCGGCCGCTCGGGTTCGCGCTCGACGCCCGCCACCTGCGGCGGGCCGGCATGGACTACTGGCCGCTGCTCGACTGGGAGGCGGTCGATTCCTTCGAGGAGGCCCAGCGGCAGACCGCGACCGCCCGCAACACCTGGTGCCTGACGAAGAAGGCCGAACGACTGGTGTGGGACGCCAGTTTCGAGCCGGGCGACGTCCTGGTGTTCGGCAGCGAGTCCCGCGGACTGCCGAACGCGATCCTCGAGGCCGACCCGTCACGCAACCTGCGGCTGCCGATGCGGTCCGAGGTACGCAGTCTGAACCTCGCGAGCACGGTGAACACGGTGGTGTACGAGGCCATTCGCCAGTTCGGCGGCCTACCGGAGGAACCGTAGCGGACCGTCGAAATGGCTCCCAAGAGGGACGTTACTCACGTCAAGTGGCGAACGTGTCCTTCCTCTGGCCCCCTCGCCCCCGCATTGAGTGGTCCAACGGTGTCGACTTCGCTGCGGGGGAGAGGGGGCCTGGTCGTTGCGTTGCTCGGAGGTGGGATCACCACAGCTCTCGGACGTCCCCAACGGCTGCCGCGGTCGATTGCCGGTCGGACGGGACGCTGATATCATTGACGATTCGCGCAGTTCGTTGATCGAAACCGAAACAACGAGAGGAGTTGCCCGGAATGGGAACGAAGAAGTCTGGCAAGGGTCGGCGGAAGTTGGGTCGGAAGAAGCGTCGGATGCGCTCGAAGATTCGTCACCGCAAGGACCGCTGACCGACTGTCGTCCCCTCCGGTGCGTGGCGGGCCGAACCGCTGCGCGTCGCTGCTCGGTTCCCGTTCCGGACGACGTCGCCATGCGAGTCGCCCTCGGTCCCGCCGGACTCGACGCCCGCCCGGGTGATCCGTGAACGCGGGACGCCCGAACGACGACGCCGTCGTCGGCCTGCTGCGACTGGTCGGCGTCGTCGACTGCCTGGCGGCGGTCGCCGTGGTCCTGCCGTCGTCGGCGATGGACTCCGTGCACCGCGCCCTCGGCCTCGGGGCGCTGCCGACCGAACCGGTCGTCGAGTACCTGGCCCGTTCGCTGTCGCTGCTCTACGTCTTCCGCGGCGTGGTCTACCTGTACGCGTCGGGGGACGTCCCCGGCCGTCGAGGGCTGGTCCGCGTGCTGGCCTGGACGTCGGTCGGGATGGCGGTCGCCCTGCTCGTGATCGACCTCGTCGCCGGCATGCCACTGGCCTGGACACGGACCGAGTGGCTGCTCGTCCTCGTCCCCGGTCTGCTCCTGCTGTACTTCACGAGGGAGCCCCGGGCTGACGAGGACTGAACGCCCGCGTGGACAACCGGGCCGTCAGTCGATATCAATTCGGGATGAAGACTCTGCACGGGTCGCGGCCGGGTGCCGTGCCCCGTGCTTCTTTTGTGCCCCGCCGAAAGCCGCCTGCCCGCGGCGGCCGGGCCGACCGTGAAGGAGACGTTTCGTGGACCTGCAGCCCATTTCCCGCGCCGGCTGGGACAAGAAGAAGGCCGAGATCGCCGAGCTCGAGGACCAGCTCGCCGAGGTCGCCGAGAAGGTCAAGGAGGCCCGCGAGGAGGGGGACCTCAGCGAGAACGCCGAGTACCACGGCCAACGTGAGCAGCAGGGCATGATCCAGGCCAAGATCAACCAGCTGAAGAGCCAGCTAGCCAGCTGCAAGATCGTCGACGCCAGCGACATGCCCAAGGGTGTCGTCGGGTTCGGCTCGAAGATCACCGTCAAGGACCTCGACGACGGCATGGAGGAGCAGTACGAACTCGTCGGCCCCGGCGAGGAGGACTACGAGGGCGAGGTCATGAAGATCCTCACCAGCAGCCCCATCGCCGACGGCCTCCTCGGCAAGAAGGTCGGCGAGAAGGCCGAGATCGATCTCCCGAACGGGACCGTCGAGTACGAGATCACCGAGATCGTCGATCCGGAGTGACCGGGTCGAGAGTCGAGAACGTAGGACGGACTTCCAATCCGTCGTACGAAACCCCGCCCTCCCTTCCAACCGGCACCCCCAATGATCCGAGCCGCCATTCTTCTCGTCGTCGTCTGCGGCACCACCCACGCCGGTGACTGGCCTCGCTTCCGCGGGCCGGACGGGGACGGCACGTCGGCCGCGAAGGACGTTCCGGTCGAGTGGGGGCCGGAGAAGAACGTCGTCTGGCGGACGGAGCTCGCGGGCGAGGGATGGTCGTCGCCTGTCCTGCTGGAGGGACGGGTCTATCTGACCGCGGCCGTGCCGCCCGAGGAGGCCGAGGGGAACGCCCGCTCGCTGCGTGTCCTCTGCCTCGACGCCAAGTCCGGCAAGGTCGTCTGGAACGTCGAGGTCTTCGAGCAGACGGCCGAGACCGCCGGCCGCATCCACCCGAAGAACTCCTACGCCAGCCCCACCCCGGTCACCGACGGCGTGCGGCTGTTCGTCCACTTCGGCAACCAGGGGACCGCCTGCCTCGAACTCGACGGCAAGGTCGTCTGGCGGAACAACGAGCTGAAGTACAAGCACGTCCACGGCAGCGGGCCGACGCCCGTGCTCGTCGGCGAGAACTTGTTCGTCAACTGCGACGGCGGCAACACGCAGTTCGTCGTCGCCATGAGCCAGAAGACGGGCGAGATCGTCTGGAGGAAGGAACGGCGGGCCGTCGAGGGGAAGCCGTTCTCCTTCGCGACCGCCGCCGTGCTCGAGGTCGACGGGAAGACGCAGATCGTCAGCCCGGCCGCCGGGCAGGTCGAGGCGTACGACCCGGCCGACGGCAGCGTTCTCTGGTACGTGCGGTACGACGGGTACTCGGTCATCCCCAAGCCGGTCGTCGCCCACGGCCTCGTGTTCCTCGCCACCAGCTACGACCGGCCGAGCTTCCTCGCGATCGACCCGACCGGCTCCGGCGACGTGACCGACACGCACCTGAAGTGGAGCTTCCAGCGGGGCGCGCCGCACACGCCCTCCCCGGTCGTCGTCGGGGACGAGGTCTACGTCGTCAGCGACCGCGGCATCGCCACCTGTGCCGACGCGAAGACCGGCGAGGTCCACTGGCAGGAACGGATCGGCGGCAACTTCTCCGCCTCGACGATCGCCGTGACGACCGGCACGCCACGCGTCTACTTCACCGACGAGGCGGGCAAGACGACCGTCGTGAAGGCGGCGAAGACGTTCGAGCTCCTCGCCGAGAACGACCTCGGCGAACGCACGCTCGCCAGCCCCGCGATCGACGACGGGACGATCTACCTCCGCACGTCCGCCGCGCTCTACCGCATCGGCAAGTCGCCATGATGACGTGGTGTCCGAGTGACCTCGCCAAGTTGCCTCCCGGCCAAGAGGTCGTCGGCTGGTTCACCTACGGGCACTTGGTCGTCGAAGGACGGTGCCTTCGGCTGGTGGACTCCGACGATCCGTCGTTCTGCATCGAGGTTCACGACCCGGAGTTCCTCGACTTCTTCGACGTCGAGAACTGGCCCTTCAGGCAGAGCGCGGGATTCCTGCTCGAAGTCGATGCCGAGTGGTTTCTCTCGGACTTGCGTATCACTCGCGTTCTCGAGATGAGCTTGGAGGTCCGTTCGTTCGCCAAGTACTCGACGGTTTGGCCACCATGCTCAGGGCGACGCCGCGACAACAGTCGCTGACACGCGGCAAGAGGATGCACGACAACGACTTACGACCCACGTTGACGCGATCTCGGGTTCGTCCGATACTTCCGCGGAATTCCCAGACTGGCAGGAGGCCGTCTTTCCGTTCTCTTGCCCTGCACCGCACGCATGTCCGAACTCGCCGACTACTGCCGCGAAACCGCCGAACGGGCCCGTCGGGCCGCCCGTGATCTCGCCGTCGTGAAGGGGCAGGTGAAGATCGACTGGCTCCGCCGGGCTGCGACCGCGATCCACGCGAAGAAGGCCGAGCTCGCCGCCGCGAACGAGAAGGACCTCGCGGCCGCCCCGGACTTCGGACTGACCGACGCCCAGGTGGACCGCCTACGACTGACCGACGACCGACTCGAGTCGATCGCCGCGGCGCTCGAACAGGTCGCGTTGCTGCCCGACCCGGTCGGCTCCGTTCGCGAGAGCACGATTCGGCCGAACGGCCTCGTGGTGAACAAGGTGGGCGTGCCGTTGGGCGTCGTCTTCTTCATCTACGAGTCGCGGCCCAACGTGACGGCGGACGCCGCCGCCCTGTGCGTGAAGAGCGGGAACGCCGTCGTCCTGCGGGGCGGCAAGGAGGCGTTCCACTCGAACACGGCCCTGCACGCCCTGCTCGCCGACGAACTCGAGGCCTCGGGACTGCCGCGTGACGCCGTGCAACTCGTCTCGACGACCGACCGCGCGGCCGTCGGCGAGTTCCTCGGGCTCAGCGACCTGATCGACGTCACGATCCCTCGCGGCGGCAAGGGGCTCATCGAACGGGTGGCCGCCGAGGCGACGATGCCCGTCATCAAGCACTTCGACGGCATCTGCCACGTCTACGTCGACCGGGCCGCCGACCTCGACATGGCGGTCGCGATCGCCGTGAACGCGAAGTGCCAACGGACGGGCGTCTGCAACGCGACCGAGACGCTGCTCGTTCACCGCGAGGTGGCCGGGACGTTCCTGCCGCGCGTGGCGAAGGAGTACGCCGCGGCCGGCTGCGAACTCCGCGGCTGCGAACGAACCCGCGAGATCCTGCCGGACGTGAAGCCCGCGACCGACGAGGACTTCCACACCGAGTACCTCGACCTGATCCTCTCGGTCCGGGTGGTGGACGACCTCGAGCAGGCGATCGACCACGTCGAGCAGTACGGTTCGCACCACACCGACGCCATCTTGACCAACGACCTCGCCGCGTCGGAGCGGTTCACGGCCGCCGTCGACTCGGCCGCCGTGATGGTCAACGCGAGCACCCGCTTCAACGACGGCGAGGAGTTCGGTCTGGGTGCCGAGATCGGTATCAGCACGGACCGTTTCCACGCCCGCGGCCCCTGCGGCCTTCGAGAACTGACGAGTTACAAGTACGTGGTCCACGGAAGTGGACAGACCAAGTGAAGAGGCGGTCGGCAATCAGCGGTCAGCGGTCAACCCGAGAGTTGACAGCTGAGAGCTGAGAGCTGACGGCTCCCCGCCAATGGCCGACGTCCTCAGCCAAAGCGAAGTCGAGTCCCTGCTCGCCGCCCTCGACGGCGGGGGTGACGGGGACGGTGCGGCCACGGCGCACGCCCCGCTGACGGCGGCCGACCTCGGCGGGTTCGACGCCCCGATCAGCATCTACGACTTCAAGCGGCCGGAACGGGTCAGCAAGGAGCAGATGCGGGCCTTCCAGGCCCTGCACGAGGGGTTCAGCCGGGAGTTCGGGGCAGCCCTCAGCGGCATGCTGCGGACCATCGTCGAGTGCAAGCTGATCAGCGTCGACCAGCTGACCTACAGCGAGTTCGTCTTCAGCCTGGAGAACCCCACCTGCTTCAACATGCTCGAGAGCGACGTGCTCGAGGGGTACCTCATCCTCGACGTGAACCCGGGCATCGTGTTCCCCATCCTCGACCGGCTGCTGGGCGGCGGGAAGGACGGCCGGGCCAAGGCCCCCGCCCGGCCGTTGACCGAGATCGAGACGAACCTCGTGTCCCGCATCACCGGTGCCGCCCTGCGGGGGCTCGAGTCCGCGTGGTCGAACATCGCCCAGCTGGGGCTGCGTGTCGCCAAGGTCGAGAGCAACCCCCAACTCGTGCAGATCGTGCCGCCGACGGAGGTCGTGGTCCTCGTCAGCTTCGAGATCACGCTGAACGAGAGCCGGGGCATCATGAACTTCTGCCTGCCGTTCAACGCGATCGAGCCGCTGACGAGCAAGCTGACCTCCGACACGTGGTCCCGGTACACGAAGCGGACGGCGTCGAAGGAGCAACGGCTCAACCTGGAGGCGGGCGTCTCCCGGGCGGCCGTCCAGATCACTGCCGAGCTGGCCCGCACCACGATCACGGCCGGCGAGCTCGCCGGCCTCGCCGTCGGGGACGTGCTCGTCACCGACCACGACCAGAACCTCGGCATGGAGATCCGGGTCGAGGACCGGCCGATGTTCCGAGCGAAGCCGGGCGTCCTGAAGGGGCACAAGGCCATTCGGCTAGAGGAGACGATCGAACGGCCGAAGGACCTCGTCGCCCGACTGATGGCCGAGAACGACGAATCCGCAACGGACGGAACGGACGCGGCGGCTGGCGAAACCGACGCCGCCTGAGCCTCGGTCGCTGGATCGTCGCGTGTCGTTCTGCTACACTCTCGGACTTCCCACGCTACTGGCACCGCGCACAGACCGCGCGAGGACGACTCCCGTCGTTCACCGAACCGGGGACGAGACGATGCCGAAGCAGAAAACCCACAAGGGCATGAAGAAGCGGTTCAAGGTCACCGGTTCCGGCAAGGCCAAGCACCGTAGCGCCTTTCGTGGACACAAGTTGCAGAGCAAGAGCGCCAAGCGGAAGCGGCAACTCCGGCAGGACGGAATTGTCACCGGCAAAGAGGCGAAGAACATCGTCGAAGCCCTCCGCCCCTGTCTCTGATTCCACCGTACCGAGCGAACATCGCAATCGTTGACGAGGCGGACGAAGCCGCCCGACGAGGTCAGCCATGAGAGTCACCAAGGGAGCGGCACGACGGCGTGCCAAGAAGCGTCTCTTCAAAGAGGCCCGCGGCAACCGCGGCGGCCGCGGCAAACTGCTGCGGACCGTCAAAGAGACGATCGTCCGGTCGCGAGCCTACGCCACGCGGGACCGCAAGACCCGCAAACGCGACTTCCGCCGCCTCTGGATCACCCGCATCTCCGGCGCCCTGATGGAACACGGACTGCGGTACTCCGAGTTCATCCACGGGCTCTCCGTGGCGAACGTCGCCCTCAACCGCAAGATGCTCAGCGAGATCGCCATCCACGATCCGGGCGTCTTCACGGAGATCGTCGCGATCGCGAAGGAAGGGCTCTCCCAAGCGGCCGCTGCCTGACAACTCGACGCACCACCATGGCGCTCCCGAGCCCGGCTTCCCCGTGAGGTCGGGCTCGTTTCACATCCACACCGACACGACGAGGACGGCCCGAACCATGGACCCCATCCAGGCCTTCTCCGAGTACGAACGCGAGGCCCTCGAGGCGATCGAGAACGCCGGCGACGAACAGTCGCTTGAGCAGTCCCGCATCACGTTCCTCGGCAAGAAGGGGGGCCGGCTCAAGGACCTCCAGAAGCTCGTCGGACAGGTCGCCGCCGAGGTCCGCCGCGAGGTCGGCAAGGCCTTCAACGACGTCAAGACCCGTGTCAACGAGGCACTCGAGGCTAGGAAGGCCCTGCTCGCGAAGCCGAAGGCCACCGCCACCGCCATCGACGTCACCCTGCCCGGCACCCCCTTCTCCACCGGCGGGCTGCACCCCGTCACGCAGACGATGCGGGAGTTCAAGGACATCATGGGCCGCTTCGGCTTCACCGCCGTCGAGGGGCCGGAGATCGAGGACGAACGGCACAACTTCGTCGCCCTCAACATCCCCGAGGCCCACCCCGCCCGCGATCCGCTCGACAACTTCTACCTCGCCACCGCCAGGTCCTGGGCGGGCGGCCCGCTGCTCCTCCGCAGCCAGACCTCGACCGTGCAGATTCGCGAGATGGAGAAGACGAAGCCCCCCATCCGCATCGTCTCGCTCGGCCGCGTCTACCGGCCGGACACCATCGACGCGACGCACTCCTGCATGTTCCACCAGATGGAGGGCCTGATGGTGGGCGAGGACGTGACGATGGCCCAGCTGAAGACCGTGCTGCACCTGTTCGCCAAGGCGTACCTCGGCGAGGAGGTCACGGTCCGCTTCCGCCCGTCCTTCTTCCCATTCACGGAGCCGTCGGTCGAGGTCGACATGCTGTGGGGGGACGACTGGATCGAGGTCGGCGGGGCCGGCATGGTCGATCCGAACGTCTTCAAGGCGGTCGGCTACGACCCGGAGGAGGTCCAGGGCTTCGCCTTCGGCCTCGGCATCGAACGCTTCTGCATGCGACGCCACGAGGTCACCGACATCCGCCGCTTCTACGAGAACGACGTCCGCTTCCTGCGGCAGTTCTGAACGGGTTGCCCCGAGTTGGTCGCGTCCCGACACTGCGGGAGACCTCTACGGGTCAGCTGCCGGGTCGGAGGAGGATCTTCACCTTGTCGGTCACCGGGACCTCGACTTCCTTGCCGGCGTAGACGATCTCCTTGGTCTGCTTCGACTCGCCGACGAAGACGTCGAAGACGTACTTGTCGCCGGCGTCCGTGGTTCCGGCGTAGAACAGTTCGTAGTTCACCCCGTCGCCGGCCGCTCCGAGGTGGGAGAGTCGGTAGCCGTCGCCCGCCTCGTCCCAGATCGCCCTGTCACCTCGGCCGCCGAGACCGGTGACCTCGACCGCGACGCCCGGGGACCGCGGTTGGACGATCGCGCCGTGGTCGACCCGACCGTCCCCACTCTTCGGCTGTTCGCCCTCCTCGGATCCACCACAACCCGTGGCGAGGAAGAGAGCGAACAACAGGGCCGGGAACAGCGAGCGGGAGTTGGTGATCGTCATCGTCGAACCGAACAGGGGGGTGGCGAGTCGCGACGACCCGACGGCCGTCTCAGGTCCCGAAACGAACCCACCCGTCGTCCGGATCACGGCAATCCGCCGCGCTTCCCCGGCCACCGGCGTACCGTGCCCGAGCAGCGACGCGAGCAGGCGATGTCACCCCACCGTCCGGCCACGCACCGGGTATTCACGCTGGTCCAAACCCGGCCACCCCGCCGCCAGCACCAACGTCCTGAAACGCCTCAATCGGTGTCCGTTGCGGCCAGGATCGCCAATTCCCTCTTTGCGGGATCCGCACACGCGATTCCGATGTCCCAGTGAAGTAGGGTGGGCTTTGCCCACCAGCCCCGTTGTTCGACGTCCAAAGTTCGGCATGGTGGCCAGAACCCACCCTACGGTTCTCCGGCGGTTGCGGCGAGGTCGTCGAACGTGAGGGCCGTGCGGCCCCAGTGCTCGTCGTACACGCCACGCGCCACCCAACGACGAAACGAGGAGTGCGGCCAGTCTGCGGGAGACGAGGCCAACCCGTGCTTCACGGGGTTGTAGTGCACGTAGTCGAAGTGGCGGTCGAAGTCGTGCTCGTCCTCGACGGCGTGTTCCCAGAACCGCGGCTGCCAGACGCCGCGGTCACCACGATCCCGGCGAACCTCGGAGACCGGTTGTTCGGCTCCCCCGGCCGCGAGCCAGGCCTTCGTGAACTCCTTCTTGATCCACGCCCACCGCTGGCCGTAGTCGGAGTCGCCGCGCGGCAACGTCCAGATCGCGTGGAGGTGATCTGGGAGCAACACGATCGCATCGATCTCGAACGGCCACGCTTCCCGACACTCGCGCAGTTTGTCGCCGAGGAGCTCCCGAGCCGACACGTCCGCAAACAGTGGGCTCCGTCCGTGCGTGACGACGGTGAAGAAGTACGTCCCACCCTCGATGCGTGAGCGGCGGTAGTCGGCCATCGCCTCCTCCGTAGGGTTCCGCCGACCAGACCCGGGATTGGACGTCCGATCTGCAGCGTGGTGGGCAAAGCCCACCCTACAAGACTCTCGACCAAGTCGAACCCGCGTTTCCGCGTGGTGGGCAGAGCCCACGCTACGGGACGAGACCGTTGATCCGCAGACGTAGGGTGGGCTTCGCCCACCAGCCCGAGTGTTTGACGTTCAATCCGCGGTGTGGTGGGCAGAGCCCACCCTACGGGAGGGATCGGAGGCGATCTAGACTGATGAGCCGCAGGGCGCTACGAGGCCTCTGCGCGGTGGCCGAGGGCGTTGCGGAGGGGGGACCAGTGGGTGAGGCGGGTGGTGGTGGTGCGGAGGTGGTCGAAGAGGGGAGACCAGGGGACGTAGGCGGCGAACATCGCGCCGCTCATCTGGTAGTCGAAGTGGATCCCCATGATCCAGGCGATGCCGTAGTGCATGCCGAACGTGGCGATCGCCCACCCGGCGAGCAGGCGGCGGTTCACGAGGAACAGCGGCGCCCCGATCTCGACCACGAGTGTCATCACGCCGACGAACGTGAATACCGCGACGTAAGGGTACAGCATCTCGCCGAGCGGCGAGCTCGCCTCGCCGAACAGGTGCTTGCGGACCAGGTTGACGGCCACCTGCGACCGGACGACCTCGCCGGACGCCCAGCCCCACCCGGCCGGCCCCAGGACCTTCGCCACGCCGGCGAGGAAGTAGACCATCGCCGTGACGGACATCACGAGGGCGACCGGCCAGCCGTACCGCCAGTCGGTCGCGGGCACGGTCGAGCTTCGGCGCGAGCCGAACAGTCGGTCGAGCGAGAGGGAGTCCGCGGCGTGCGAGACGCCGACGACGAGCAGGTGCAGCGCGAACAGGTTGTGCGAGTGGTGCACCATCCCGAACGAGTTGCGGTAGCTCAGCAGGAACATCATCAAGAGGGCGAACGCCGGCCCGGTCACCCGGAACGCGGCCCCCAGCAGGAAGGCGACGTTCAGGACGACGGCCGCGGCGATCAGCCAGCCGACGACCTCGGGCGGGAGCGGCACGGACAGCAGTCGGGCCAAGCCGACCGGACGAAACAGGTCGCTCGGCAGTTCGGCCGTGCGCGACAGCAGCTTGTACCGGGACTCCAGGTAGAACAGCCCGTAGCCGCCGAGGACGATGCGGATGGCGGCGAGGCCGTCCGCGCGACGCGGCTGCCAGAACCAGTCGAGAACGACGCGCGGACTCATCGGTTCGTCCTTTCCACCGGCAGGCCGAAGACGACCCGCACGTTCTCCGGTTGTCGGTCGCCCGCCATGAAGTCGTCGAGCCGGTACGTCGAACGGACGACGGCGACGTTCACGAGGTCGCGGTGCCGTTTCTTGCCCGACGTGGCGATCCGTTCGGCGACCCGTTCACAGACCTCGAACGCGCGGCCGCAGCGGACGGCCCGGTTGAGGTTGCGACGGACCTGGTTCATCCCGCCGGTCGCGACGTCTGCGTGCCGGAGCAGGTGTGGCCGCATCCGGCCGTCGAGCCCGACGACGTGGTTCACGTGGACGGTCTCGCCGCGGACCTTGGAGAACATCGGGTAGTACGAGAACGGGAACCCGTCCGGCGGGTCGTCGGCCCAGTTCAGGACGACGGGGGCCGTCACGGCGAGCAGCAGCCCGGAGGCGAACAGCCCGGCGAACGCGGACTCCAGTCGTCGGCCGGAAGGACGGGTGGTTCGGTCGTCGTTCACCGATTCGTCTCCTCGAGAGCGGCGTGAGCCATCAAGGCGCTGAGGGCGTGCTGGACGTAGTCGACGCGAATCTCCGTCGAGCGGCGGTTGAACGCCGGGGTGTAGAGCGGGTGGCCGGGCGCCAGTCGGAGAACGGCCCGAGGGATCGCCCCGGCGAGCAGCGAGACGGTGATCTGCGAGCGGCCGAGGAAGTGGACGCCGGCGTCGCACGCCTCGCGGACGCGGGCCCGGCGTTCGGCGTCCTCGGGCGGCAGGAACTCCAGCGCGGCGAGCAGCCCCTCCAGGCGGGTCGCCGTGGGGCAGGTACGGCCGTCCGACGTGAAGCAGCCGTGCGTCGGCGTTTCGACGGGCCAGTCGTACCGTTCCGCGAGGATGCTGTCGCAGATTTGGC